>CACXES010000017.1 GCA_902766745.1 uncultured Ruminococcus sp.
AACAGGCGAAAAACACCTTATGGGCGAATTCCTTATGAACGCTCAGGGCGAAGATGTTGTTGCAGGCGTAAGAACTCCGCAAAAGATCGATCAGCTTAAGGAAGTTATGCCGGAAGTATACGATCAGTTCGTAAATATCTGCCATACTCTTGAAAATCACTACAGAGATATGCAGGATATGGAGTTTACCATTGAGGACAGAAAGCTCTATATGCTTCAGACAAGAAACGGAAAAAGAACAGCTCAGGCTGCTTTGAAGATCGCTGTTGACCTTGTTTCGGAAGGCATGATCTCCGAGGAAGAAGCCGTTCTTATGATAGATCCGCGTAACCTTGATACATTGCTTCACCCGCAGTTTGATGCAAAGGCTCTTAAGGCCGCAACTCCCGTTGCAAAGGCTTTGGCTGCATCTCCCGGCGCCGCTTGCGGTAAAATAGTATTTACGGCCGACGATGCAAAGGAATGGAAAGCTCGCGGCGAAAAGGTTGTTTTGGTTCGTCTTGAAACATCTCCCGAGGATATCGAGGGTATGAAAGCCGCTCAGGGTATACTTACGGTCCGCGGCGGTATGACATCACACGCTGCCGTTGTTGCAAGAGGTATGGGAACATGCTGTGTATCGGGCTGCTCCGATATTGCAATGGACGAAGAAAACAAAAAGTTTGTTCTTGCAGGAAAAACCTATGTTGAAGGCGACTATATCTCAATAGACGGTTCAACAGGCAACATCTATGACGGTATAATCCCGACAGTTGACGCTTCCATCGGCGGCGACTTTGGAACGATTATGGGCTGGGCAGACAAATACAGAACATTAAAGGTAAGAACAAATGCGGATACCCCGAAAGACGCAAAGAAGGCAAGAGAGCTTGGCGCAGAGGGTATCGGTCTTTGCCGTACAGAGCATATGTTCTTTGAGGGCAACAGAATCGACGCATTCCGCGAGATGATCTGCTCTGACACAGTTGAGGAGAGAGAGGCTGCTTTGGATAAGATTCTGCCTATGCAGCAGGGTGACTTTGAGCAGCTTTACGAAGCTTTGGAGGGCCACCCCGTAACCATCAGATTCTTGGATCCGCCTCTGCACGAATTCGTTCCCACAGAGGAAGCCGATATCGAGAAGGTTGCAAAGGCTAAGAACAAGTCTGTTGAGGAAATCAAGACGATAATCAATTCGCTCCACGAGTTCAACCCGATGATGGGTCACCGTGGCTGCCGTCTTGCAGTAACATATCCCGAAATCGCAAAGATGCAGACAAAGGCTGTTATCCGTGCGGCAATCAACGTTAAGAAGGCTCACCCCGACTGGAACGTTGAACCCGAGATTATGATTCCGTTGATCGGCGACGAGAATGAGCTTAAGTATGTTAAGCAGTTCGTTGTGGAAACCGCCGACGAGGAAATTGCGGCTGCAGGCAGCGACCTCAAGTATGAGGTAGGTACCATGATTGAGATCCCGAGAGCGGCACTCACCGCTGACGCTATCGCAAAGGATGCTGAGTTCTTCTGCTTCGGTACAAACGACCTGACACAGATGACCTACGGCTTCTCGAGAGATGATGCGGGCAAGTTCCTCGACGCTTACTATGATGCGAAGATATTCGAGAACGATCCGTTTGCAAAGCTTGACCAGACCGGTGTCGGCAAGCTTATGGAAATGGCAATCAAGCTCGGCAAGGGCATTCGTCCCGAAATGCACTGCGGTATCTGCGGTGAGCACGGCGGCGATCCCACAAGCGTAGAGTTCTGCCACAAGATCGGACTTGACTATGTATCCTGCTCGCCCTACCGTGTTCCGATCGCAAGACTTGCGGCGGCACAGGCAGCAATCGCTGAGTAATATTTAACTTCGTAATATAAACGGCGGTAAAGGATAACCGTTGTGTTTAAATCCCCCTCTGCTTTAACGGCGGAGGGGTTTTATTATATGCAACAGAACAAAGCTTTGCAGAAGGCTGTTTCTTGACTTTACGCAGTGAGAGTGATATAATACAGCAAAAAAGAGGTATATTATGTCGATGTTCGGTGTATATAAGGGTAATAATCATAACTTTTGAGCAAAAGGGGTGGGTTAAATGCTTGACAGGCTTTGTATGTACGTTATAATGTTTTTTGTATTTTCCGTTGCAGGGTGGCTTACGGAGGTTGTGCTGTTCCTTGCAGAGGATCACGTTTTCGTGAACCGAGGCTTTCTTATCGGGCCGTACTGTCCGATTTACGGCTGCGGAGTTGTGACGGCAACGCTTCTCTTAGGCGGCGAAATATTCAGGTGCGGAACAGTTTTGGAGACGTTCTTTGCGGGAATGGTTCTCTGCGGTGCTTTGGAATATTTCACAAGCTGGTTTATGGAACGTCGTTATCACGCCAGATGGTGGGATTACAGCTCGAAGCCCATGAACCTTCACGGACGAATATGGATAGGAAATCTGATTCTGTTCGGAATTGCGTGTACTGTTATTGTACATTGGATTACGCCGGCGTATTTTAGGCTTATGTACGCCTGTCCCAAGGCTGTGCTTTACATATGTGCGGCAGCGGTTATTGTTATTATGACTGTGGACTATTCCGCATCATTCTCGCTTATGAGCAAGGTCAAGAACACCATTGATTCTCAAATCGGGGACAACACTGCGGAAATCAGCCGCAAGGTTCACGAGGTTCTGCAAAGTAAAAGCAGACTCCTTCGGCGTATTCATGAGGCTTACTCCGAGATGCAGGTGCGTCCCCGTGCAATGATGAGGGAATACAGAAGTGCACGCTCCGACTATCGCAGTGCAAGACGAAGTGCAAGGCATATGCGGCTGCGCTTTGAGAGAGCGGAGAGAAACAAAACGAGCAGGTATGCCGAGCTTAAGCTGAGAAGCACTGAGGCAAAGGCAAAGCTGCATGAGACAAGGCTGCGCTTTAGGGAGCTTCAGAAAAAAATTACTCCCGGCAAGGACGACTGAACGAATATCACCCGCAGCCGCATAATCTTTTGGATAGAGGCTCCCCTTTTTGACAAAGGGGAGCTGCCGCTGTCGGGCGGCTGAGGGGATAAGCCGTTGAATGTTCCGATTTACCGTATCGCAGCAGCATTTGCAGAAAAGAATCTATTATCTTCCGCCGCAAGGCGGTTTTTTAATTCCATAAAAATCCTACAACTCAAATTCATTGAAAGTGCAATATAATACACATAAAAAGCAAATACATGGCAGTTTATATAGATTATAATAGACTTAAAAGAACGATTTTAATATAAAAGAGGTGTAAAAAGTGGTAAAATGTATCTTAAAGGATGTAAACGGTGATACATTGCTCGAGCTTTCCGGTGACAGTATTGACACCGTATACGAGGATGTCTATAAGGAGGGCAGCCGATTTGAGGTAAGTGCCGACAGCGAGTGGATAACAGCTGCATTTGACGAATCGCAGATACCTTCCACGGTTTTTGTGCCTGACCGGAGGTTTACTTATAATATTCCGTTTGGCGGCGATCTTGCCGGATATGATGCGGAATCGTGGAAAAAGTGCGGACACAGGATTGTTATAAAAGAAGCCGAGAATGCGTTTGATACGAGGAATATCGCACTGAACAGCCTTGACCTTGAGGCGGCGAACGGTACCTATCCCCATGTCGAGGCAAACTTCGTCACACGAGGCGAGGCGTGTTTTCGGGCGAGGAATGCTATAGACGGTGCTTTTGACAACACAAAGCACGGCAACTATCCCTATCATTCCTGGGCGGCAGGTGCGAGAGAGGATATGGTCTACACTCTTGATTTCGGCGGAGAGGTTGAGGTTGATGAGGTGACCTTCTATCTGAGGGCGGATTTCCCTCACGATACATATTGGCGCTCGCTCAATGTAGTATTCTCGGACGGAAGCTTTGAAAAAGCAAGCTTTGCCGAAACGGCGGAGGGACAGAAGGTTACCCTTTCCGAGCCGAAGAAAACAAGTAAAATAATACTTAAGGATTTCAAGCAGGCATCCGAGCCGCTGTCGTGGGCGGCACTGTCCCAGCTTGAGGTAAAAGGAAAATATATTAAAAAGGAGATTGATAAAATGGAAGTCAGAAACGCATCAAATTCAAAGGATGTTAAGCATTACACAACCGAAAGACTCAGAGAGGAATTTCATATAGCAAACCTTTTTACAAAGGACAATGTAAGAATGGTATACAGCCACATCGATAGGATAATAACCGCAGGCTTTATGCCTGTGCTTCACGAATTAAGGCTTGAGGCGGGCAAAGAGCTTGCGGCGGAGTACTTCCTGGAAAGACGTGAAATGGGATGTATCAATATCGGCGGCCGCGGTGTTATCACCGTTGACGGCGTTGAATACAACATGGAGCCGCGTGACGGAATTTATATAGGCATGGGCAACAAGGATATTTCATTTAAGAGTGCAGATCCCGAAGCTCCGGCGAAGTTCTATGTAAGCTCCTGCCCGGCACATAAGGCTTATCCTATCGTTAAGATTGACATATCCAAGGCGAAAAAGGTTCCCTGCGGCAGTGCGGCGGACGCAAACAAGAGAGTTATTAACCAGTACATACATCCGGAGGTAATGCAGAGCTGTCAGCTGGCAATGGGTCTGACGCAGCTTGAGGAGGGTTCCGTATGGAACACCATGCCCTGTCACACCCACGACAGAAGAATGGAGGTATATCTCTATCTCGATATGGGTGAGGATGATGTTGTATTCCATATGATGGGAGAACCGACGGAGACACGGCATATTATAATGCACAACGAGGAGGCGGTTATCAGTCCCAGCTGGTCAATCCACAGCGGTGTCGGAACCAAGGCTTATTCGTTTATCTGGGCTATGTGCGGCGAGAATCAGGAGTTCACCGATATGGACGGAATCGCAACAAGGGATTTGAGATAGGAGGCTTGTGCATATGTTAAATTTCAGACTTGACGGAAAAATCGCTCTTGTCACCGGCGCATCCTACGGCATAGGCTTTGCCATTGCGAAGGGCTTTGCTGAGGCGGGTGCAACAATCGTATTTAATGATATAAAGCAGGAGCTTGTGGACAAGGGTCTTGCGGCATACAAGGCGGAGGGCATCGAAGCACGCGGATATGTATGCGACGTGACGGATGAGGCGGCTGTCAACGATATGGTTGCCAAAATCGAGAACGAGGTTGGCGTTATTGACATTCTTGTAAATAACGCAGGCATAATAAAGCGAATACCCATGACCGAAATGTCGGCGGCGGAGTTCAGACAGGTAATAGACGTGGACTTAAACGCTCCGTTCATCGTTTCAAAGGCGGTTATCCCCTCCATGATCAAAAAGGGTCACGGAAAGATAATCAACATCTGCTCCATGATGAGCGAGCTGGGCCGTGAGACGGTTTCCGCTTATGCGGCGGCAAAGGGCGGCCTTAAAATGCTGACACGAAACATCTGCTCGGAATACGGCGAATACAACATTCAGTGCAACGGCATAGGCCCCGGTTACATTGCCACGCCGCAGACTGCGCCCCTGCGTGAGAAGCAGGAGGATGGTTCAAGACATCCCTTTGATTCGTTTATCTGTGCGAAAACGCCCGCCGGCAGATGGCTCGAACCCGAGGAGCTTGCGGGACCGGCGGTATTTTTGGCAAGCGAAGCCTCGAATGCCGTCAACGGTCACATTTTATATGTGGACGGCGGAATTTTGGCTTATATCGGAAAGCAGCCGAAATAAGCGAAGCGGACCTTTGAATAAAAATTTAAATCGGGGCATCTCTCCGGCGATGCTCCGATTTAAAAATATTTGACATTTTACGGATTATGTGATATACTAAAATAAATTTTTATGAGGGGTGATAAATAAGATGGACGCAGACGACGATGATGCGAACGGTAACAACTGTTTTAACGGGAATTTCACAGGGATAAAACTAACCTTTTTATGTATACAGGCATATCTGCGCCGTAGAATTACACGGGACAGATGTGTCTTTTTGCGTATTTAGAGGGAATTATTCGGAATTAAGGCTAAATATACATAAAAGGAGAGTTAAAAATTGAGTAATACATCATATATAATAATTATGATTGTGCTGGTAATATTTTCGGCGTACTTTTCGGCAACGGAAACGGCGTTTTCATCGCTGAACCGAACACGGCTTAAGGCACTGGCGGAAAAAGGCGATAAGCGTGCGAAGCGTGCTTATGAAATTTCGGAGAGATATGATAAGCTTATTTCCACCATACTGATCGGAAATAATATTGTAAACATAGCACTTGCGTCCTTGGGAACAGTGTTGTTTGTGAAGCTTTGCGGCGATGCGGGCGCAACGGTGTCTACCGTTGTCATAACGGTGGTTGTACTGATATTCGGCGAAATCTCGCCCAAGAGCATAGCGAAGGACTGCCCCGAGAAGTTTGCAATGTTCTCGGCACCGTTCCTGAGGCTCTGTATCTGGATTCTTATGCCGCTGAATGTTGTGTTTTCGGCATGGAAACGGCTTCTGACCCGGCTTTTGAAAACCGAATCCGATTCAAAGATGTCTCAGGAGGAGCTTCTTATGCTTGTTGAGGAGGTTCAGCAGGATGGAAGCATCGACGAAAACGAGGGCGAGCTTTTGACGAACGTAATCGAATTTTCAAATATCGAGGCGGAGGACATCCTGACCCATCGTGTGGATCTCGAGGCGGTGTCCGTTGAGGCCGATAAGAGGGAGATTGCCGAGGTCTTTCACACATCAAAATTTTCGAGGATTTTGGTATACAGAGAGAGTATCGACAATATAATCGGCGTAATTCACCAGAAGGATTTTTATACCGGCATGGGCGTTACAAGTAAAGCTATCGAAGATATCATCACTCCGGTTATTTTTGTCCTCAGAAACGAAAAGATAAGCGATATGCTCGAGAAGCTTCAAAAGAGTAAATCGCACATGGCGGTGGTTCTGGACGAATACGGCGGTACCTACGGAATAGTAACAATGGAGGATATTCTTGAGGAGCTGGTCGGTGAGATATGGGACGAGCATGACGAGGTTGTTGAGAGTATAAGGAAGTGCGGAGACGCATATATCGTAAATGCCGCTATGGATTTTGACGATTTCTGTGAGTATTTTGACATAGAAACCGAGTCGGACAGCACCTCGCTCAGCGGCTGGATTATGGAGCAAATGGAGAAAATCCCCGAGGCAGGCGAAAGCTTTAAATTTGAAAACCTTACCGTTACGGTTACGAGCGTTGACAATCACCGTATTTCCGAGGCGCGGGTTTTGCGCGGGCCCAAGGCGGCGGAGGACGGCGATGATACGGACAAGTAGAGCCACCTTATGTTAAATTGATGTTAATTTAAGGATAAATTACTGTTATACGACAAATTTTTTAAAAAATAGCTTGAAGTTTTTCTGCGGATATGTTAATATTATAAAGTATTGCTGAGGATTAACTGCTCTTTGTGGGGGTTATACATAGGGTGGTGCCTTGCGGATACAGACGGATAAATTTTGCATCATATAATGAGTTATGTAAAAAAATTAAAATTTATTATATTTATACTTTTGGAGGAAGTATGATGGAAAAACTATTCAAATTAAAAGAGAACGGCACTAATGTCAAGACTGAGATTATTGCCGGCATTACCACGTTTTTGGCAATGGCGTATATCCTTGCCGTAAACCCGAGCATCCTCGGCGGAATTGAGGGCGCAACTCCCGGAGCTATATTCTCCGCGACAGCGATCTCTGCGGCTATCGCAACATTGTGCATGGCGTTCTTCGCCAACTACCCTGTGGCTTTGGCGTCGGGCATGGGTCTTAATGCGTTCTTTGCATTCACTGTATGCGGAGTTATGGGTTATTCCTACTCTGTTGCGCTGACGGCTATTCTGGTTGAAGGTATAATCTTCATGGTTATGTCGCTGTTCAACTTCAGAGAAGCGCTGGTAAACCAGATTCCCAAAAACTTAAAGTTCGGTATTACCGCCGGTATCGGTTTGTTTATTACGATTATTGCCCTTATAAATGCGGGCGTTGTTGTGAATAACGATTCTACACTGGTATCTATCGGCAGCTTTAGCTCGCCGCAGTTCTGCTTGGCTTTGGTTGGACTTCTTGTTATCGGTGTTTTTCACCACTACAAGGTTCCGGGTGCAATCCTTCTCGGTATCATTGTTACTTGGATTCTCGGTATGCTGGCTGAGGTTTGCGGCTGGTATGTTGTTGACCCGGCAAACGGTGTATACTCCACCATTCCGTCATTCAGCGGTTTAAGCTTTGATGCTCCGGCGTTCTTTAACTTTGATTTTGCATCCGTTGCAAAGAACATATCCGGATTTGCGGTTGTTGTATTTACATTCTTGTTCACAGATATTTTCGATACCGTAGGTACACTTATCGGTGTTGCCGAAAAAGGAAACCTCCTCAACGAAAAGGGCGAGCTTCCCAACGCAAAGGGCGCTCTGATGGCTGACGCTGTCGGTACGGTTGTGGGTGCGTGCCTCGGTACCTCCACCGTTACGAGCTATGTTGAGTCGAGCGCAGGTGTTTCCGCAGGCGGAAGAACCGGTCTTTCATCGGTTGTTACGGCTATACTCTTCCTGCTGGCACTTGTTCTGTCACCTATATTCCTGGCTATTCCGTCGTTTGCGACCACACCGGCTATGGTATTTGTAGGTCTTTTGATGTTCTCTGCCGTTAAGAATATGGACTTCGACAGCGATATCGCCGACACTCTCGGCGGCTTTGCGGCGGTTGCGTTCATGCCCCTTACATACTCCATCTCGAACGGTATCATGTTCGGTATGCTCACTTGGGTTATCCTCAAGGTTTGCACCGGCAAGATAAAGGACGTAAAGCCTGTTATGTGGATTTCCACCGCTCTCTTTGTGCTTTACTTCGTACTTAAATTCATGGGCATCATGGGTTAATCCCAAGGCCCGAAAGGACTTGATTTTATAATGAAAGAAGCTTATACCATGAAAATTGCCGGGCTGGAACGCAGTCTGCGCCTCTGTCCCATAAACGACGATTTGTATATTGCCGCATTTATAATGTTCGGCGATGTTGAGGTCACAAGTGCTGCCGCTGCGGAGCTTTTGTCCCGTGCGCCGGAGTTTGACATTATGATCACTGCGGAGAGCAAGGGTATTCCCTTAATCCATGAAATGGCGCGGCAGACCGGTGCGGATAATTATATTGTTGCCCGCAAGGGTCCAAAGCTTTATATGCAGAATATTCATACAACATATGTGAATTCCATAACTACGGAAAACCGCCAGATGCTTTGCCTGGGTGATACCGATACAGAAGCCCTGCGTGGGAAAAGGGTGCTGATTGTGGACGATGTAATCAGCACGGGCGAATCCCTCAATGCACTGGAAAAGCTGGTAGACGAGGTAGGCGGAAACATTGTCGGAAAGATGGCTGTACTCGCAGAGGGCGAGGCGGCACTGAGAAAGGATATAATATTTTTAGAGCCTCTTCCTCTTTTCGACCGTGAGGGAAATCCGCTTCCCATTGAATAGCATCGGTATAAGTTGATTAATTATGAAGCTGCGGCGGCCGTGTTCGGGTAACTTACCCGAGTGCGGCTGCCTTTTTGACGGGGAGAGGTCGGGCATCTATCTGAAATACTTGCCCAGTATCTCCGCAATGCGGAATTTAACATTTACACCGCCATCGGTAATCATGTCGTATTCCTCATCGGTGAGGACGGCTTTGAGCTTGTCCTCCGACTGCTTGGGAAGGACACCGATTCCCTCGCTTATGCACAGGGGCGGATACATCACGCACCACCAGTTTCTGCCCTCCCCGGTGCCGATTTTTATGTTAAGGGCGGTGTATTCGCCGCCGGGGAGTGAAATACCTTCGTATGCTTTGGTGGGAAAGAGTTCCCGTCCTACGGCAACGGTCACTGTGTCGGGTGCGCCCTGCCGTAAAAGCTCGTCCTCTGCTGCCGCCTTGATTTCAGCGAGGCAGGCGAGTGCTGCCGCTTCGGATTGGGCGGCACTTTCGCACTCGGCAAAGCGAGACGAAAATTCGGACAGGATCCTGTCCCTGACACACAGCTTTAAAAGCTGATTTCGAGTGCTGTCGTCCTTTGCGACAATGTGCAGGCGCAGAACCTCCTCGGAAATGTCATTTTTCATGCGTGCCACATAGCCGATAAACATGACCCCTGCGGCAAGCAGCAGGGCGGCGGCAGCGTATGCGATAAGTGATAAATTTTTTCTTTTTATTGTCATTTCTACCTACTCCTTTTCATATATCCCGTTACGGCGGCGTTCGGTGCCTATTTTCTTATAAATTTTACAATCAACTATGTGTCATAAATCCCCAAACGCTCCGATATGCGAAGGAATTATTTTATTTTAATTGTAAAATATGCTTAATTTAATATATTTTTAACATATATTTAGTATTTATACATATTGATTTTTTAGGCGAATAGAGTTAAAATATAATTTAATGATAATATGGAGTATTATAATGCAAAAACAGAGGCATTTCCGTGCACACACATGCACGGGTACATATAAACCTTGAAAGGCGGAGAGATTTAATGAGTAAGCTTGATATTTGTGTAGTATTCGGCGGGGTGTCGAGTGAGCATAAGGTATCGCTTGTGTCGGCGGCGACTGTTGTCGGCGGACTTGACAGAGAGAAGTATAATCTGCATCTTATAGGAATAACAGAGAACGGCGGCTGGCGATATGTCGACGGTGATAAGATTCCGGTGGATTTTGATGCGAATTTTGAGAAGTATCCCAAGGCGGTCATATCCCCCGATCGGGGCGACTGCGGAATTATTATATTCAGCGGCGAGAAGACGACTCTGCAGCATATAGATGCGGCAATTCCGGTTATGCACGGCAGAAACGGTGAGGACGGCACGATTCAGGGCTTGTTTGAGCTGGCAGGGATACCCTATGTCGGTTCCGGAGTTTTGGGCAGCTCGATTTGCATGGATAAGTGCATAGCGAAGCTTTTGTTTGCTGCTGCGGATATTCCCCAAGCGGCGTGGATTGAGGTCAGGATTGCCGCAGACGGCAGCTATGACACGGCAAAGCTTGACGAGATAGAAGAAAAGCTGGGCTATCCCTGCTTTATAAAGCCGTCAAACGCCGGTTCATCGGTGGGTATATCTAAGGCGGCAAACCGTGAGGAGCTTATATGCGGAATAGAAACGGCGGCACCCCACGACAGAAAGATACTTGTAGAAGAGGCGGTCAATGCCCGCGAGGTCGAAAGTGCGGTGTACGGCAATGACGAGCCGATATGTGCCCCCGTCCTGGGCGAGATTGTTCCTGCGGCGGAGTTTTATGACTATGATGCAAAGTATGTGGACGAGAATTCAAAGCTTATGATGCCTGCACCGCTGGACGAGGCAACAACCGAAAAAATTCGTGAATACGCAGTTCGTGCGTATAAGATATGCGAGTGCAGAGGTCTGTCGAGAGTTGACTTTTTTGTGGATAAGGTTACCGGCGGGATCAAGCTGAACGAGATTAACACTCTGCCGGGATTTACGTCGATCAGTATGTATCCCAAGCTTTGGGAGGCGAGCGGAGTGAAGATGAGTGAGCTTTTAGACAGGCTTATCGGCTACGCAAGAGAAAATCTTTAGGGAGGGCGCAATGGATAACAGAGCCATAGGTATTTTTGATTCGGGGTTGGGAGGTCTGACCTGCGTCAAAAAGGTAATGGAGATTATGCCGGAGGAGGATATAATCTACTTTGGAGACACCGGCCGTGTTCCCTATGGAACAAAGAGTACCGAAACCCTCGTCAAATATGTAAAGCAGGATATAAGCTTTTTGGAGAGCTTTGACATAAAATTTATTATAATTGCCTGCGGAACGGCGAGCTGTGCCGTGCTTCCGAACATTCAGAACGAGATAAAAACCGACATAATCGGCGTATTGAATCCCACCTGCCGCCGTGCGGCAGAGCTTACCCAAAACGGAAAAATCGGCGTAATCGGCACTCAGAGCACCATAAGCTGCGGCAACTATACTCGGATAATCAAGGGGATCAATCCCGATATAGAGGTTATAAGCCATGCCTGTCCCATGTTTGTGCCGCTGGTGGAGAACGGCTACACCTCCGGACAGGTTGCAAGGCTTATCATAGAGGAGTATCTGACGCCCATAAAGGAAAAGGGCGTGGATACGCTCATTCTCGGCTGCACCCATTATCCGCTGCTCCGTGAGGAGATTCAGAGGTTTATGGGCAGCAGCGTGCGGCTTGTCAACTCCGGTGCGGAGGCGGCGGTCGAAGCCCGTACACAGCTGGAGCAAAAGGGCCTTCGCAGCGGCGGCGGCGGCCGAGGCTGTGTCAGGTATTATGTAAGCGACACGGTGGACGGCTTCGAGAAGCTGGGGAGTGTATTCCTGGAGCAGCCGATAGACGGTACGGTTCAGAAAATCGAGATAGAAAAGTATTGAGGAAAGCCATGAAAGATAATGTTTTGATTAAGATAAAAACCTATCAGGATATAGAGGGCAGCGGTGACGAGCCTATTGAGCTTGAAACGACGGGACGCTTCGGCTCGATTAACGGAAAGTATTATATAATGTACGATGAGAGCGAGCTGACCGGCTTTGCCGACACCTCCACCATGATAAAGGTCTGGGACAAGAGCGTTATGGTGACGAGGCGCGGCAAGCACAACATGAAGATAAGCTACACCGAGGGCGAGAGGAACCTCTGCGTATATCCCACCCCCTACGGCAGTGTGGGAGCGTCAATAAGGACCTTTGACGTCAGCTATGACTTGGACTGTGAAACGCCGGGCGGAAGCGTGAGGGTTGATTATACCCTGGATACGGACAACGAGAATTTTTATAAAAATTCGCTTAATATAATTGTCGAGCCGCTGAATAAAAGCGAGAACGAGCATGACAGGGCTTCGCGGAGCAGCTGGAGGGCAATAAATTAGGTGCGGAGAAGCGCGCGAATTAAGCGTTTGACTAAACAAAGCTTTTGAAAGGATGAGATTTAACAATGACTGTATACGAGGAGATAAGGAATAAGGTTATTGCTGAGATAGATAGGGCATATGCCGCAGCGGTGGAGGCAGGTGAGCTGGCAGCTGCAGATGTTGACGGCATGATTAAGCTTGAGGTGCCGAAGGACAAGCAGCACGGCGACTTTGCCTGCAACATTGCCATGATTTTGGCAAAGCCGCTCCGCAGTGCCCCTCGGAGCATTGCCGAGAAGATTGCATCTCACATTAATGCGGACGGAGATATAGAACGCTGCGAGGTTGCCGGAGCGGGGTTTATAAACTTCTATTTAAAGCCCGACTACCTCTACAGAGTGCTTGAGCTTGTGGAGAAGCAGGGAACGGACTTCGGCAGAGTGGATATCGGCAGGGGAAAGAAGGTCATGGTGGAGTTTGTCAGTGCAAACCCCACAGGCCCCATGCACATGGGCAATGCACGCGGCGGTGCCCTGGGCGACTGCCTTGCTGCGGTCCTGGAGCGTGCCGGCTATGAAGTGACCCGAGAATTTTATGTGAACGATGCCGGAAATCAGATAGAAAAGTTCGGTAACTCCTTAAATGCACGGTACATTCAGGAGCTTCGGGGCGAGGATGCAATTGAGTTCCCGGAGGACGGCTATCACGGAGACGATATAAGGGAGCACGCAAAGGCGTTTATAAAGCTTTACGGTGACAAGCACCTGAGCCTGAGTGAGGAGGAGCGCAAGGCGGCACTTATTGACTACGCCTTGGAGAAAAACGTCACCTCGCTGCGTGAGGACTTGGAGCGGTATCGGATAGTATACGACATTTGGTTCCGCGAAAGCAAGCTTCACGAGGGCGGCGAGGTCAAGGCGGCAATAAAGCGTCTGACCGACAACGGCTATACCTATGAGGAGGACGGCGCACTGTGGCTTAACTGCGAAAAGATGGGGCTTGAAAAGAACGAGGTTTTGGTTCGCAAAAACGGTATTCCCACCTACTTTGCGGCGGATATTGCGTATCACATCAACAAGCTTGAAACCCGAGGCTATGACCTGGCAATAAACATCTGGGGTGCAGACCACCACGGCCATGTGGCGAGAATGAAAAAGGCTCTTGACGCAGTGGGGATAAATTCGGACAAGCTCCACGTTGTATTGATGCAGCTGGTTCGGCTGATGCAGGACGGCGAGATTGTCAGAATGTCAAAGCGTACGGGCAAGGCGATAACCCTGTCCGACCTCCTGGAGGATATCAGCGTTGATGCGGCGAGGTTCTTCTTTAATATGCGGAATGCAGGGAGCCATCTTGACTTTGACCTGACCCTTGCGGCAGAGCAGAGCAACGACAATCCCGTGTACTATGTTCAGTATGCCCATGCGAGAATTTGCAGCATCATACGGCTTTTGGGTGAGGACGGCATAAGCGTTAAGCCATATAGTGAGGTGGGCATCTCGCTTCTGACAGATGAGACGGAGTTGGCACTTTTGAAGAGGCTTGCTGACCTGCCCGAGGAGATTAAGGCGGCGGCAGAGACCTTTGAGCCGGCAAGAATCACACGGTACATTATGGACTTGGCTTCGGACTTTCATTCCTTCTATAATTCGTGCAGGGTGAACTGCGGAGATGAGGGGCTGACGGCGGCGAGGCTGAAGCTTATTGACAGCGTGAGGATCGTAATGAGGGGCGTTCTGGAAATGCTTAAGATTTCCGCACCCGAGAAAATGTAGAGGTGAAGTTTATGCTTAAAAGGCTGATAGGGATAGCGGCGGCGCTGATGCTTCTCACTTCATCGGCATACGGAGCGGAGACGCCCGAGCAGACGGTGGGACTGTATATCTGCACCGGCTCGCTGTACTACTTCGATACGCCGACGGGCAGGCTTGTGCTGAAGAATATCAGGCCGGCGGCACCCTCGGCGGAGGCGGAAGCGGCTGCGGCGAATGCCGAGTATGTTGAGCTTCCTTCGGCTGCGGAGGGGCGGTTCTTTGCGGACGGAAACAGAGCCGCCGCAGAGTGGATTAATGAATATGCAGACAGAGAGCTATGGTTTGTTCTTGCGGTCGGAGAAAACGGCGGGCTGTCTGTTCCGTATTTTATAATACGAGTATAGCCGACAGGTATCTGCGGTGAAACATAAAAAGAATAGAGGTGTGACATAATGAACAGCGGAATTAAAGGTATAATGAAAAGGTGTGCGGCGGCGTTTGCGGCGGTAATGATGCTTGCGCCGACGGGAATATATGCGGATGATGTAATCGAGGGAAAGCATAAGGCGGGAGTAATAGAGGACGTAATCGGATATTTGAGCGTTTACTCTCGATATGACGAGGTGACCCAGGCGAAAATGTTCCGCGAGGGGCTGCTTAAGGCAGTTGAAAACAACCCCGAGCTGTACGATGAAGTAATGAAAACCATACTGGAGTCCATAGACGAAAATTCGGAATATTACAATTCCGAGGAGACAAAGGTATTTTTGGAGAATATTTCGGGCGAGATTTACGGAATAGGAATAACCTTTGATATGTGCGCCGACGGGGTTAACGTTGTCAGTGTTATTCCCGACACGCCGGCGGCGAGAGGCGGCATTGAGGTCGGAGATATAATCGTCAGTGCAGACGATACGGAGCTTGCCGGTATGAAGTCGGAGCAGGCGGCATCCTATATAAAAGGTGAGGAAGGCACGGCTGTGCGCCTTGGGATAAAGCGCAAGGGCGAGGACAGTATAATATATATTGATGCAGTGAGAGAGAAGATTGTCGGAAATTCCGTGTCGAGCCATGTGTACGACAGGGACAGCGGGAAAATTATGTATATCCGAGTTTTCGGCTTTGTTTCCAACACGGCGGAGAGGTTTAAAGCGGAGCTTGATTCCGCAGCGGCGCAAGGGATAGATAAGATAATAATTGACCTCCGCGACAACGGCGGCGGAATCTTTGACCAGGCGATAAAGATGGCGGATTACCTTGTGCCAAAGGGTAGCACCATCACTACGGAGGATCACAAGATGCAGATCTTAAACGTGGTCTATAATGCCGTTGAGGAGGACACCTATAAATTTAACACTGCGGTACTGATAAACGAAAATTCCGCCAGTGCATCGGAGGTTCTGACTGCGGCACTGTCGGAGAACGGCTGTGCCTATGTGATAGGCAAGAGAAGCTACGGCAAGGGTACGATTCAGACTATATCGAATCTTCCGTTCGGCGACTGTATGAAGTATACCATGGGTTACTACCTGACGCCAAAGGGCAATAATGTCCACAAGGTGGGCATTGCTCCCGATTTGGAGATTGACAACACCTATACGCCCTTTGAGATAGAGAAGTATACCAAATTCGGCTATATGAATGTATATGATGTGGGAAGCCGCAGTGACGAGGTCAAGACAGCCAATGAGCTTTTGCAGATTTGGGGATCGTACGATGGCGCAATTGACGATGTATATGACGAGGATATGTCGGCGGCGGTTTACAGATTTCAGGCGGCAACGGGGCTTTATCCTTACGGCGTTCTTGACCTGACCACCCAGCGTGAGCTTTACACACGCATGGAAAAGAGTAAGGTAATGCAGGATAATCAGCTTGACGCAGCGTTTGATTGGCTTGAAAACGCAGAGAATACAAAGTAAAAATATTTCATATCAAAACGAGGGGGTGGCTGTGATGGACGGCGAATATAAAACCGTAAGGGGTATGGGCACTGCGGAAATTGTCGAAAAGCGGTCGAGGTTTATTGCTTATGTCCGCCCGGTATCCACCGAGGATGCCGCCCTTGATTACCTTGGCTATATAAGGCAAAAGCACCGTGACGCACGTCACAATGTTTATGCATATATAATTCGTGATAACAATATAATGAGATACAGCGATGACGGTGAGCCGGGCGGAACTGCCGGACTTCCGATTTTAGAGGTTATGCGCGGCCGCGGTCTTACCGACTTGATTGTTGTGGTGACACGGTACTTTGGCGGGATTTTGCTTGGCACCGGCGGCTTGGTTCACGCCTATTCCAAGGCGGCGAAGGAGGGCATTGACGCCGCCGGAGCTGTCGAGATGGTGCTGTGCCGCAGGCTTTTTATAAGCTGTGATTACGGCAGCCTCGGCAAGGTGCAGTATGAGGCGGCGGAGTTTGACGGCGTTTTTTGCGGCGAGACGGAATACGGCGAGACGGTGAAGCTAGAGGTCTACGTCCCGGTAGGCAGAGAGGACGAGTTTGTAAAGCGTCTGATCGATAAGACGAGCGCAGGCGTTGACATTACGCAGGGCGAGATTTCGTATTTTGAAAAAGGCTGACGGGTGATTGTGATGAACGGGATCAACGGGACGAACGGGATCAACGGTTTGAAGGAATTGTATCGGGAAAGCTGCCTTTCCCGTATGGTTTATCTGCTGATGAACCGCATTATTCCCTATGTCAGACAGCAGCTCCTCGAGAGCCGTGTGTGGCGGCTTTGGCTGTGGTTTGAGAGGGCGGTTTTGAACTTCCCTCTTGTGCGTATCTTTTGGGATACGCCGTACACGGCGGAAATATGGTACAAAAGCCGTTTTTACGGTTTTTTGACCGCACATACCGAAAAGATAACCCGAAGAATGGGACAATCCGCAATTGCCTATGACTGCGGCTTTGCGGCGGTGTTCCTGGGTGCGGTCATACTTTTGCCCGATCGGCTTTGGAGCGGGTTTTTCTTTGTGCCGGCACTGATTGGACTATCGATATTTTATATATCCTGTAACGCTCGAAACCGCAGCGGAACTATGTTCATGATTATCTGCTCGGTGGTTTTTGTTTTTATTGTACTGTTTCTGCTGCTGTTTCCGCTGTCAACGGTGACAACTCTGTTCTATCTGCTGCTTAGCTTTATATTTTTCTTTCTTGTGTCGTTCTCGGTCAAATCCCGTGGCGACCTTGAAAAGTTTATGCTGATAATTTTCGGTGCGGCGGCAATACTCTGTACAATAGGCTTTGTTCAGAACTTAGTGACCGACAAGGCGGCGACCGCCTATTTTGCCGACAGCGTCAGGTTCGGCGAAATAATAATCCTTATGTTTCCGTTTGCCTTTACCTATCCCATGGAATATGTACACAGGCGACGCAGGTATTTATATGCCGGCTTTATCTTTATAATTGCGTTTAACGCCATTGTGGCAACCCGTTCGAGAGCGGCATACATCGGATTTTTGATTGAGCTGGCAATTTTGCTTATCACCGACAAGAAGCATGCGCCGTTTATTATTCTTTTGATTCCTCTCGGTCTCGGGAGCCTTGCCGGGAACCTGAGGGAAGCCCTTGCCGCAACGACTCGGCACGGAAATGTTATTACAAACGTGACGTCTTTGTTCAAGAACTTCTGGGACTTCGGCTTTGGGGTCAATACGGACAGGTTCATGGCAATTTACAACTCGGTAAGTCCCGACAGAGGCGGCGGAGTTTTTTCGAACATCATCAACGTAAGCCCGGTGTATATTAATTTTATAATAGACATCGGCGCAGTGATTCTTGTTGTTTTTCTGATTTATATTTTAAAGATTGCTCATTCGGCACTGACATCGCTGCTGTTCGGGGACAAGCGTTATAAAAAGCTGTCTGCCGCAGGGCTTGCCATGTTAATCGGTCTGTCGGTGTCCTCGTTCTTCGAATCGACAATGTTCGACCCGAGAATAATGCTCATCTACTGGGCAATGATCGGAATGCTGCGCTCCGTGAGGATAATGAACCTTTCGGCGGTCGGAGCGGACGAGGGTGACGGGGAACTCGGGAATTTCAATGATAAAAAATAAAAGATACGGCGGATAAATTAAAATTGCAGCAAAGCGGAGCGGTGCTTGCAGGGAGCAGGGTCCAACACAGACTGCAAGCAAGCACGGGACATCTGCGCACAGGTTATCCGCATAAAAGCAAAGCCGCAGAACGGCTGTGCCTCCCACAAATAGGGCAGAGGCTGCGTTCTGCGGCTTTTATTGTGCCGAAAAAAATTAAGGCTATTCGGTCAGCGACTTGTACATCTCGCTGTACTTCTTTGCGGATTCCTTCCAGGAGAAGTCAAGAGTCATTGCGTTTTTAACCAGCTTGTTCCACACATCCTTGTCGGCGAAATAGCCCAATGCCATGCGCAGTGTGCACATCATGTCAGACGAGTTATAGGGATAGAAGCTGAAGCCGTTGCCCTCGCCCGTAAACTTGTTGTAGGGCTTAACGGTGTCCTTAAGTCCGCCGGTTTCACGGACAATGGGGATCGTGCCGTAGGCAAAGGCGATAAGCTGACTGAGGCCGCAGGGTTCAAACATGGACGGCATCAGGAACAGATCGCAGGCGGCGTATACCTTGTGTGCAAGGTCATTGCTAAACATAATATTTGCCGACAGCTTGCTTGGGTTATACCACGCCGTGCTGCGGAACATATCCTCGTACTTGGAATCTCCCGTACCGACAACCACAAGCTGAATGTCCATATTCATAAGCTCGCCCATGGCGGCGGAAATCAAGTCTAAGCCCTTTTGATCCACAAGCCGCGTAATCATGCCGATTATTGCCTTTTCGCCGTCAACGGGCAGACCGAGCTGCTGCTGCAGGCGAATCTTGTTTTCCTTCTTCTTTTCGAGAACGGTTTTCTTATCGTATTTCTCGAAGATATAAGGATCGGTTTTTGGGTTATAAACCGTGTAATCAATACCGTTGATTATCCCAAAGAG
The DNA here is from genome assembly GCA_902766745.1 of uncultured Ruminococcus sp. GTDB lineage: Bacteria > Bacillota > Clostridia > Monoglobales > Monoglobaceae > UMGS1820. The sequence continues at coordinate 19,602 of CACXES010000017.1, forward strand.
GGAGTTTGACCGTGCGCTGAGCAGACCGTTAAGCTTTTCGCCGCCAAGCGGAGTCTTTATCTCCTCGGCATAGGTGGGGCTGACCGTTGTGACATAGTCGGAGTAGACTATGCCGCCCTTTAAAAGGTTGGCGCAGCCGTGGAACTCAAGCTTGTCGTTGGTAAAGTAGCTGTTGTCCAGTGAGAAAAAGTCCGCCACAATATCCATGGAATATATACCCTGATACCTAAGGTTGTGGATAGTAAAGACGGTTTTTGTTCCGCTGTAGTATTCGTTGTTTATATAGTACGCATTGAGCAGCACCGGAACCATGCCCGTCTGCCAGTCATGGGCATGGATAATGTCGGGCTTGAACTCCATATGCGGCAGAATTTCAAGACACGCCTTGTCGAAAAATGCAAAGCGTTCCAAATCGTTCCACTTATACAGATACGGGTCACCGAAGTAGTATTCGTTATCGATAAACCAATAAGTAACGCCGTCCTTTTCAAGCTCAAATACACCGCAGTATTTTCTGCGCCAGCCCAAAGGCACATAGATAAAGAATTTGAACCGCATCTTCTCTGTATATTCGTAGGGAATGCAGCCGTACTTCGGCATGACAACCCTCACATCGTGTCCCAGCTTTGCCAGAGCCTGCGGCAGAGCACCCAAAACATCGCCGAGTCCGCCCGATTTGGCAAACGGCGCCACCTCCGAGGAACACATTAAAATTTTACTCATAGAGTTCACCCTTTCGTTATAAAATGCTGAATTATCCGAGTATAAATTGGGGTTAGATTATGGATCTCTTTTCAATAACCATAGGATAGGTGCTTTGACCCACAAGCTTCTTTCCGCTGCGGAGGACAACCTCCTTATCAAAGATGACGTTCTCCGTAAGGCAGTTATCCATTACCTCGGAATTCTGCATTAATATACAATTTTCAACCGTTGCACCCTTGCCCACATGAACGCCGCGGAAGAGTACGCTGTTTCTGACCGTACCCTCTATAAGACAGCCGTCGGCAATCAGGGCGTTGCTTACATCCGATTTGGAGCCGTACTTGGTGGGAACGGTGTCCTTGACCTTTGTGTAAACCGGCATATCGTTGTTAAGGCCGAAAAGCTCGTTGCAGACGTCACTCTGCAGAAGTTCGAGATTTGCGTCATAGAAGCTTTTGATATTGTTGATCTGACGGCAGTAGCCGGTGTATTCGTAGCCCAGAATATTAAGTCTGTCGACATTCGGCAGAAGTATATCCTTTGAGATATAATGCTTGTTATGCGCCGCCGCATCGCCAACCAGCTCCATCAGCAGACTGCGCTTAATCAGAAACATATGCATATACGAGTAATTCGTCTTTTGCTGAATGGGATATACATGTATGTCGCGAACCCGCTTTGACTCATCTACGTCAAGCAGAATTCTTCCGGACAGATCCTTTCGATCGAGGTTTTCGGTTCGGTTGTATATAAGCGTAATATCCGCATCGGAATCGATATGCGTCTTTAATACGTCGGTAAAGTTAATGTTGCACACGGTGTTGCAGTCAGACAGAAGAACATAGCTCTGCCGAGATTTGGAGAGATAGTGCATAATCCCGCTTAAGGTGTCAACGCCGCCTCTTATTTCGCCGGGTTCAATGATTTCCTTAGGCGGCAGCATGAAAAGACCGTTGCCCTTTCGGTCGATGTCCCATGGCTTTCCCGTGCCGAGGTGGTCGCTCAGCGACTGGAAGTTATATGAGGTGGTAATTCCCACGTTGATGATTGCCGAGTTGACCATGTTTGAAAGTATAAAATCTATAATACGGTATCTTCCGCCGAAGGGAACCGCCGCAAGAGAGCGGACGGACACAAGCTCACCCATGCTTGCCTCGGAATTTTCGGCAAAGATAATGCCCATTAAGTCGTTTTTCATTTCAGTTCCTTCCTTTCGTATTCCTGCCGCAGCCCTAAAGAATATTCCCTGTCACCATTGAGTTTGCGGCAACCTTAACGCCGTCGCCTATCTTGGTGTTCGGGCCGATAACGGTAATATCATTTGAGCAGATTTTTCGGTTAATCCACGCCGTTTCGGCCGTTTCGTCCTGAGAGCCGATATAGCTGCCCTCGCCTATACTGCAGCCGCTGCCGACAATGGATTTATAAATAATGGCGTCCTTTCCGATAACGGCACCGGGGAGGACGATCGAATCCTCAACCTTTGCACCCTCGTCAATTGTGACACCCTCGAAGATGACCGAATGGTCAACCTCGCCGCGGACAATGCAGCCCTCAGTGAGGTAGCAGTTTTTTAGCTTTGCCTCGGGTGCAATGTAGTGGGGCGGCTTTATTGGGTTCCTGCTGAACAGACGCCAGTTGTCATCGTTAAGATTTATGCCCGAATCGTCGTCCAAAAGCTCCATGTTTGCCTCCCAAAGGCTCTGAACCGTACCCACGTCCTTCCAGTAGCCGTCAAAGCGGTACGCAGTCAGCTTAAGCCCGGACGCCAGCATTTTGGGTATGATGTTCTTTCCGAAGTCGTTCTGTGAATCGGGGTCGTTCTCGTCCTCGGTCAGGTATTTCCTCAAAACCTCCCAGCTGAAGCAGTAAACACCCATGGATGCAAGGTTGCTCTTCGGCTCGGCAGGCTTCTCCTCGAACTCGGTTATGTTAAGCTCCTCGTCGGTGTTCATGATTCCGAACCGGGACGCCTCCTCCCAGGGAACCTCTATAACGGCGATTGTGGCATCCGCATTCGTTGCCTTGTGCTGCTTCACCATCTTGCTGTAGTCCATTTTATAGATATGGTCGCCGGATAGGATAACAACGTATTTGGGGTTAAACTGCTCGATAAAGCTTAAGTTTTGATAGATGGCGTTTGCGGTACCCTTGTACCATTCGCCCTTGTCCGCCGAGGTATAGGGCGGTAAAACGTATACGCCGCCGTTGCTGCGGTCAAGATCCCACGGCTGCCCGTTTCCGATGTAGGTGTTAAGCTCCAGCGGCTGATACTGAGTCAGCACGCCGACCGTGTCTATCCCCGAGTGGGAGCAGTTGCTTAACGTAAAGTCGATAATTCTGTACTTGCCGCCGAAGGGAACGGCAGGCTTGGCCACGGTTTGTGTCAGGATTCCGAGACGGCTGCCTTGGCCACCTGCCAGTATCATAGCCACACATTCCTTTGATTTCATATATGTCAGTCCTCTCTAAGATTTATTTATCACCTGTAAACTTCATATACAGTGCCGTCAACGGCGGAAGATCTATCTTTGCCGAATATCCGCCCTTTGCCTTTTTGGTTTTGCAGCGTCTTGTACCCTTGCCGTCGCCGCCGTAGGCGCGTGCGTTGGTAGACAATATTGTTTCAAGCCGCCCCGGCTCCGGCAGGGGCAGAGTATAGCCCTCCCTGCGTACGGGTGTGAAGTTTATGATTATCGCTATTTTGTCCTTTCCGCTGAGGTCTGTGCGCATGAACGACAGAACGCTGTTTTCACAGTCCTCGGCATTAAGCCATCTAAAGCCGCGCCAGTCACCGCTTTCCCTCTCTATTTCGAAAAGGCAGGGATGCTCGAGATACAAGCGGCCAAGCTCGGCGCAGAAGTCGCGGAGCTTAACGTGAGGCTCGTACTTATCCAGAACCCAGTCAAGCTGCTCGGCGAACCGCCATTCCACAAACTGCCCGAACTCGCCGCCCATGAAAAGCAGCTTCTTTCCCGGGTGGGCGTACATGAAGGAGTACAGGAGCTTAAGCTCCGCAAACTTCTCCTCATAGGTACCCCACATCTTGTCGATAAGTGATCGCTTTCCGTGAACCACCTCGTCATGGGACAGGGGCAGAATATAATTCTCGGAAGCGGCGTACATCATGGGGAAGGTCAGCTTGTTGTGGTTGCCCTTCCGAAACAGGGGGTCGCACTGCATATAGTCAAGCTCGTCGTGCATCCAGCCCATGTTCCACTTAAAGTTAAAGCCAAGGCCGCCCTTGTCAACAGGGAGAGTAACGCCGCCCCAGGCGGTGGACTCCTCCGCTATCATCATTACATTGGGATAGCGGGAGAATACCGCAGTGTTCAGCTTTTGCAAAAAGTCGATAGCCTCAAGGTTCTCCTTGCCGCCATACTTATTGGGGATCCATTCCCCGTCGCGGCGGTTATAGTCGAGGTACAGCATACTCGACACCGCATCAACACGCAGCCCGTCAATGTGATATTCGCCTATCCAAAACAGGGCGTTTGATATGAGAAATGAAAATATCTCCGTCTTTGTCCAGTCAAAAACGAGGGTTCCCCACTCCTTATGCTCGCCCCGGCGTGAGTCGGGATGCTCGTACAGGGGTGTTCCGTCAAACATCGCAAGGCCGTGACTGTCCCTCGGGAAGTGAGCCGGAACCCAGTCCATAATGACCCCGATTCCGTTTTGATGGCAGGCGTCCACAAATGCCTTGAACTCAGCAGGCGTGCCGTAGCGGCTGTTGACCGAGTAGTACCCCGTCACCTGATAGCCCCAGCTTCCGTCAAAGGGATATTCGCAAATCGGCATAAGCTCAATGTGGGTGTAGTTCATCCGCTTTATATAAGGAATAAGCTCTTCAATCATCTCGGAATAGGTGTAGTATGTGCCGTCCTCACGGGTCTTCCATGAGCCGAAATGCATCTCGTATATGTTGACCGGCTTGTCATAAAGCGGCGTTTTGCTGCGGTTGTCCAGCCACCCTTTATCGTCCCATTGATAGGTCAGGTCGGCAATGACCGAGGCGTTCGCCGGGCGAACCTCCGAGAAAAAGGCGTAGGGATCAGCCTTCAGCGTGATCTTTCCGGTATAAGCCTCAACACTGTATTTATAGTTCTGCCCCAATTTCGCTTCGGGCAGATATGCTTCCCATATTCCGGAGTTGATATGCTTCTTCATGCGGTTTGCGTTCCTGTCCCAGCCGTTGCAGTCACAAACGACCGAAACCGACTTTGCGTTCGGCGCCCATACGGCGAAGCGATAGCCGCCGGAGCTTACGGGATGCACACCCAGCATTTTGTAGCTTTCGTAGTTCGTACCGTTGTTGAACAGGTACATTGCGTTATCGTCAAGACGAAAATTATCGTCTGTCGGTGCGGAAAAGTTGTTGTTTTTCATCGCTATATCCTCCGTATAAATGCAGATGTGTATTTTATATAAAAACGTCGAAAAATGATGTTAAAAATTAGATATATTTAATAATAAAATTATATCACATTTTACGCACGCTGTCCATTTTTATTTGAGGAAAATATTCACAAAATATATTGACGTTTTTTGTATGGTATTGAGAAAATCATAGGTTAAAACCGTATTTTATCGTTATTGTGGTAACATTGAAAATTTGTGTGACGCTTGTGTCAATCCTATGTTAACGGTAAAGTGACGGATTCTGACAGAGAGTTGCTGCGCAGCATAAACCATATTCATTATTATATTACGCTTATATGGAAAATATTATTGCAATTCCGCAGATGATGTGGTATACTTGACAGAGTTGCAATTTACGAAAATGAAATATCTCGGGGCGCAGAACCCTGTACCGAAGGAGAGAAATGATAAATGGAGCTGTATAGCATTATCCTTGCCGCAGGCGAGGGAAAGAGAATGAAGTCCAAACTGGCGAAGCCTTTGCAGACGGCAGGGGGCAAGACGCTTATTGACCGTGTATGCGCCGCTGCATCGGGTGCGGGCGCAAAGGAGAATATTGTGGTTATCGGCCACGGTGCGGAGCAGATGAAGGCACATCTCGGTGACAGCGTGAAATACGCATATCAGACTGAGCGTCTCGGCACGGGGCATGCGGTTATGCAGGGAATCGAATATATCCGCAGCCGCAGCGGGGCGGTCATGATTCTGTGCGGCGATACGCCGCTTATCACTGCCGAAACTCTGTGTGCCGCATATGATCGGCATTGTGCGGACGGCTGTGCCGCAACAGTGATAACCGCAGTATGCGATGAGCCTTACGGCTACGGCAGAATTATCCGCCGGGGCGGCGAGGTTTGCAAAATTGTTGAGGAGAAGGACGCAAGTGCTGAGGAGAAGACGGTTTGCGAGATCAACGGCGGAATGTTTATTTTTGATATTCAAAAGCTCGACTCCGCACTGAAGAAGCTCACCTGTGACAACGCCCAGGGGGAATACTACCTGACGGACGTAATCGGGATTTTGAAAAACGAGGGCGAGCGTGTGGGGGCGTATACGGCGGAGTTTGAGGAGATTCTCGGTGTGAACGACCGTATGCAGCTTGCGGAGGCAGACAGGCTTATAAACCTTCGGAATGTTCGGCGATTAATGACGGACGGTGTGCAGGTTCTGAATCCCGAAACGGTGCGTGTCGGCGATGATGTGAGTGTCGGCTGCGATACGATTATCTATCCGAACACCATCCTGGAGGGGAATTGTGAGATAGGTGAGGACTGTGTAATCGGCCCGAACACAAGGCTTAAGAGCTGTACCGTAGGTGACGGAACGGAGGTTCAGTCCTCTGTGGCACTCGACAGCGTAATCGGAAGCGGCACGGCGGTGGGACCCTTTGCTTATATCAGACCCAACTCCGAAATCGGCGATAATATCAAGGTCGGCGACTTTGTAGAGGTTAAAAACGCAAAAATCGGTAACGGCACAAAGATTGCCCACCTCACCTATGTGGGTGATGCGGATGTGGGCGAGAGAGTCAACTTCGGCTGCGGCACCGTTGTGGTGAACTATGACGGAATACACAAGCACAGAACCATCATTGAGGATGACTGCTTTATCGGCTGCAACACCAACCTGGTATCCCCGGTCACGGTGCGCAAGGGAGCATATACCGCAGCGGGCAGCACCATTACCGATGAAGTTCCGCAGGACGCACTTGCCATTGCCAGAGCACGGCAGGTGGTCAAGGAAGGCTGGGCAAAGGGTAAGAAAAAATAGGCTTATTGCGCCGCAGGGAGGCATGACGAATACAGGCATGTGCCCAAGTGCGGCGGAGAGGAGATAAATATGTATCTGATAGCAGGGCTCGGAAATCCCGGCAGAGAGTATGTAGGGACTCGACACAACGTGGGCTTTGAGGTTGCGGATGCGCTGTGCGCCAAGCACGATATAAAGCTTAATAAGGAAAAATTCCGTGCCGTGTTCGGCGACGGACGGATAGCCGGCGAACGTGTTATTGTCGCAAAGCCGCAGACCTACATGAACCTGAGCGGCGAGAGCGTGAGAGAGCTTGCCGAGTGGTATAAAATCGACAGTGAAAATATAATAATAATATATGATGATCTTTCGCTCCCGGTGGGGAAGCTTCGCATTCGCGAAAAGGGCAGTGCGGGCGGCCACAACGGGGTGAAAAATATAATTTATCAGCTGGCAACAGAGGTCTTTCCTCGGATAAAGGTGGGCATAGGCAAGCCCGACAACCCGGAATACGATATAAAGGATTATGTCCTCGGGCGGTTCTCGAGGGAGGAAACGGAGATTTTGATAAAGACTGCGGTGCGAGCTGTCGGGGCGGTTGAGGAGATTATCGCCGCCGGTGCGAAGTCGGCAATGAACAAGTTTAACGGATAGCGGACAGAGGCATAATATAAGCGGACAGAGGCATAATATAAAATGAAGGTTTTTCTTGACATAATGGAGGAGCTTGCGGAGTTCTCGGAGCTTTGCGGAGCATTAAAATCAAATATTACCCCCGTCAGCGTTACGGGTGTGTCGGATTCGGTCATGGCACACCTGGTTTTTTGCGTGTGTAAAAAGCTTAACCGAGGCGGACTTATTGTTGCCCGCTCCGAGACGGCTGCGAGGGAGCTGCATCGGGATTTGAGCTTTTTCGCCGGAGAGGACGCAGTGGTGAGGTTTAACGAATCGGAGCTTATGCTTCATGACGCAGAGGCGAAAAGCCGTGATGTTTCGGCACTTCGCCTTGCGGTGCTGGGCAGGCTCTCCGAGGCGGCGGAGGGGCTTTTGGTGATAACCTCCCCGGAGGCACTGCTAAGTGCCACGTTCCCACGCGAACGGTGGGAGAATTCGCATATTCACCTTGAGGTCGGCGACGAGATCGAGCTGTCCCAACTGGCGGAGCGTCTGACCGGTATGGGCTACACCCGTGAGGAGGTAACCGAGGGTGTCGGTCAATTCAGTATTCGCGGCGGCATTGTGGATATATTCCCCTGCGGCTGTGATAATCCGTTTCGTATCGAATTTTTCGATACTGAGGTGGATTCGATCAGAATTTTCGATATAGATACTCAAAGAACCATAGAGCGTGCCGAATGTTTTGATGCGGTGCCGTCAAAGGAGCTTGTGCTAAGCTCCGAGCAGAGGGTGCGGCTTATAAAAAGGCTGACGGAAATCCGAGACGGAGCGGACGCCTCCACCGAGAGGGGGAGTCGCTGCCGTCAGGTGCTTGGACGTGACATTGAGCGGCTTGAAAACGGCGTGGACTTTCCGTCCTTGGACAAGTATATTCCTTATATATACGAAGAAATACCTACACTTTTTGACTATATTCCGAAGGATTTTATTATATTTGCAGACGAGGCGGCAAGGATAGGAGAGAGTACTCGCATTCGTGCGGAGGAGAGGGCAAACACCATTCTCGGCATGTACGAGGCAGGAGCCCTGCCACAGGCAGGGGGCGAATATGCGGCGGATTGGAACAGGATGCTTCGGCGGCTGACGGCACGCCCCTTTGCGGCACTCAGCGGAATTTCGCATTCTGTCGGGGATATCAAGGCGAAGCGTACCTTTGCGCTGAATGTGCGGAGTCTGAGCGGCTTCGGCGGCAGTGCCGAGCAGCTCCGAGAGAACCTCGAATATTACAAGGCAAACAGCTACCGTACGATAATCCTTGCCGGAACGGCGGAACGGGCGAGGAATATGCAGACTCGCCTTGAGGAGGACGGAGTGGTATGCGCCTATCAGAGTACGCCCGAGAAGCTCCCGAACCGAGGCGGAGTTGTCATTTGCGGCGGCTCGGTGGGGAGGGGCTTTGAATACCCCTTGATTCGGGTTGCTGTGATCGGCGACAGAGAGGTTTTCGGCGCAGAGAAGAAGAAGCACAGGAAAAAGCCTCTGTACCGAGGGAAAAAGGGCGATAAGATTTCGGATTTCACCACTCTGAACGTCGGCGACTATGTTGTGCACAGAAACCACGGTATAGGCCGGTATGCCGGAATCGAACAGCTTACCGTGGAGGGCGTGCGCAGGGATTACCTTAAGCTTTTGTACAAGGACGGCGACTGCCTGTACGTTCCGACCGACCAGCTTGACATGGTTTACCGTTACGACAAGTCGGAGACGGCGGCGGTACGGCTGAACAGCCTTGGCGGCGTCGACTGGGCAAAGACAAAAAAGAGGGTAAAAGAGGCCGCAGAGAAGATGGCGAAGGAGCTTATCGCATTGTACGCAAGGCGTGCGAATATGCCGGGCATTGCCTTTGCCCCCGATACCGAGTGGCAGAGGGATTTTGAGGCGGCGTTCCCATACGAGGAGACAGAGGATCAGCTTCGAAGCATTGCGGAGGTAAAGGCGGATATGGAAAAGCCGCATCCCATGGACAGACTGCTTTGCGGCGACGTGGGCTACGGCAAGACAGAGGTTGCGATTCGTGCTGCCTTCAAGGCGGTTATGAGCGGTTATCAGGCGGCGTACCTGGTTCCAACCACTATCCTTGCAAATCAGCATTACAACACCTTCCGCCAGAGGATGATGGACTATCCGGCGGAAATACGCATGCTGTCACGGTTCTCCACGCCCTCGGAGCAAAAGGATACGCTGAAGAAGCTGGCGACCGGAGAGGTGGATATAGTTATCGGCACCCACAAGCTCCTGAACAAGAATATTAAATACAAAAAGCTCGGGCTTTTGATTGTGGACGAGGAGCAGCGTTTCGGCGTGGGACACAAGGAGCGGCTTAAGGAGCTTAAATCAGATGTGGATGTTTTGACGCTGTCGGCGACTCCGATTCCGAGAACCCTGCATATGTCGCTTACCGGGATTCGGGATATGAGTATTATTAATCAGCCGCCCGGGGAGCGGCGGCCGGTGGAAACCTATGTTATGGAATATGACGAGGCGGTTTTGCGTGAGGCGATAGAGAGGGAGCTCACCAGAGGCGGCCAGGTCTACTATCTGTATAACCGTGTGGACGGAATCTATAAGGCGGCGAACCGTATAGCCGAGCTTGTGCCGCAGGCAAGGGTTGCGGTTGCCCACGGAAGAATGAACGAAAACGAGCTTGAAAACGTTATGATGGAGGTTGTCGAGGGTGAGACGGATGTTCTTGTCTGCACAACCATAATCGAGACGGGGTTGGATATTGCCAACGTGAACACAATGATTATTGAAAATGCCGATCGGCTCGGGCTTGCACAGCTGTATCAGCTTCGGGGCAGAGTTGGCAGGAGCAACCGCCTTGCCTACGCATACCTGACATTTAGGCGGAACAAGCAGCTCACCGAGGAGTCGGAGAAGCGGCTTATGGCGATGAAGGAGTTTACCGAGTTCGGCTCAGGGTTTAAGATTGCCATGAGGGATCTGGAGATACGGGGAACCGGAAATCTGATCGGTGCCGAGCAGCACGGGCATATGGAAAGCGTCGGCTATGAGATGTACTGTCGCCTGCTGGAGGAGGCGGTCAGCGAGCAGAAGGGCACAGGCGTGAAAACCGCCGAGACCTCCGTTGACCTGCCTGTGTCGGCGTTTATCCCCGAGAAGTATATATCGGATCACAGCCGAAGGATCGGCGCATACAAGCGTATTGCCGCCATTGACAGCCGTGATTCTCTGTACGATGTTTATGACGAGATAGAGGATATGTACGGAACCGTACCTCAGTCTACGGCGAACCTGATGGAGATTGCGCTGATCAAAAGTGAGGCGAGCCGTTTCGGAATATCCGAAATCAACGGCCGTGACAAGGAGCTTTTAATACGCTTCGACAGTGAGTGCACCCCGGATTTGCAATATGCGGTGGAGCTTATGAACAAGGCACCGAAGCAGATCTACATGACTAATCCGAACAACCCTGTCCTGCATTATCGGATAAGCCGTCCGTCACCGTCGGAGGAGACCAAATATCTCCGTGAGGTTGGGGATTTTATTTTAAAGCTGAGCGGCGGAGATGAAAATAATTAATTTTTTGTTAAAAATTTAAGAAATTTTTAAAAAAGGGTAGATTATTTTTAAAAAGTATTGTATAATAGGAAATACTATTGTATTAAAAACAAAAAGGAGAGGAATTTATCGTGGATAACGAAAACAAGGAAATTCAGGAAAACGAGAGCAATCTCACACCTGAAGAAAAGGTAAAGGCTGATATAAGTGCCAAGGTTTCCGAGGCTGCGTCAGAGCTTCAGGATGATATCAATGAGGTGAACGGTATATCGGACTCGCAGCCCGACGAGGGAGCGGAAGAAACCCCCGACAGCTGGGATGACAGTGCCTGGGAGACGGACGAAGAGCCTGAGGAGGTTAAGCCCGAGCCGGTTAGGATAACGCTTAAGCGTTCATCGTTCATTACCTCGGTTGTAGCAGGTGTACTGGTGGGTGCGGTGCTCATGTTCGGCGTATATCAGTTCCCGAAGGTGAATAAGGTTCTGCCCGGCGGTGCCAAGACCGAAACACTGGTTAAAGAGAGTGACGGCAGCAAGGTTGTTGCCACAGTAAACGGTGAGGATATCACCGACCTGGACGTTAGATATTACGCTTACGCCGAGGCGGCGACCTACGCAAGCAAGAACGGCATCGCTGAGGACGAGATGGGAAGCTATGACTGGGATAAGGAAGTAGACGGAAAGAAGCTTTCGGATACCATTATCGAGAAGGCGGTAGCCGCGGCGATTGATGAGGTTTTGCTTATTCAGAAGGGTGCGGAACACGGAATTACCCTGGACGAGGCGTCCGCAAATCAGATCAAGTCGCAGGTGGATATGCTTGAGGGTCAGTACGGCGAGGACGGACTTCTGCTCAGAGTAAGGACTATGGGTATCACTGCTAAAAGCCAGTACGCAAAAATGTACAAGAAGGCTATGACTACTCAGAAGGTCGAAGAAGATATGGAGGAGAACCCCGGAAATTACTATCCCGAGGATAAAACCGTACTCAACGATTATATTCAGGACGGAAAGTGTTCCGTAAAGCACATACTTATCAAGGATTCGGGTGCGGCACCTGCTGAGGGTGAAGAGGCTCCGGCAGAGGATAAGCAGGCAAAGGCACAGTCGATTCTCGACAGAATCAACGGCGGTGAGGATTTTGACGCACTGCTGAAGGAATTCAATGAGGATACGGGCGAGCCGGATGCGGGCTACACCTTTGCTGAGGGGCAGATGGATCCCGCATTTGAGGAGGCTGCGTTTGCGCTTAAGATTGGTGAGGTAAGCGGTGTTGTTAAGGGTACCAACGGCTATCATATTATAAAGAGAGTTCCCGGCAAGTATGAGCTTCAGGCTTACTGGGCAGCTGACAGCAACACAAAAATCAAGAAGAAGGACAGCAAGATTGCCAAGATTTCCGTTAAGGATATTATGGCTGACGTTGCGGCGGCGACCGAGGAGCTTAAGGCTGAATCTGCGTCTGCAAGCGGAGCATCAAGCAGCAAATAAGACTGTGAATAATCTAAGTGACGAGCTATCGCTCTGCGCTGCTGCGATTTAAACAAGTTGATATTTAAGCGGACTGTTTTTGCAGTCCGCTTTTTACATGGTGAAGCGTCGCCATTGTTACTTATGAAAATAGCCTCCCTTGCCTAAAGGGAGGGGGACCACCGAAGGTGGTGGAGGGATACACGAAAACAAAACATATCATCATAAGTAAAAAGTTAAATTAAAATATAAAATCAGAACAGAAAGAGCAGGCCGACGAAAACTGCCAGTTGTCAGAATACCTAATAACAAGGATAATAGAAGCTTTGACGGAGTATGTCGGTATATTGATAATGTCGCATATGAATCCCTCCGTCAGTCTTCGACTGACACCTCCCTTTAGGCAAGGGAGGCTTTGTGCGTGGCGTTTTCACAGAAAATGATGGGAGGAATTACCCCGTGGCGGCAGCATCGCATAAATAGCTTCAGTGCGAATCGCGGCTTTTCTTGTATGCCAGCGGTGTCCGACCGTAGGTTTTTTTAAAAAGAGCGATAAACCCTGAATAATCAGAAAATCCGCTTTTTTCAGACGCTTCGGTCACAGTGCGACCCTCGGACAGAAGCTTTACTGCATTCGACAGCCGTTTTTTTCGGATGTAAGCGACAGGAGATACGTTGAGAACGCGCATAAAGTGCCGCTCTAAGGTGTTTATGCTCACGTTGACTTTCTGTGAGATTTCGGCGACGGTCAAACGGTTTGATAAATTGTCGTTTATATACTTCATGGCGTCCAGCACGTCGTCGGGATATGCGGAAGTTGAATAGTTGGGTGTATCTGCATCGTGAAGCAGACTCATCAGCTTAAAAAAACGGCAGTATTTTTTTAGATCCGAGCCGCTGTCCTCCGCCATTTCAGAGCATATGGAAATAAGCTCCTTCGTCTTGTCGGGGGTCAGCATTAAAAGATTATTTTCGCCTACCCTGCGGTTATAAAAGGCGTCAAACAGATACTCGTTCCCCACGGCGGAGAACAGGATCCAAAAATGCTTATGCAGATTGTTGCTGTGGTACACGCAGTGGTGATACTCAAATGGTCGGGTTATAATTATGCTCCCCGGAACAACAGGATAGATGCTGTCATCCACAACAAACGAAACATCGCCGCTCAAATTTATGTAGATTTCACATTCCTCGTGGATATGCGAATCATGCACGTTTTCGGGAGAGGTCGAATCTACTTCGATGTATTTTGTTTTAACCTCAAAGGGGTATATGGGTTTAAAGAACGTGTCACAGCTTTTCATTTGCGATACCTCGTCTATAATTATTTATGTGGTGATTATACCATGTTTTTTGGTGAAAAGTCAATATAAATAAGGTGATTTGTGTGGTAATTTATTTATAGATAATTATTGTAAGTGAGGTTGAGTTGGATGCAGTACGCTATGCTGACATTGGCGGCGGTTTTGCTTGCCGCGGATTTTTCGATTAACAGATTATATCAGAAAAAGGCCGGGGTATCGCCCGAGGCAGGGTTTGGGTTTAATTCGGTGTTCGGCTTGTTTTGGGCAATAATATTCTTTGTAGTGAACGGGTTTAAAATAGACTTTTCCGTTTACTCCTTTGCCATGGCAGCGGTCATGAGTACGCTGGTAATGGTATATAATATTATAGGCTTTCGATTTCTAAAGCGCGGAGCTATGGCACTTTACACATTGTTTTTGATGAGCGGCGGAATGTTGGTGCCGTATATTTGGGGGATATTGTTTCTCGGTGAGCCATGTACTGTTTTGCGTACCGCTGCGGTTTTAATTATTCTTGTCGGAGTGGTTCTGGCGAACGTAAGCCGCGAAAAGGCGGATTTTAGGCTTATTCTCATGTGTGCGGCGGTGTTCCTGCTCAACGGCTTTTGCAGTGTTGTGTCAAAGCTGCATCAGATCGAGGTCAATTTCAGGTGTGTGAACACAGTGGATTTTGTGATACTGAACGGGATTTTCAAGTTTATCTTTGGCGGAATAATTTGGGTTTTTGCCAGGCGTAAGGGCGAGAACGGTGAATCACGGCCGCTCCGCGGCGAGGTGTTGCCGATAATTGCCGCGTCTGCCGTGGTGGGCGGCGTGTCGTACATTTTGCAGCTGCTCAGCGCAAGGTCGCTCCAGGCAACTGTTCTGTATCCGTTTATAACCGGCGGAAGTATCGTATTTTCAACCCTTGCCGGGTGGCTGATATTTAAGGATAAGCTGTCGAAGCAGCTTGTTTTAGGGATTATTCTTTGCGTTATCGGAACGGTTATGTTCCTTTAACAGAAATGTTCCGGGAACCCTATTTTAAACCTCACAATCTATGGAGAATCAGAAATGATTTTTTTATTTATATTTTTTATTATAAGAGAGGTAAAATTATGGAATTTTTAAAAAACAACAAACGATTTTCATTTAAACTGGGCGAAAAAAACTCGTGGGATTTGGACGTTGAGTCCGAAGTAACGGAGGGTGATAACATTCTGACAACTGTATATCGCTTTAAAAACGGCTTAAAAGTAACAAACATTGCGAAAAAGTACGACAAATACGGTGCCTATGAATGGGTAAATTATTTTGAAAACACCTCGGATAAGCCGAGCGAAATAATATCCGAGCTGTGGGACTGCGACTGTATATTGCCCCTCGGGCATGAGGAGGAGCGCAAGTGGGAGGCGTACTTCCCTGATGTCAAATCCGCAACAAAGATATGTGCGCCGAGCGGTTCGACCTGGGCGGCAAAGGAATTTTACTGCAATTTGGATTTTATAAATGACAATAAAAGGCCAAATCATATATACCCGGCCGTATTTCTCCGAGGACTTCTACCCCCTGACCGAGGTCAGCGATAAGCTTGACGTGTGGTGTGTGACACAGTTTAACCGTACGTCGGAGAATGACGGAATTTTGCAGGTATTCCGCAGAGAGGAATCACCCTACGAAACAGCAGTGCTTAAACTTAAAGGTTTGGATGCCGACGGAACTTACCTGTTCACCGATACCGACGGGGGCGAGTTTACGGTGAGCGGCGCTGACCTTGCCGCGGAGGGACTTAACCTAACCGTTAGCGAGACGCGCAAGGCAAAAATTTATCTCTATAAAAAGGTGTGAGCTTATGGCTTCATCCATTGCCGCCGCTTTGGCGGCAATGGATAAAACACTTGCATAATATGAAAATAGGTTATAGTAAACTGCTCTTCGGGCGATGGGGCGGCTTACTTTTTTATTATAATTATAAGCATATATTCGCGTCCCTGTAACAAAAATTTAAAAATATTGTAAAATAATTGTGTTTTTCTATTTACAAAAATGAAAATGTGTGGTATAATATTTATTAAATGTAAAGGAAGCATTAAATGATGTCAAGCCAACGTATTTCAGAGTTATCAACCGCTGCAAAAGACTTAGCGACACCTTTTATCTTCTATGTTACGCAGCCGATATTATTGCGTCTTTCATTTACAATGATTATTTAAAGGGGTGTTGTCATATGTATGTACAAAATGATTTGGTAAAAATAAAAAGCGGAATTGCCGGCAATGTGGGGCATAAGGTTCGCCTTAAGTCAAAGCAGGGCAGAAAGCAGATTATTGTCCGCGAAGGAGTTATAGAAAATACATATCCGAGTATATTTACGGTAAAGCTCGATGTTCAGAATGATATTCCCACAAGCGAACGGCGTGTTTCCTACAGCTATACCGATGTGCTCACCAAGGCGGTTGAGGTCATCGTATGTGAGCCGGAGGACAGCTCGGAGAAATAACGGTTATATGAAAATAAAGCTGCGGCAGAGCGATTTTGATTAGCCTGCTGCGGCTTTTTATTTATGATATAAAAATTTAAGCATTAAAGCTGATTATATTAAAAATTTTCCTTGATTATCGTATGTTTTTTTGATATAATGTAGATTAGATTATTATGTGAATTTCTTTGAAGTGACGGAGGGTAAAATGTTTGAGTATATATCGGGAAGGCTGATTCAAAAAACAAACGAATATGCGATAATAGACGTGGGCGGAGTGGCGTTTCGTATCTACTCAACCCTGTCATCCCTGTCGGAGCTGGGCGATGCGGGCGACAGCGCAAAGCTCTATATCTATACAAATATAAAAACCTCCTCCGATACCTTTTCGCTTTACGGCTTTACCACGCCGGAGGAGCGGAACACCTTTGAGATGATACTGGGCGTGTCCGGCGTGGGGGCGAAGACTGCGGCGTCTCTGCTTTCTAATATTTCAACATCGAAGTTTGCGCTTTGCGTTGTGACCGGAGACGGAAAATATTTGTCGTCGCACACTCCGGGGCTTGGCCCCAAGGGTGCTCAGCGTATAATTTTGGAGCTTAAGGACAAATTTAAGAATGTTGAGCTTGACGAGGCCGCAGGCGGCGAAATGTTCGCCGAGGATACCGGCGGCGAGGACGAGGCACTCTCTGCGCTCATTGTGCTGGGCTACAGCCGGGCGGAGGCGGAGAAGGCTCTGGCGGGTGCTGTCGGCGGCGTGGAGGATAAGATAAAACACGCCTTAAAGAAATTGATGTAGCCGTCGTTTTAAGAGGGGATTTGATTTGATGGATTTGGATAGCGAAAACAGAATTGTCACCACCTCGGAGATGAACGGTGACAGCGAGATAGAATACAGCCTTCGTCCCAAGCGCCTCAGTGAATACATAGGTCAGGAGAAGGCGAAGGGCAATCTTAAAATATATATCGAGGCGGCAAAGCAGAGGGGCGACTCTTTGGACCACGTTCTGCTCTACGGGCCGCCGGGGTTGGGAAAGACGACCCTTGCCGGCATCATCGCCAACGAGATGGGGGTAAACCTTAGGATAACCTCAGGGCCTGCCATTGAAAAGCAGGGGGATCTGGCGGCACTGCTCACCAACCTGGGCGAGGGTGATATACTCTTTGTGGACGAGATTCACCGCTTAAGCCGCAGTGTTGAGGAAATCCTGTACCCGGCAATGGAGGACTATGCCCTGGATATAATAATCGGAAAGGGGCCCTCCGCACGGTCAATCAGGCTTGATCTGCCGCACTTTACGCTAATCGGGGCGACAACAAAGGCGGGGGCACTGACAGCACCGCTGCGTGACCGATTTGGCGTGATTGCAAGGCTTGAAATGTACACCCGTGAGGAGCTTTCGGAGATAGTGACCCGAAGCGCCGGGATTTTGAATATACAAATAGAGAGGGACGGCGCAGCGGAGATCGCCTCACGCTCGAGAGGAACGCCGAGAATCGCAAACCGCCTTTTAAAGAGGGTTCGCGACTTTGCGGAGCTTTTGGCGGACGGTGTAATTACCCGTGAGGTTGCGCAGAAGTCGCTGGAGCGGATGGAGGTTGACTCCCTCGGTCTTGATGCCATAGATAAGCGCATGATTATGACGGTTATCGAGCTGTACAACGGCGGCCCTGTGGGGCTTGACACCCTTGCCGCCACAATCGGCGAGGAAAGCGACACTATTGAGGACGTCTATGAGCCGTATCTCATGCAGATTGGCTTTCTCAGCCGTACGCCGAGAGGCAGGATAGTTACGCCCCTTGCGTACAAGCATTTCGGAGTGCCGTACAATGCCGACAAGCAGTAAAGCACCTTCGGCGTTGTAAATGATAAGCAGTTAATTTGAAAGGATTGATATATATGCAGGACAAAGAAAAGTTTTATATTACCACGGCGATTGCCTACACCTCGAAGAAGCCGCATATCGGCAACACCTACGAGATAATTTTAACCGACGCTATCGCCCGCTTTAACCGTTATATCGGCAAGGATGTTTTCTTTCTCACCGGTACGGACGAGCATGGACAGAAGATTCAGGAGATAGCCGAAAAGGAGGGAATAACCCCGAAGCAGCACGTTGATAAGGTTGCCGGTGAAATCCGCGACATAGCCGATATGCTGAACATCAGCTACGATAAGTTTATCAGAACCACCGACGACTATCACGTCAAGGCGGTTCAGCAGATTTTTAAGAAGCTCTATGAACAAGGCGATATTTATAAGTCGGAGTATGAGGGACTGTACTGTACCCCTTGCGAATCCTTCTGGACGGAGACACAGTTAAAGGACGGAAAGTGTCCCGACTGCGGCCGTGAGGTAAAGCCCACCCGCGAGGAGGCATACTTCTTTAAAATGAGTAAGTATCAGGATAAGCTGATGGAATACATTGACGCCCACCCTGAGTTTATTCAGCCGGAATCGAGAAAGAACGAGATGGTAAATAACTTCTTAAAGCCCGGACTTCAGGACCTTTGCGTGTCGAGAACAAGCTTCACATGGGGAATCCCGGTCGAGTTCGACCCGGGTCATGTGGTTTATGTGTGGATAGACGCTCTGTCCAACTACATTACCGCCCTCGGATATACCCCCGATGAAAAGGGTGAGCTTTATAAGAAGTATTGGCCGGCGGACGTTCATATAATCGGAAAGGACATACTGCGCTTCCATACGATTTACTGGCCGATTATGCTTATGGCTCTGGGTGAGCCTCTGCCGAAGCAGGTTTTCGGACATCCGTGGATGCTCTTCGGCGATGAAAAGATGAGCAAGTCGAGGGGGAATGTGATCTATGCGGAGGATCTCGTCCGTCACTTCGGTGTTGATGCGGTGAGATATTATTCCCTGCACGAAATGCCCTTTGCCCAGGACGGAAACATAACCTATGACGTGTTTATAAGCCGCTATAATTCCGACCTTGCCAACACCCTCGGAAATTTGGTGAACAGGACGGTGTCGATGGTTACAAAATACTTTGACGGGCAGATTCCGAATCCCGACACTCCCGGGGATTTTGATGAGGATTTGGCAAAGGTCTGCGTCGATATGGCGAAAAAAACTGCCGAATGTATGGAGAAGCTTAAGGTTGCCGACGCTATCGACTGCATAAGAGCCATTGCCGGCAGAGCCAACAAGTACATTGACGAAACAATGCCGTGGATTTTGGCAAAGTCCGAGGAAAGCAAAGGCAGACTCGGCACAGTTTTGTATAACCTCATCGAGGCAATCAGATTTATTGCGTCGCTTATCGGCTCGTTTATGCCGGATACGCAGAAGAAAATTGCGGAGCAGATAAATACTGATGAGCTGTCATGGGAGAGCCTTAATACCTTCGGCGCAACCAAGAGCGGAATAAAGGTCGGAGCGGCGGTTCCGATTTTTGCGAGAATCGATGCGGAGAAAAAGCTCGCCGAGCTGGAGGCGGAGCTTGCGGAGCAGATGCAGGAGGACAGCGGTGTCAGCATAAAGCCCTTTAAGGAGGCGGTCAGCTTTGAGGATTTTGAAAAGCTTGACATCCGTGTGGGAAAGGTCGTTGTGTGCGAAAAGGTGCCCAAGTCGTCAAAGCTGCTGAGGTTTGAGCTTGAGGTCGGTTCGGAGCGCAGACAGATCCTGTCGGGCATTGCGAAGTATTATAAGCCGGAGGATTTGATCGGCAAAAACGTGCTGTTTATTGCGAACTTCCCGCCCAGAAAGATGATGGGACTGGAGTCGAACGGCATGATACTGTCGGCGGAGTTTGAGGATAAGCTTGTGGTGACAAGCATCCTTGACGATATCCAAAGCGGCGCAGAGATTGTTTAAGTAAATTAAATTCCGCAGGGTGTAAATGAACCCTGCGGTTTTGTAAATTAATTGCGGAAATAATCCGCATAGAATTTCAAAAATTTCATATATTTATTTATAAAAAGCCGCATAAAATCTGATTTTTCGGACTTTTACAAACGGCTATATTTAATATAAAGGAAAGGATTTGTTTTTTTATGAAGGTTTTGCTTATAAACGGAAGCCCGAGAGGGGAAAAATGTACATATACCGCACTCAAAGCTGTGGGAGAGGAGCTTGTGAAAAACGGTGTTGAGTACGAAATATTCAATGTCGGCACAAAGCCTGTGCAGGGCTGCATCGGCTGCGGCGGCTGCGCAAGACGCGGTGACGGACACTGTGTATTCGGGGATGACGGCGTGAACGAGTGCATTGATAAGATGCGTGAATGTGACGGTGTTGTGGTCGGCTCACCCGTGCATTATGCTGCGGCAAGCGGAGCGGTGACCTCGCTTTTGGACAGAGCCTGCTATGCCGGCGGCTCGGCATTTGCGTATAAGCCGGCGGCGGCGGTGGTTAGCTGCCGCAGAGGCGGAGCGACAGCGGCGTTTGACCAGTTAAATAAGTATTTTTCGATTTTGAATATGCCGATTATCTCGTCGAACTACTGGAATATGGTTCACGGAAACACGCCTGAGGAGGTTTTGAAGGACGAAGAGGGAATGCAGACCATGAGGAACCTTGCAAAGAATATGGCGTGGATTCTGGCGGCGATAGATGCGGCGAAGGCGGCAGGGATTGAAAAGCCGCAGGCAGAGCCGAAGATAAAAACAAATTATATAAGATAATATGCGAGATGAATAAGCATGAATTCAGTCAATTATCAAAGGCTTTTGGATAAGCTTCTTGAAGAACTAAAGAAAAACAATGAAAGACCGAGACTTTTGGTGCATAGCTGCTGCGCACCCTGCAGCAGCTATGTTTTGGAATATCTGAATGAGTACTTTGATATAACAGTGCTGTATTACAATCCGAATATTTCACCTCGGGAGGAGTATGACAAGAGAAAGGCGGAGCAGCTTCGCTTTATATCCGAAAAATTCCCGGACGGGAACGTTAAGCTTGCGGACTGCGACTATGATTCGGAGGCATATACGGCGGCTGTCCGCGGCTTGGAGAAGGAGCCGGAGGGCGGAAAACGCTGTGAAAGGTGCTTTCGGCTGCGCCTTGGGCGGACGGCGGAATATGCCGCAGAGGGCGGCTTTGACTACTTTGTGACCACTCTCAGCATAAGTCCGCTGAAGAACGCCGCTCTGTTAAACAAAATCGGTGAGGAGCTGTCCGAAAGCTACGGGGTTGCCTACCTTCCGTCCGACTTCAAGAAGAAAAACGGGTACAAGAGGTCGATTGAGTTATCGAGGGAATATGACCTGTACAGGCAGAGCTTCTGTGGCTGTGTATATTCAAAAAATATTGCTGATAAAAAGACGGAGATTAACAGTGAAGAATAGTGAACATAAGACAATAAAAAGTGGATTTCTGCGGCTGATTGTTTTCGGAATCATCGTAGGTGTAGCATCCGTCACACCCGGATTGAGCGGCGGCATTATCGCCGTGTCTTTGGGCATTTATGCGGCGGCACTGGATGCGATTGTCAGTATTAGACAGAATTTCAGAAAAAGCGTGATGTATCTTCTGCCGTTGGGGATAGGTGCGGCGGTGGGGATTTTGTGCTTCGGAATTATAATGAAGCCGCTGCTTGAGAATTTTGAGAATAATATTATTTATCTGTTTTTGGGACTTGTTGTCGGAAGCCTGCCTTCGTTTTTCAAGGAGGCATCAAGAGGCGGCTTTCGTCTTGTGTATATTATCCCTGCGCTGACGGCGTTTTCGATTGGAATGATTTTGTCGGGTGAGATAGAAGAACACGCATTCGGCGGCACTCTTACGATTCCCATGCTTCTGCTGTGCGGCGGAGTGCTGTCCTTCGGCATGGTTGTACCCGGGATAAGCTCGTCTTTTATTTTGATGCAGCTTGGCGTTTACGAAACGCTGCTGACGGAATTTACGTCACTGAACCTGTATGCCGTGTTTTGGACAGGGGTCGGGTTTGTGATTGTGGCGGTTTTGTCGATAAAGCTGATAAGTATCGCCATTCACAAATATCACGGCTATGCTTATTTTGCCGCCTTCGGTTTCCTCGTATCCTCTGTGGTAAGCGTAATTCCAACGCTCACCTCGGCTTATGAGATATTTTTAAACTTCGTCATTGCGGCGGCAGGTGCGGTGCTTTCTTATATTCTTATGAAGAAAACGGCGTAACGAAATTATTTATTATTCATATGAACCCTCGAGAACATATTTCTAAACTTTTTCGGCGAGGTCTTTTCGTGGTACTTAAAGTAGTTTATAAACTCGTTTTCCGAGGAAAATTCCATGGCTGCGGCAATCTCCTTAATTGAGTAATTCGTGTTGCACAGCAGATTTTTGGCGGTGTTCATCCTTTCGCGGCAGATGTATTCCTTAAGTCCGATTTTGTAATTATCCTTAAACAGCTTTGAAAAATACTGTGGATTCATACCGTATATCGAGGCTAAGTCGTCTATATACAGCTTTTTGCCGCTGTTTATCCTTATGTATTCCGCAGCGCTGCGGATAACTCTGCTGTCCGTATCGGAGGCATGGGCGGTAAAATACGCCAAATCATTTAACAGTGTCAGCAAAACCGCCTCTGCAGAGCCGTCGGGATATCCGGGATGGTTTGCCACATGGAGCAGGTTTTTAAAATTAAATGCCTTTGTGTAATTTTTAATGACATGGCTGCGTATTCCGATTTTTGAAAAATCGTCCACCGTAAAGTGCACCCAGTAGAAAGAAACGGGCGGTGTACTTTTTTTATAGCCGATATGGCGAGTGTTCGGCTTCAAAATAATTCCGTCATTCGGAAAAAGCTCATATCTGCGCCCGTCCTCCTCGATACAAACGGTTCCCGATACAACGTAGATAAGCTCCCATGTCACCTCTGTCCGCTCGGGATGAATCCACTCCTTATCCGTTGAAAATAAGCCGGAATACACATAGGTCAGTTTGAATTTGTCAGTAGTCAGCATCTCTCTTTTTCTCACTTTTTATATAAAATTTTAGGTCTTGTCTATAACTCAATCGGATTGTATAATATGGCTGTAAGCACAATTGGCTGTATTACGGAAATTATACAGCAATAAAATAAAATTGTCAACAGATGATTGTAAAATTAAAAATCCGAAAGCTGTGGATAACTTCGTAAAATTCGAAATAATTTTTTCGTTGCAGTTGGGCTTGGCAACTGTATGGGCATAGGGCAATTATTCAATAAAATTATTTCGGATTTTGTTTGGAGAAAGAATTATATAAAAAAAGTCGCATAAAATTCGGATTTGCAGACTTTTACAAACAGCTATAAAAATGTCAAGACAAGGAGAGATAAAGTTGAAGAAGATAGGCTTTGATAAGGTCAAGCTCAATTCGGGTTTGTGGAAGACGCTTCAGACCCGCAATGAGGAAACTACGATTTATGCGGTAAAGGACAGATTTGAGGAAACAGGGAGGTTCAAGGCGTTCTCCTGCGATTGGAGGGAAGGCGAGGATAAAAAACCTCACTTTTTCTGGGATTCGGACGTGGCAAAGTGGATAGAGGGTGTGGCGTACAGTATGATAAACGGCAAAAACCGTGAGCAGGAGGCGTTTATCGACAGCATTGTGGATATGATAGAGACAAACAGGTACGACGACGGGTATTTTAACATATATTACACGGTGTGCGAAAAGGGAAAGCGGTGGACGGAGAGATATAATCACGAGCTGTACTGTGCCGGACATCTGATTGAGGCGGCAATTGCCTACAAAAAGGCAACGGGGAAGGATAAGTTCTTAAAACTGATGTTCGACTATGCCGATTGTATATATAAAACCTTCGTAACAGAGAACAGTGCATCGTTTATGACGCCCGGGCATGAGGAAATAGAGCTTGCGTTGGTTAAGCTTTATGAGGAAACGGGGGAGCCGAGACATCTTGAATTGGCAGAATTTTTCATCGATAAGCGCGGCAATAACGATAAGGATTTAGAAGATGAATGCGGCGTTAATTGCTTATATATCCAAGCCCATAAACCGGTCAGAGAGCAGAGAGAGGCAGTGGGTCACGCTGTCCGTGCCTGCTATCTGTACAGTGCGATGGCAGATTTGGCGAGGATAAACAATGATGCGGCACTGCGCACAGCGTGCGAAAGCCTGTTTGACGACATAAGCAAAAGAAAGATGTACATTACCGGCGGTATCGGTTCGGGGTTCAGTACAGAGTGCTTTACCGTACCATATGACCTGCCCAACAACGAGGCGTATGCCGAAACCTGTGCGGCAATTTCCCTTGCCATGTTCGGACAGAGAATGCTGGAGCTCGATGTGGATTCAAAGTATTCCGATGTGGTGGAGAAGGTACTGTATAACGGAATAATTTCCGGACTGTCACTCGGCGGTGACGCATTCTTCTACGAAAATCCGCTGGCATACGATAAGCCTGTATCTGCGGAGTATGACCGTCAAATGAATGCAGGCGGCAGGCACAGAACCATACGGGAGCGTGCAAAGATTTTCGGATGCTCTTGCTGTCCTCCGAACATAAATCGATTTTTTGCGGCTGTGGGTGATTATATCTGCGGATGTGACGAGGAGACGGTTTATATTCACCAGTTTATGGATTGTGACATAAATCTCGGCGATGAGAGCTTAAAGATAGAAACACAATATCCGAGAGACGGAAAGATTAAAATCACCTACAGCGGCGGCAGGAGGATCGCCGTCAGATGCCCCGAATGGTGCAGGAAGATAATTTGTCATGTGCCGCACACAACCCGCAAGGGATATATGTATTTTGAAAATACAGATTGTCTTGAGGTTGAATTTGAGATTCGGCCGAGGCTTGTCCGTGCTGCGTCTGCGGTTATCGCCGACAGCGGCTGTACGGCGGTGATGTGCGGACCTGTTGTCTACTGCGCCGAAGCGGTTGACAACGGTGATAATATCGGTGATTTGTATATCTTAAAGGATGGGAAAATCAACACGGTCGAGAGCACCCTGACCGAGCTTTGCGACTTAGAGGCAGACGGAGCGAGAATGGCTGAGCAGAGAGAGCTTTACGCCGACTATATGGCTGAGCTTGAACCGTGTAAAATCAGGCTGATACCATATTATGCCTTTGCAAACCGAGGAGCCTCGGAAATGCGTGTATGGCTGAACATAAGATAAAAAATAAGGGCACGGCTGTTTAGGCTGTGCCTTTATCGTTTTGGCTGATTTCTGCTTCGTATTTATACATTAAATCATTCTTTGCACGAAGCGCAATATATGATGCGGCGGCGTGGTCGCCCTTTATGCAGATCCACCTTATATCATCGGCGGAGGATATGGAGTTTCGGCAGATTGCCGCATCATAGCCGACTGCGCCGTCGGCGGCATTCTGTGCAACGAGAAATTTCGGAACCCCCTCGGGGATATCGCAGGTGGGCGCAATTCCGCCTATATTGACATAGGCGAGATTCATCGGCGAATATGCCGCCGCCCTTTCCATTGCCTTAGCTGAACGGAGAATACATCCCACCTTTGACAGGGCATTCTCAAAGGACGGATCGCTCCCGTCTAAATAGATATTGAGGGTTTTTGTGTAAAACTCGCGGCGCACCTCGTCAAGCTCCATAAGCCTCGGACGTGATGCGGTGATGCCAAGCTCTGCATCATGGGCGGTCAGAGAGTCGGAGTGCATACGATATTCGTAAATCGGCCGCATATGCAGCAGATGCTTTATCGAAAAAAAGCTGTTCATTCGCATAAAGTAATCATAGTCCTCAAGCATGAACTTGTATTCCGAATAGCCGCCCAGGGTCTGCGCCGCTCCCGCCCTGTACAAAAACGCCGCACCGATGGTGTTGTTTGCCGTTGTGTTGAGGCTTGCGGTGGAATCGGGGAGAATTACGTTTCCGCTGAGCGGCGGAATTTCGTACCAGCCGCGGCCGCGGAGAATATCTCCGTTTTCGTCTATAAGCCGCATATTACCGTAAACCATATCACAGCTTCGGTCGCTTAGCAGCTCCGAGCATAAAAGCTCAAGGCATTGAGGGAGCATACGGTTGTCGGCACTGGTCCAGGTGTAAAACTCGCCGTTTGCCGCAGAAAAGCCGTTGTTCAGGGCGAACGGCAGAGTCATATTCCGCTGATGAATGACACGGACTCTCTCGTCCGCTTGCAGATATGAATCGGCAATCTCTCCCGACCTGTCGGCAGAGCCGTCGTCAACGATAATAAGCTCTAAATTTGTGTATGTCTGACCCAGCACCGATAAAATCGCCTCGTCAAGATATTTTTCACAGTTAAAAACCGGCAGCACAACGGAAATCATACCCGCCTTTCCGCAGCAGCCCACGTCTGCCGAGAACAGCGGAAAGTGCTTTTCTATGTAATTTTTTTGATGTCTGAACGTATTGACGTAAAACCGCTTGAACAGCTGCACTCCGCATCCTCCTCTATCATCTTTAAAACCGCTTCAAAAGCGGAAATTTCACATTCCTTGTAGAACACCGCCGTTTCCTGACCGTGGTTTTTCAGACGCTTAGCCTCGGCATGGGCAATTTTAAGCCGCTCTCGGACGTAAGCCTCTGTCCAGACCTGCCCGGTATAGCCGTCCCTGCATAAGCGGTAGTATGTGACGGTTCCCTCGTAAATCGTCTGCCGTACATGCTCGGCGGAAAAACGGGACTTGTCAACCATATGCAGCACCGCCGCTTGCGGCTCTATTCCGATCTTCATGCCGCTGTTTTTTGCCAGATAGCACAGGGCGGTCTCCTCGCCGCCTGCAAAGTTGTTTCCGCACCGACCGAAATCCTCCGAGAAGCCGCCCAGGGCGTCGAGGACGCTGTGACGTATGCCGAAGCACGCACCGTAGGGCAGCTTATAATCCCCTCGGATTTTTCTGAATCGCTTGTAGGGTACGGTGTATGCGCTCCACAGGGCTTCACGCCCGGGGAGAAAAATTTCCGGTACGGGCTTCGGAAGCTTTAAATGTATCTGACCGCCGATTATTGCACAGTCGGGATGCCTTATGAAGGCGTTATACATATTCTCGGCAAGCCGAGGCATGGCGATTGCGTCATCGTCAATATAGAGCAGATACTCACCGTGTGCGTGGCTTGCCCCGGTGTTTCGCGCACGGGACAGACCGAGTCGGGGCTCGCAGATAAGCCTTACCCCGTCGGGCAGCAATGTTTTGGGAAATTCCCTGTCGGAGTTGCTTACAACTATCACCTCAAGGGGAATCTGCGGCATCTGCGCCGTTACGGACTTTGCCGCCTCCGCTGCGGATACGGGTCTGTCATAGGTGCATATAATAACCGATAAAATGTCTTTGTAGGCATTGGTGACATTACGGTGCGTAATAGATTTACTTGACAATATATTACTTTTGTTGCGCAGCTCGTTAAATCCCTTGCGGAGAGCCAAGCGAATACCGCCGTATTTAATTTCGGAGACGTTTGATAAGCGTATGTTCGCCTTTTGCTTTTTCATGGCATTACCCCGTTTCTTAAGGCTTATACTGAATATTATTCAACTTCAAAATCTGCGCCGCCGCTGAAAAGACCCAGCATGGGCGTTTCGGAGACAACCTCGAACACCGCCGCACCCTCTATGTAATCGTAGTATTTTATGGGGGCGGTGCTCCTGTCCTCCAGTGACAGGCAGAGGGAATACTCGCCGCCGCAAAGCAGGCAGGGATAGCTTATCGTGACTCGGTGTCGCCCGTGTGAGGTGAACCGAATGCCGTTGTCGGCGGTGGATAAAACCTGCAAGTCCAGGCCGAAGCCGTTCTTTATCGCCGCCGAAACGGCAAGCGTGTCAAGCCGTGCGTCGTGTGGAATGTCTATGTCAATTATAATTTTAACCGTTTGTCCGTGCCGCTGTGTTTTAGGAATTTCCGCAGAGATAATCGTCCCCACAGCTGCGCCGAACCTGTTTATACAGTCGAAGCCGCCTGCTTCCGAAACGGATTTGTGTAATATATTATCTACGCTACCTGTTACATACTCCATGTAAGCGGCACTGACCTCGGCGGTCGAGCCGTCCATTTTCAAAACACCGCCGTCAAGCCACAGTGTACGCTCGCAAAAGCGGCGTATGGTGTCAATGTCGTGACTGACCATCAGAACGGTTGTGCCGCTGTTTTTCATCTCATTTATTTTACTAAAGCATTTTTGACGAAAGGCGAAGTCGCCCACTGCCAGTGCCTCGTCAATTATGAGAATATCGGGTCTTGCCGCCACCGCACAGGCAAAGGCAAGCCGCAGAAACATTCCGTCGGAGTAGGTTTTGACGGGTTTTTTGATATAGTCGCCGATATCGGCAAAGGCGATGATCTCCGGAAGCATTGCCTTGATTTGCGCCCGAGTATAACCCATAACCGTTTCATTTAAGTATATGTTGGAAATTCCGTTATATTCCGAATTAAAGCCGCAGCCCAGCTCCAAAAGGGAAGAAATTTTTCCGTCTGTAAAGATTGTGCCGGAGCTTTGGGCGGTTACGCCGCAAAGCAGCTTTAAAAGGGTGGACTTTCCCGAGCCGTTTACGCCGATAATTCCCACACATTCCCCGGATTTTATCTCAAAGGAAACGTCGCTGAGTGCCGCTGCAGACGGCTTTGACGAAAACAAGCCCCGAAGAAACTTACATCGAGGCTTGTTGTATATTTTGGTCAGGTTTTTTACGGATATGCGTATCATTCGGGTAAAATGACTTCCATGCCGCCCATGTAGGGACGAAGCACCTCGGGAACGGTCACGCTTCCGTCCGCATTCTGATAATTCTCAAGTATTGCGGCGGTGGTTCTGCCGATTGCCACGCCGGAGCCGTTTAAGGTATGAACAAGCTGCGCCTTGTCCTTGGGCGAATCCTTGTATTTTATGTTTGCACGGCGTGCCTGGAAGTCCTCGAAGTTACTGCAGGAGGAAATCTCAACGTAGCGGTTGTAGCTGGGCATCCATACCTCGATATCGTACTTCATTGCGGCGGTAAAGCCCAGGTCGCCGATACATATCTTAACAACGTGATAAGGGAGCTTTAATAGCTGCAAAACCGATTCGGCATCGGCAACCAGCTTTTCAAGCTCGTCATAGGAATCCTCAGGTTTTGTGAATTTTACAAGCTCAACCTTGTTAAACTGGTGCTGACGGATAAGGCCTCTCGTGTCGCGGCCTGCCGAGCCTGCCTCGGCACGGAAGCAAGCGGTGTATGCACAGTACTTTATCGGAAGCTTTGTGCCGTCAAGAATTTCGTCGCGATGCATATTCGTAACGGGAACCTCAGCCGTGGGAACCAAGAAGTAATCGGTGTTCGCCACCTTAAAAGCGTCCTCCTCAAACTTCGGAAGCTGCCCCGTGCCGACCATGCTGTTTCTGTGAACCATGAACGGGGGGAATATCTCCTTGTAGCCGTTGCGCCTTGTGTGGGTGTCAAGATAGAAGTTCACGATTGCACGCTCAAGCTGTGCGCCGGCACCGCTGTATACCGTGAAGCGTGTACCGGTAATTTTTGCTGCCGTCTCGGGGTCGAGAATGTTAAGGTCTGCGCCCAAATCCCAGTGTGCCTTCGGTTCAAAATCAAACGTTGTCGGCTCCATAAAACGGCGTACCTCAACGTTGTCTGCGTCGGTATCACCGTCGGGAACGGTGGGGTTCGGAATATTCGGGATTGTGTACATAATAGCCGAAATCTTTTCGTCCAGCTCACGGATTTTATCGTTGTCCTCCTTGATTGCGTCGGAGAGAGCCTTCATCTCCTCAAAAACTGCGGTTGTATCCTCGCCTGCCTTCTTCATTGCAGGGATTTTTTTCGAAACGCTGTTTTGCTCCGCCTTCTTTTGGTCTGCCTCAAAGGTCAGCTCGCGCCGCTGTCTGTCAAGCTCCAAAAGTCCGTCAATATCAACATTTTCCTTTCTGCGTGCAAGCGCAGCCTTTACCTTCTCGGGTTCTGTTCTGAGTAACTTTATATCTATCATAATATCAATACCTTTCTGCCCGCTTATGCAAATTTAAACTTCCTCCCTGTCCTGCGAGCATAACAGAGATGTAATATATTACTTAATTAATCTATTACGCCGGCCGCCTTGAGCGAGTCGGTTACGAGCCGCAGAAATTCCGATGCGGACTCGGGAACATTGTCCTTGTCAAGTGCATCGTATGCGGCCTTTGCTTCATCTAAGCTCCCGCCCTCAATCAGACGGCTGATCTCAGATAGCTTGTCCGCATATTCCCTATCGGCGGTCAAAGCGTCGCGTTCGCTCTCGATCGACTTAAGCTGTTCCTTAAGCCGGTAATTCTCGTTTGAAAGACCGGTAATCTGCTCTTGAATAGATGCGTTAACCCTTGTGGATTCATCCAGCTGTGATTCATAGCCGGAGGTTATATCCTGCTCGCGGTTATCCGCCATTGCCGCAACAATGATTATCAGAACCACCATCAAAAGCATGATTGTCGCATAGGTGGCAATACGCCCTGTTTTCTTTGTTTCATTCTCCAAATTATCTCACCTTACTTCCAAAATTTTAAAGTATATGCTTAATACGCCCAAAAACACGTCTTAAATGCAAAAGTGTGTGTTTTAATGATATATCATTGCTTGTCTGCAAAATTCCGCACACAGCGCAAATTTGAAGTGTCGAATTGTGTCGAATGTGAAAATTATTTCCTCAATTCAAACAAGATACGCTCTAAGTCATCCTTGCTGTAGTATTCAATCTCGATCTTGCCCTTTTTTGCGCCCTCACTGATTTTCACCTTTGTGCCAAAAAGCGAGGAGAGATTATTTTCCAAATCCTTGTAGTATTTTTGGGTCATGGGATTTACCGCTCTTTTTGCCGGTGCGGGTTTGCCCGAAGCGGCATTTTGCGCAAGAGCCTCCGCCTGACGAACATTGAGTCCGTCTTGGACGATTTTCTCCGCAAGCATAAGCTGCGTTTCTGTCGGGAGCGTCAAAAGTGCCCTTGCGTGGCCTTGAGTCAGCTTGTCCTCCTTGAGCATATCCTTGACCTCGGGACAAAGGTTGTTGAGCCTAAGTGAATTTGCCACTGCGCTGCGGCTTTTGCCGACTTTTTTTGCGACCTCGTCCTGCGTCAGAGCAAATGCATCTATTAAATGCTTGTAGCCCTCCGCCTCTTCTATGGGGTTTAGGTCGTCACGCTGCAAATTTTCAACCAGTGCCAGCTCCGACACCTCGCGGTCGTCAAACTCCTTTACTATACACGGAATTTCGTGAAGTCCGGCAAGCTTAGACGCACGCCAGCGCCGTTCACCTGCAACAATCTTATATGTTCCGTTTTTGTTGGGAGTAACAAGAATAGGTGATACAACGCCGTGCTCCTTGATTGATTCTGCCAACGCTTCAAGCTTGTCCGCATCGAAATCCTTGCGGGGCTGATTTCGGTTCGGCTCAATATCTATAAGAGGTATCTCGGAGACTGCCGCCCCTTGGGGAGCAGTGCTGTTTATCTCTGAGATGATATCAACATCGCCGCTGCCGAAAAGTGCGCCGAGGCCTTTGCCCAACGGCTCATTTTTATGCTTAGCTGCTGCCATTTAATCACTTTCCTTTCATTATATTTGGTATGATGTATTAAGAATTGCGCTTTATTACCTCGGATGCAAGCTTTTTATAGCATTTTGCGCCCTTTGAGGATTTATCGAAGGCACAAATAGGCTGCCCGAAGCTGGGTGCCTCGGAAAGGCGCACGTTTCGGGGAATAACCGTATCATATACCATTGCGCCAAAGTATTTGCGGACCTCCTCTGCCACCTGCCCCGAAAGCTTGGTTCTGCCGTCGTACATGGTCAGAAGAATACCTTCGATTTTAAGGCTCGGCTTTAGGGTCTGCTTAATGTTTTTTATGGTCTGCGTCAGGCGTGTAAGCCCCTCTAAGGCGTAATATTCGCATTGAATGGGAATAAGCACGCTGTCTGCGGCGCAGAGTGAGTTCAGTGTGATAAGCCCTAAGGACGGCGGGCAGTCAATGATTATAAAGTCATAATCCTCTGCCACCTCGTCAAGCTTGGATTTTAAGCGAAAATTCCTGTTTTCAAAGCTTACAAGCTCCACCTCTGCTCCGGCAAGGCCTATTGCCCCGGGACAAATCCAAAGCCGTCCGAAATCTGTTTTGATTGCGGCTTCTGCAACGGAAGTATCACCTACAAGACAGTCATAAATTGAAAGACTGTCCTCTGTGCTACTGACGCCCAGACCGCTTGTTGCGTTTGCCTGAGGGTCGGCATCAATGACAAGCACCTTTTTCTTTTGACCGAGACAAGCACTGAGGTTTATGGCGGTGGTTGTCTTTCCGACGCCGCCCTTCTGATTTGCAACTGCTATTATCTTGCCCATAATCTACCTCGCTTTACTGTGTCGTATTACTTTAGCTCAAGCGCAGATCTGCTCTGCGCAGACTGCAATTTGTCGCAGGCTCTGCTCCTTGCGGGCATCGCTCTGCGTTGCTCTGATTTAAATAATACCACATATTCAAAAAAAATACAAGGCTTTCTGCCCTGTATTTTAAAAATATTTTGAAATTTGTGCAATTTTAAAAGTTATCTGTGTTTCACATGAAACAATTTGTCAAACAATGTTTCATGTGAAACATTTTACAGACCCTTCATGCTTAGACTTATCCTGTTTTTCTTCGGGTCAGCCTCCAGAACCTTTACCTTGACAATGTCGCCGATGGAGACAACCTCCATGGGATGCTTGACAAATTTATCGGAAAGCTGAGAGATATGTACAAGTCCGTCCTGGTGTACGCCTATATCCACAAAGGCGCCGAAATCAATTACGTTTCTGACGGTTCCCGTAAGTATCATGCCCTCCTTTAAGTCCTCAATACTCATTACGTCCGTGCGAAGCACCGGCTGCTCAACATCGTCACGGGGGTCACGGCCGGGCTTCATAAGCTCGTCCACAATATCGCGGAGGGTGGGGAGTCCGATTTCAGCCTCATTGGAAAGCTTTTCCGCACCGTATGCCTTAACCTTTGCCGACAGATCGCCTAAGTTGTTTTTGTTGATATCCTCGGCAGTATAGCCGCACTTTTCGAGAATAACCGCTGCCGCACCGTAGCTTTCGGGGTGAACCGAGGTGTTGTCCAAGACGTTTTTGCCGTCTTTTATCCGCAGGAAGCCTGCACACTGCTCAAATGCCTTCGGGCCGAGCTTGGGAACCTTTTTAAGCTGTGCGCGTGAGGTAAACGCACCCTCCTCTTCACGGTAGGTCACAATGTTCCGTGCAACGGCGGAGGATATGCCCGATATGTGGGACAAGAGGGGAGCCGAGGCTGTGTTCAAATCAGCACCGACACTGTTGACAACATCCTCAACCACACCGCCCAATGCCTCGCCCAGACGTTTCTGATTCATATCGTGCTGATACTGACCTACGCCTATTGCCTTTGGCTCGATTTTAACAAGCTCCGCAAGGGGATCCTGTACACGGCGTGCAATGGAGATTGCACTTCGCTTTGTTACATCAAAGTCGGGAAATTCCTCTGCGCCCAGCTTAGACGCAGAGTAGACGGAGGCGCCTGCTTCGTTGGTGATGATGTACTTGACCTTGCAGTCGGGAATAGAGCGCAGAACCTCGGCGGCAAACATCTCGGTTTCCTTTGAGGCAGTACCGTTGCCGATAGATATAAGGTCAACATCGTATTTTTTAATAAGCTCCTTAATATAAGCCGCCGCCGAAGCCTTTTGTGCTTCGGAATGAGTAACAAAGATAACGCCGGTGTCGAGAACCTTTCCCGTTTCGTCCACAACCCCAACCTTGCAGCCTGTGCGGTAGCCGGGGTCAAGACCTATTACCACCTTGCCGTGAATGGGCGGCTGCATAAGCAGATTCTTCAGATTAAACTTAAATACCGTTATTGCCTGCTCCTGTGCCTGCTCGGTCAGCTCGTTCCTTATTTCTCGCTCCACCGAGGGCTGAATCAGGCGGCTGTAGGAATCCCGCACTGCCTGCTCCACATAAGGCGTGGTGGGTGCAGGGTGCTTGGGCGTTTCCTTTTTCAAAAGATAATTTATAATCCTGTCGGTGTCACATTCGAGAGAAACCGACAAAAAACCCTCCTTCTCGCCTCTGTCAATGGCAAGAATGCGGTGAGGTGCAATTCTCTTGCACGCCTCCGAGAAGTCGTAATACATACGATAAACGCTGTCCTCCTCGCCCGTTGCGGCGGTATTGATAACACCGGTATTATAGGTGAGCTCTCGTATCCTCTTGCGGTGGTCGGCATTGTCGGACACGTTTTCCGCAATAATATCCATTGCGCCGGCAAGAGCCTCCTCTGCGCTTGCGACCTCCTTCTCCTCGCTGATATACTCCGCTGCAGCGGCGTCTATATCGATAGTGTCGGGATTTTGCGCATACAAAAGCTCCGCAAGGGGTTCAAGGCCTTTAGCCTTGGCAACCGTGGCACGGGTCTTGCGCTTGGGGCGGAACGGGCGGTAAATATCCTCAATCTCGGTCAGCTTTGTGCAGGCATCAATCGCCGCCGCAAGCTCCTCCGTAAGATTGCCTTGCTCCTCAATAATGCGCTTTACATCCGCCTTTCTCTCCTCCATGCTGCGGAGATAGGCAAGTCGCTCCTCCAGTTCTCTGAGCTTCTCGTCATTTAATTCGCCTGTTGCCTCTTTTCGATATCGGGCGATAAACGGAACCGTATTTCCGGCATCCAAAAGCTCAACTGCGTGCTCCACCTGCCATAGCTTTAGGTCAAGCTCTGCAGATAGTTGTTCGTTTACTGTCATATTTTTATCCTCCATATATGTAATAGATTATCTTAAAAATATATTAGCCAAGCATACTGAAAAAGTCAATCTGGCTGGTCTCGGAAAGACCGTTTAAAACGCCGTTTTCGGAAAGTGTTTCAATAACCGCCTTTGTTATTCCGGCACGGCTTTTAAGATCCTCGACGGACAGAAATTTGCCATCCTCGCGGGCGTGCATGATAGACTCCGCTGCGGCATCGCCCACGCCGGCAAAGGCGTTAAGCGGCGGCAGAATGGCATTTCCTACCTTGCGAAACTTCTTCGCATGGGATTCGTACAAGTCCACGGGCAGAAATTCGATTTTCCGCTCGTACATCTCAAGGCAGATTTCCAGTATGGTGTAGAGGGATTTCTCGGTTGCGGACATACTGCTGCCCTTTAGGCTCAGCTTCTGCATCTCGGATTTGACCTTTGCTTCGCCCTTCGCCATGAGTGCAGCGTCAAACAGGTCAGCCCTGACAGTAAAATACGCAATGTAAAATTCAGTCGGATAGTACACCTTGAAATACGCAATACGCAGTGCCATCATAACATATGCGGCGGCATGCGCCTTCGGGAACATATACTTTATCTTTTTACACGAGTCAATGTACCAGTCGGGAACGTTATTTTCGCGCATGGCGGTTTCAAAATCCTCGGGCATGCCCTCCTTGGCGGCACGTCCCTTTCTGACAAATTCCATTATCTTAAACGCCGTACTCGGGTCGAGACCGTGCTGAATCAGATATACCATTATATCGTCACGCAGACCGATAACCTCGGACAGCGACGCCGTTCCGGCACGGACAAGATCCTGCGCATTGTTGAGCCATACGTCCGTACCGTGGGACAGGCCGGAAATAATCAGAAGCTCCACGAAGGTGGAGGGCTTTGTGTCCACAAGCATGCCGCGCACAAAGGAAGTGCCGAACTCCGGCACGCCGAAGGTTCCCACCTTGCTCCCTATCTGCTCGGGAGTTACGCCGAGAGCCTCAGTGCCGGAGAAAAGGCTCATCACCTTGGGGTCGGCAAGAGGCAGCTCTGAGGCGTTAAGCCCGGTCAAGTCCTCAAGCATCCTGATGGTCGATGGGTCATCGTGACCGAGAATGTCCAGCTTTAAAAGGTTATCGTGTATCGAATGGAAGTCGAAGTGAGTGGTAATAATGTCCGAATCCTTCTTGTCCGCCGGGTGCTGAATGGGACAGAAGTCGTGTATGTCCATGGTCTTGGGGCAGACAATGATTCCGCCCGGGTGCTGACCCGTGGTGCGCTTGACGTCAACCATACCCCGTGACACCCGAAGAAGCTCCTCCTCCGGTGCTTCGATTCCCTTTTCTTCGTAATATTTCTTGGCAAAGCCTATGGCGGTCTTATCGGCAATTGTGCCGATGGTTCCCGCCTTGAAAACATACCCCTCGCCGAAAAGCTCGCCAACGTACTTGTGTGCCGTTGCCTGATACTCGCCCGAGAAGTTAAGGTCGATATCCGGAACCTTGTCGCCCTTGAAGCCGAGGAAGGTCTCAAAGGGAATCATAAGTCCGTCCTTTTTGTACTTCGTTCCGCACTCGGGACAGTCCTTGTCGGGCATATCGATACCCGTGGGATATTCGCCGTGCTCAAACCATTCGCTGTGCTTGCAGTTCGGGCAGACGTAGTGCGGACACAGGGCGTTTACCTCGGTTATGTCCGACAGAAATGCCGCAAAGGACGAGCCTACACTCCCTCGGGAGCCGACAAGATAGCCGGCATCGTTGGACTTCTTTACAAGCTTGTGCGCTATCATATACATAACGGAATAACCGTATTTCACAATACAGTCAAGCTCCTTGTCCATGCGCTCCTGAACAATTTTCGGCAGAACCTCGCCGTAGATTCGGTGCGCCTTCTTGTGGCACATATCCACCAAGTCCTGCTCGCAGTTCTCAATTGACGGCGGATAGGAGCCGTCTCTGACCGGCTGAATTACCTCGCACATATCTGCGATTTTGTTGGTGTTTGTGATAACAACCTCCCTCGCCCGGTCGCCGAGATACGAAAATTCCTCCAGCATCTCCTCGGTGGTTCGCAGGTATAGCGGAGCCTGCTCGTCTGCGTCCGAAAAGCCCTGAGCACCCATAAGAATGCGGCGGTACATGGCATCCTCCGGATCCATAAAGTGCACGTCACAGGTGGCAACGGTCGGAATGTTAAGCTTGTCACCAAGGGCGATAATCCTCCTGTTAATGTTCCGCAAGTCCTCCTCCGAGGCAACAGTTCCGTTTCTCAGCATGAAGGCGTTGTTCCCCAGCGGCTGAATCTCTAAATAGTCGTAGAACGCCGCAATATCCAAAAGCTCCTCCTCGCTCTTTCCGTCAATAATCGCACGGTACAGCTCCCCCGCCTCGCAGGCGGAGCCGATGATTATTCCGTCACGGAACTGCTCTATTACGCTCTTTGGCATAACGGGTTTTTTGTAAAAATATTCCAGATTAGATTTGGAAATGAGTTGGTATAGGTTTTTCAACCCAACATAGTTTCTGGCAAGCAGAATTATATGGTACTTCTGCCCCTTTAAAAGGTCGGGACGTGTTTTTATGCTTATCTCCTGTGCAGAGTCGCCGGATTTCTCGGCAATATCCATAAATTTCAGGAATATCTCCGCCGTAGCTGCTGCATCATCCACCGCACGGTGGTGGTTTTCGAGGCTGACGTCTAAACGCTTGCAGACCGCATCAAGGGAGTGCTTTTTCTCGTTCGGGAACAATTCCCTCGACAGTTTTAGTGTGTCAAGGGTCTTGTTGTGAAATTCAAGCCCCTGCTCCGCCGCATTGTAACGGATAAAGCCGCAGTCAAAGGAGGCGTTGTGCGCCACAACGGTGCAGTCGCGGCAGAAGCTTAAAAATTCCGGCAGAACATGAGAAATATCCGGCATGTCCGCCACCATTTGATCGGAAATGCCGGTAAGCTCCGTTATGTTGGGCGGAATGGGTACGCCGGGGTTTATAAGCTGCGAGAATTTGTCGCAGATTTCGCCGTTTTCGATTTTGATTGCGCCGATTTCGGTAATGCGGCAGTTGGTGGGCGAAAGGCCGGTGGTCTCGATGTCGAACACCACATATTTTCCGTTTCGCTTTAAATCCGAAAGATTTGTGCCGGGCTTGGTATCGTTTATCAGATACCCCTCTATCCCGTAGATAACCTTTATGTCGCCGCCGCCCTTGCGTATTCCGCAAACGGCCTTGTGAGCATCGGGGAATGCCTGCGCCACACCGTGGTCGGTAATGGCAATGGCAGAATGTCCCCACTTTGCCGCACGCTTGACCAGATCCCCGGCGGAGGAGATTCCGTCCATGGCGCTCATCTTGGTGTGAAGATGAAGCTCCACACGCTTTTCCTCGCTCTTGTCCATTCGAATGGACGGATTTTCCATAAGCTCCACCGATTTGACCTTCAAAATCGGCCGTCTTGCATAGGTGTCAACCTCATAGGTGCCCGAAAGACGGACAAGGCTGTCGGTGTGCACAAGCTTCAAAACCTTGGACAGCTTCTCCGTATCGCCGAAGACGTTGGCAGAGCAAGCCCATGAATCGTCACCGATTGCAAAGGTTATCGAGCTTCTCGTTCCGCTGCCGAACTTGGGATTTCCCTTTATCTCGCGGACGTCAATTTTTAAAACAGTACCCTGTATAACCGATATATCGGGATTTCCGCCCTCAGGCGGCAGTGAAAGTGACGATATGGGCATCGGTGGCTCGGCGGACGGCCGTCCGAAGAGTACGCCGCTCTTTTGCTCGGATGCAGGCTCGGCGGATGTCGGGGGAAGAACGGCTTTTTTCTCGGCAAGCTTCTTCTCCTCCTCCGAGCGTGCCGCAAGGTAGCTTTCAACGTCAATCTCGCTGAAGCTGAGCTCAACGGTATAGTCTTTACCGAGCTCCCGCCGCAGTGCGGAGCATAAAAATTCGGTTATGTTGTGACGGCGGAGCATATCCTCGCCGCCGACAATGCCGGATATTATGACCCGGTCCCCGTCAAGCTCTGCATGAGCGTCCGTAAGATATGCACGACAGGCACCGTGATCTCTGACAAAGGCGGCAAGCAGACCGTCGAGATATTCGCCGTCCGGTGTGTAGCCGGGCATATAAAGGGATATGTCCACACGGCTTAAATGATACGCAGCCTCAACCGCCGCCGAGTATTCCAAAAGTACCGCACGCTCGATGGGTTCACTGCAGGATAAGGCTATATCAACGGTATTTTTTGAAATATTCAGATGACAAGACTTAAGCTCACAACGCTCAAGAACAACCCCAAATGCCTCGGGGATCGATACCTTGTCGAATAATTCTAAAATTCCTTTACTCATTATGTATATACATTTCCTTTCAAATTTCGATTTTCGATTGTATTTTCCTATGCTTCATCGGCGGTTTTGTGCGCCTCCTCTATGAGGATTTCGGCAATCTTATCCTCGGGGATTTTGCGGATAATCTTGCCGCGGCGGAATAAAACCGCACAGCCGTCGCCGCCGGCAATTCCGATATCCGCATCGGCAGCCTCGCCGGGACCGTTTACCACACAGCCCATAACGGCAATCTTCATCCGCTTCTTTATGTCGGCGACCCCGTCCCGAACACGGTTCGCAATGGGAATAAGATCAATCTTTGTGCGGCCGCAGG
Organism: uncultured Ruminococcus sp.; assembly: GCA_902766745.1. GTDB lineage: Bacteria > Bacillota > Clostridia > Monoglobales > Monoglobaceae > UMGS1820. Next base: position 59,224 of record CACXES010000017.1, read on the forward strand.
TGGGGCAGGCGACTATATCCACAAAATCCCCGTATAAATCAAGGGATTTCAGAATAAGCTTTGCCGCCTCAATCTCCTCGGCGGGGTCGGCGGTCAGTGATACACGAATGGTGTCGCCGATACCGTCCGCCAAAAGTGCGCCTATGCCGACGGCAGACTTGACAATTCCCTCACGGTACGTCCCTGCCTCGGTCACGCCCAGATGCAAAGGATAGTCAAACTCCTCGTGCGCCAGGCGATAGGCGGCAATTGTGGTCTTAACATCGGAGGACTTCATGGACAGAACAATGTCGTCAAAGCCGCAGCGGTTCAATATCTCAATGTGCCCACGTGCGCTCTCGACCATGGCGCGTGCGAGATCTCCGCCGCATCGCTCCAAAAGTCCGGCTTCAAGGGATCCTCCGTTTACACCGATACGAATGGGAATTTTTGCGGCAGACGCAGCAGCGGCAACCTTTGCCGCATTTTCTTCGCCGCCGAGATTTCCGGGATTGATACGAATTTTGTCTACGCCTGCGTCAATGCACATCAGTGCCAGGCGATAGTCAAAGTGTATATCCGCCACCACCGGCATGGGCGAAAGTCGTACAATTTCCGCCATTGCCTCCGCCGCCTTGCGGTCGGGTACGGCAAGCCGCACAATGTCGCACCCGGCATCGGATAGCCGTTTTAGCTGCTCGCCCACCGCCGAAAGGTCGGCGGTGGGAACGTTCAGCATCGACTGTATCGCAATTTTTGCACCGTTGCCTATAGTAATGTTTCCTATTTTTACAGACCTCATGTCCATCACCGTCTTAAGTAAATTTGAGTATTATCTATTTTATCATAACGTCGCCGCAACTTCAAGTAGATTTTAAAATAATTTTTACTTGAAAATGAGTTACTTCCTTAAATAATATAAACGGGAGATTAAAAATAATATAAACGGGAGGTTGAATAGTAAAAAACAAATTCCCTCGGAACAAATCCGAAGCTTTATACGTCTAAATCAATGAAGGACGAAAATCGCCGCAGCGGTTTAAGAACGGCAGGCAGGCGCCTAACTGCGGCGATACGTCCCGTTTCACCTTGGCTTAACAGCTTTGAAACAAAACTTTAAAGATTTTTTTTCTAAAAGCACTTGACATATGTCGTCTTCGGTATTAAAATGTAGATGTACAGGACTAAATGGCGATTATATATATGTCGTGTGCAAGATTTGCGTTTTCGGGCTGCCTCCCGTGACGCGGTGCGGTGCTGTGCTGCCGCTTGAATTTGGCACATTATTTTAGAGGGGAGCGTAATGTCAGACAAGTGAAACCGCTTTTAACACTGGCTCCGATTTGTTGGGGGTCGGGCAAACGGAGAGACCTGCATCCGTTTATATGTCAGATTTGTTGAAAAATAGTTTCATAATTTAGTAAAATAGTTGTAACTTTTTGTTGAGATTGTTACAAATCTATTAAAATTTCAATTTGTTATTGACATTTTGCTGTCTTTGGTGATATAATGTGAAATAAGTTAATAACTATACTGCATCTATTTGTGGCGTTATTGACTTATTATGCATCGTAGGCGGTGCATATGAAGCAGAAAAAAATTAAATTTATATTTTAAGGAGGATTTGAGAATGAGAAATCTCAAAAAGGTAATTGCTTTGGTAGCTGTATTCGCTATGCTGGTTTCGACTGTTGCATTTGCAGCAACCTATTCTGACGTAGCAGAAGATAACAACTATTCTGAAGCAATCGAAATGTTAAGCAATCTCGACATTCTGACCGGTGACGATGCAGATGGAGATGGCGTAATGGACTTCAGACCCAACGACACGATCACAAGAGCTGAGGTAGCTGCTGTTGTTTGCAGAATTCAGAACATCAACAATGCTGCACAGCAGAACACTCCGTTCACGGATGTTCCTTCAAGCCACTGGGCTTCGGGTTATGTAGCTCAGGCTGCAGGTCAGAACATCATCAACGGTGAAGGCGACGGAATCTTCAACCCCGAGGGTAACGTTCTTTACGAGCAGGCTGTAAAGATGTTCGTTAGAACAATCGGTTACGAGCCCTACGTAGAAGCTAACGGCGGTTACTACACAGGCGACCTCACAGCTGCTACAAGATACGGCGTACTTGACGGCGTAGTTGGCGGAACTCCCGGTGTTGCTGCTACAAGAGGCCAGGTTGCTCAGATGGCATTCAACGCTATCGACACACCTCTTATGGACAGATACACCTTCGGTAAGGACGCTGAGTATGTAATCTTCGACGGCAAGGGCGACTATGACTATGAGTCTCTTCTGACCCGTGACCTCGGCGTTAAGAAGTTCTCCGGTATTCTCAACGAGAACGTTGTTACCGACTACGCAGGCGGTAAGGATATCGATGTAAACGACGAGCCTGTTGTAGACTTTGAATATGACAAGAACGACGATTACGACAACTACGATATCAAGGATGTTGACGACGGTACTGTATACGCAGGCGACGCTGCTGACGAAGTTTATGACCTCATCGGTAAGCACGTTAACGTATACGTTAAGGAAAAGGACAACAGCAAGGATGAGTTTGAAATCATCAGCATTGCTGCAAGCAGCAAGAACAAGGTTGTAAGCTACACCCTCGATCAGTTTGACGCTGTTCAGGATACAACTACTCTGAAGTTCTTCAAGAACGAGAACTCAAGAACAAGTGATCCTGTAAAGGTTAACGCTGAACCCGCTATCTTCTTCAACAACATCTACTATGGCGATGACATCGCTGATGTATTCGGCGATGGTGAGTTGGTTGAGAAGGACAGCACATGGTCCGGTAAGGTTACATTGATTGACAACGGCGGCACATCTGCTTATGACGTAATCAAAGTTGAAATGGCTGCACCCGGTGTTATCGATGAAGTAAGCACAGGCGGTAAGGTATCATTCAAGGAAGTTGTTTCTACAAAGAAGGGTGACAAGGTTGACCTCGACTTTGACGAATCTATAGAAGACCAGATCATTAAGCTCACCAAGGATGGTCAGCCCATGGATTGGAAAGAGCTCAAGGAGTGGGATGTTGTATCCGTACTCTACAATGATTCTGCTGAATTCTATGATGTAAGAGTTATCGGTGCAAGCGCAATCGATGGTTCTGTTGCATCAAGAAAGGCTTCTAAGACTTCTGCTGATGAATATGAATACACAATCGGCGGTAACTCCTATGACGTAGCTGAGAACGCTTTCGGCACAAAGGCTAACGGCTGGGCACCCGGTACTGCAGGTCTGTTCTACGTTGACGAATACGGCAAGATCGTTGCATACGACAAGAACGGTTCTACAACTCAGAGCACAACCTCTGGTAACTACGGTTACATCCTCAACACTTCTGTAACATCAGATGATTGGGGCAAGAACAACATTCGTGTTCAGTTGCTTGACAAGAGCGGTAAGGTAGCAGAGGGTTACCTCGCATCTAAGGTTAAGGTTGAATATCCGGCATCTGTAGGTCTTGATGCAGCTGATCTTAAGGCAGGCGCAACCGGTGCTGCAGAAGAAAGCGCTACCTACGATGTAGAGAAGTTTGGTGACATTGACGCAGTTGCTGAGGCAATGGTTAACCAGCTGGTAACATATGATGCAAACACAAGCGGCGAGCTGAAGACAATCACCTTCTATCAGGAAGATGAAGTCGAGAATTCACTCTGCCTCTATGATAGCGAAAGCACTTACAGCTTTGACGAAGAGAACAAGGAGCTGACTGTTGGTCACAAGTATGATGTAGATGATGATACAATCGTATTCTACATCAAGGGTGACAGCAAGATTAACGGTATCGGTGCTACTCAGACAGCTACAAAGACTGCATCCAAGGTTGGCACTGCTGCTACTTTGGCTGAGTATGACGGCGTAGGCAAGACTGCTTATCCTGCAGCTGTATTTGATGTAGAGAACGATATTCCTGCAGTTGTTGTAATATACAACACAAGCGGTGGTATCTCACCCTCCAGCAACGTTGCAGTTGTTGATTCGACCGGTTCGGGTTATGTTGACGGTGACACATGTGACTCCATCACATACTTCCTGAACGGCGAGAAGAAGACCAGCTATGTAGATCCTGATGTAACTCTTAACTTCGATGTTGATGACCTTACACAGGGTTCACTCGTTAAGCTTTCACTCTCTGCTGACGGTACAATGATCAACGATGCTACACTGCTCGCTACATTTGATGGCAGAGATGAAACTGAAGCAGGTGAAGAAGGTTTTGCTGCACTCAAAGGCAGTGCTTATATAGGCGGTGCAGACATTGAGAACAACAAGCTGTACTTCGGTCCGGTATATGATTACACTTCAGCAAGCAAGAGAATCAGAATCTTTGATGGCGCTGCTCTTGCTAACACAACATCCATCAAGGCATCCGGTGCTAACGTATACGTTCTTGATCCTGAGAGAGCAAAGAACAAGCTCTATGTTGGCGATGCATCTGATGTAAATGTTGATAAGACTCTGAGAGATAAGGATGCAGCTGTTGATAAGGATGGTAATCCGATTTACAAAGCTGTATACAGCAAGGAAGATCCTACTGTTAAATTAGTTGATGGCAATAAGTTTGCTCTCGGTATGATGGATTATGTTGCGGCTGTTGAATATGACGGCGATATCCTCGACGTTGTAATCTACAAGGCTCCTGACTTTGGTAAGTACACCTTGAAATAATCCATCCAAGAAGAAGGATTTTTAAAAGAGAGGCCCTCGGGTCTCTCTTTTTTTGACAAAGCATTGTTTATGTGTCAATTTCCCTTCGGGCGACTGAGGAGATAAGCCGTTGAGTATAGCGATACTGAGGGATTGGAAGCGATTCGCTTCATCGACCCCGTTGTTTCTATGGTGAAAAAGATTTTCGTATACCCCGTGGCGGCAGTGTATGCGAAAATTTACAGTAAATCCGAAATAATTTTTACATTGCAGCTGGGCATTAGGGCTCCCAAAAAATCGAGGATTGATTCGAGATTTTTTGGGAAGAGGAGACACGGCGAAGCGAGTGATGATGCGAATATGATGAGCATCAAGCAAGCGCAGCAAGTGGCGACGAGGGCTTTGGGCAATTATTCAATAAAATTATTTCGGATTTATATGCTGTACAACAAACCTCGCCGTAATGGAGCATATGTAACCCAATTTTCCTGTAGAGACAGGAGTTACCGACTGTACGGAAGCGTTCCGCATTCTGCTTTCAACTTATAGATCGTAAATTTGCAACTTATAGATAATAAAAAATTCTGCAAAAGCCCTTGACAAACACATAAACCTGTGATATAATATTATAGATTTTTCTAATGGGAATTATTACTTAGATATATTTGAAGGAGGGATAAGAATGCTTAGAACTTATCAGCCCAAAAAGAGACACCGTGCAAAGGAACACGGCTTCAGAAAAAGAATGAGTACCAAAAACGGCCGCAAGGTCTTGGCAAGAAGAAGACTTAAGGGCAGAAAGAAGCTGTCCGCATAGAAGACGCTTCAAAGCGTCTTTTTGTCTATATAAGCATTTTGCGTTGTAAACATACGGCGGGAATATCTATACTTAGATTATATGGACATAAATCTGCCGAGGGTCGGACATGGACGGAAAGAGACGTGCCTCGCATAGCTGAGTAAATCGTATGATTTCATAAACTAATAAACTAATAAACTAATAAACTAATAAACTAATAAACTAATAAACATAAGAATGGTTGCATGGTTGCTATGAAAAAATATATCAGTCTGTGCAGAAATTCCGAATTTCAACGGCTGTATCGAAAGGGCAGATCTGCGGTGCGCGGCACCATGGTAGTGTATGCCGGAAAAGGCCGCAGAGGTATGCTTAGGCTCGGCATCACCGCCGGGAAGAAGCTTGGCGGTGCAGTATGCCGCAACAGGGCGAAAAGACGCATACGAGAGCTTTTTCGCAGCAGTGCGGACGGTTTGAAATCGGGCATGGATATCTGCATTGTTGCAAGAAGCCGTATTCTGACGGCAAAGTACAACATGGTCGAAAAGGACTTTATGTCGGCAATGGCAGAGCTTAAGCTTTTTGCAGAGGATAAGAGCGATGAAAAAACTGTTGATTTCAATAATTGAGCTTTACCGAAATTACATTTCGCCGCTGAAGAAGCCATGCTGTCGATTTTATCCGACCTGCTCGCAGTATGCGATTCTGGCAATTAAAAAATACGGTGCGCTCCGCGGCACACTTAAGGCGGCGTGGCGCATACTGAGGTGCAACCCGTTCGGCAAGGGCGGCGTGGACTATCCGTGACGGCGCACAGCATTAACGCTTCTGCCGCAAGTGTCACTTTGCCGCAAATTAACCAACGATAACAAAGGAGGGACAGCTAAGTGTCCTATATAATGATGGGTCTGGGTTGGATACTCAGACTGTGCAGTCAACTAACAGGAAGCTACGGCTTTGCGCTGATTATCTTCACCATTATAATTAAAGCGGTATTGATGCCGCTCACCGTGAAGCAGCAAAGGTCTATGCTTCGTACACAGAAGATTCAGCCTTTGTTGATGGAGCTTCAGCAGAAGTACGGCAACGATAAGGAAAAGCTCAATCAGGAAACGATGAAGCTTTACAAAAAGTATAACGTAAATCCCATGAGCGGCTGTCTTCCTATGCTGATTCAGCTTCCTATACTTATGATGCTGTATTGGGTTGTTAAAAAGCCTGTTGTATATATAATGGGCTTCGGCGAGGGCGAGGTTTGGCGAATCGTCAGTGCTGTTACCGAATGGGCAGAGGGCGATCCCGAAAGGCTGAACACCTTTTTCTCTATGCTCGGAATAGATTCCATGAGCACACTGACCGATAATGCGTACAAGATGTTTGGTATGTACGAAATTCAGATTGCGAGATTTCTGCATTCCGCACCCGAGGTTATGAATAATCACTGGATAACCGAAACCGGAAAGAATTATCTTGTTATGAATTTCGATTTCTTCGGCATGGATCTGTCACAGACCCCGAATCTCGGAGCATTCTTCGGATTGTTTATGGGCAGAATAGGCGGTCTGGACAAGGGAACGGTTCTGCTGTGGATTATTCCGCTGCTGTCGGGATTGAGTGCCTTTGCTACCTCAAAGCTGTCGCAGCTTCAGCAGCCCCAGCAGCCGCAGGTTGACGAACACGGCGAACCGGTAAAGAACCCCATGAACACAATGATGATTATTATGCCTTTTATGTCCGCATGGTTTGCGTTTACACTGCCGTCGGCGGTCGGCCTTTACTGGATAATAAGCAATTTATTAGCAATGCTCCAGCAGGTTATTCTCACTAAGATTATTAACCCGGGTATAACCGAAGAGCAGATTGAAGGAGAGATTTTAGATGCCAAGAAAAATCGAAAAAAGCGCAAAAAGTAAGGAAGATGCCTTGAAGCTTGCCGCCGAGGAATTCGGCGTAGCTCCGGAGGAGCTTTCGTACACTGTTGAACGTGAATCGGGCAAGGGTCTTATGGGCTTTCTGCTTGGCAAAGAGGTTGTAATTTCTGCGTGGATAACTAAAGAGGCCGAAGAGGAAGAACAAAAAATAAAGGAATCCGCCATGAGGAGAGCAAGCTCCGAGAAGCTTGCCGCCGGTGAAAATCCCTATGCGCCGAAAGCAGAACCCACCGCAAGGGACCTTGCCCCCGAGGAGAGAAAGCAGAAGAAGCCGCATTCGGCGGAGAAGGCTAAGGCTCCTGCCGCTGAGAAGGCTTCCGTATCCGAAAAACCGTCAGAGACGGAAGTGAAGGCTGTGGCAGAGGTGCCTGCTGCGGAAAAGCGTGCGCCGAGAAAGAACCGCGAGGTAACGGAAAAATCCATCGAGGACGCAAAGTATTTTGCGGCTGAGCTGGTGCATAAGATGGGTCTTGCGGACGCTCAGGTCACTGCCGAAAACGGAGGCGATTGCATAAACGTTGATGTTTCGGGCGGAAGAATGGGACTTCTTATCGGTAAGCGCGGCGAGACGCTGAACGCCGTTCAGTATCTTACAAGCCTGTATGTCAATAAGGCTAAAAATTCGTATATCAAGGTTAATGTGGACACCGAGAACTATCGCCTAAAGCGTGAGGAAACCCTTGTTAAGCTTGCCAAAAGCCTTGAAAGACGTGTGGCACGCGACGGTGAGTCGGTTACTCTCGAGCCAATGTCGCCCAACGAAAGACGTATAATTCATGCAGCTTTGCAGGACAGTGCCGAGGTGAGAACCTTCAGCATCGGCGAGGAGCCGAACCGCAAGGTTGTGGTTTCTCTTAAGCAATGAGCAGTCGCTATTTCGAGAATTTAAGCTGCGAGTTTTACCCCTGTCATAAGCTTGAACGGATGAACTGCCTTTTCTGCTTTTGTCCGCTCTACCGCTTCGAGAACTGCGGCGGAAGTCCGAATTATATTACGGCGGCTGACGGCAGGAGGATTAAGGACTGCTCCGACTGTGTATTTCCGCATATTGAGGAGAATTACGGCAGAGTGCTCCGTCGGCTTGAAAATGAATGAAGACAATGCATTGGCGTGCGGAGTACCGCACGCCAAATTTATTCCCCGGAAGCGTTCCGGAAGCGTTCCGGGAACGTTCCGTTCCATCGACCAAATTGCCTCCCTTGCCTAAAGGGAGGGGGACCACCGAAGGCGGTGGAGGGATATACAATACCTATCATTACAATGAAAAAGTTAAATTAAAATATAAAATCAGAACACAAAGAACAGACCGGCGAAAATTGCCGTTTGTCATAATACCTAACAACGAGGTTAACAGAAATTATGTCGGAGTGTGTCGGTATATTGATAATGCCGCATATGAATCCCTCCGTCAGTCTTCGACTGACACCTCCCTTTAGGCAAGGGAGGCTCATGTGTGGCGTTTTAATTATTCAATATTCAATATTCATTATTCATTATTCATTATGAATTACGAATCCCTCCGTCAGTCTTCGACTGACACCTCCCTTTAGGCAAGGGAGGCTTTGGTGCGTACATTCTGATTTCCCGAAACATCATGAACGCCGCACCGTACAAAAATATATGTCATATCTCGACCTGCGGCGGTCATTGGCGCACGGCTGCTTATATCGAATCACCATATGTATTTCAAATTTCGCCGTAGCGGCACAAGATGTTGCGGTTCGAAATTTTTCGGATTTTTTGTTAAAATTTTTGAAAAAAAGATTGACAAACCGTTGAATATATGATAAAATAGTAAATACCTCTGAAAAGGGGTTTTATTTGTGTTGCGAAAGCCCTGCTTTTGAAACTGAGATAACGAGGTGAATTTAAAATGCAAACAAAGATTACACTGGCGTGCACCGAATGCAAGCAGAGAAATTATGATACAACAAAGAATAAGCAGAACTGCCCCGACAGACTCGAGCTTAAAAAGTATTGCCGTTTCTGCAAGAAACACACGCTGCACAAGGAAACCAAATAGGGTTGAGGAGTGGAAATTATGGAACAGACAAAGCCTAATGTGTTTGTGAGAATCGCAAACTATTTTAAAGATGTTAAGGCTGAAATGAAGAAAGTCGTTTGGCCGACCCTCAAAAAAGTTAAGAAGAACACTATCACCGTTTTGATATATGTTCTGATTGTGGGTATTGTAATATGCGGTCTTGACCTGCTGTTTACATGGCTCATGCAGTTGTTTCTTAACAGATAAACATAGGAGGGAAGGGATTATTCCCGATTTATATGGCTTCAAAAGACGCGAAATGGTATGTCGCACATACCTACTCGGGCTATGAGAACAAGGTCATGGCCGATATTATGAAAACCGTTGAGAACCGTAATATGTCCGATATAATTCAGGAGATAAAGGTTCCCATGGAAGAGGTTGTCGAGCTTAAAGACAACAAGAAAAAGGTTGTTGAGCGCAAGATTTATCCCGGATATGTTATGATCAAGATGATTATGACCGACGAAAGCTGGTATGTTGTCCGCAACTGCCGCGGCGTTACCGGGTTTGTAGGCCCCGGCTCCAAGCCTGTCCCCCTTACGGCGGCAGAGGTTGAGAATATGGGTCTTGAGCATAAGACTGTTGTGCTCGACTTTGAAGTAGGCGACAATATCAGAGTTAAGTACGGACCTCTCGAGGGGTTTGTCGGAATCATTACCGAGATTCTGGCGGACAAGAAGAAGGTTCACGCAAAGGTTTCCATGTTCGGCAGAGATACCGATGTCGAGCTGGAGTTCAATCAGGTTGAAGCTCTGATATAGCCGATTAATTTTGTTACCCACACGGCTGAGTCCGTTTATTTTAGCCGCATCACTGCGGCTTGTGGGAGGGTGTGCCGCGCAGGTTAGGCCACCCGATATTACCACGTTTGTGAAATGAGGAGGTGTATTCAAAATGGCACAGAAAATCACAGGTTACATCAAACTGCAAATCCCCGCGGGTAAGGCTACACCTGCCCCCCCTGTAGGTCCGGCTCTCGGTCAGCACGGCGTTAACATCATGGACTTTACAAAGCAGTTTAACGAGAAAACGCAGAAGGACGCAGGTCTTGTAATCCCGGTTGTTATCACCGTATATCAGGATCGTTCCTTTACCTTCGTCACCAAAACTCCCCCTGCTCCCGTTCTTATCAAGAAGGCTTGTAAGATTCAGAGCGGCTCGGGTGTTCCCAACAAGACAAAGGTTGCACAGATCAGCAAGGCCGATCTTAAGGCTATCGCTGAACAGAAAATGCCCGACTTGAACGCTGCATCCGTTGAGGCTGCAATGTCCATGATCGCAGGTACTGCCCGTTCAATGGGTGTCACCGTTGAGGAGTAATCCGACGGTTCTAAAATAGTGGGAGGGGTTTTTAAACCCTGCAAAACCACCATAGGAGGATTTTAAATTGAAGAAAGGTAAAAAGTATCAGGACAGCGTAAAGCTGCTTGAAAAAGGCAAGTTATACGACACTGATGAAGCTTTGGCGCTTGTTTGTCAGACAGCCAAGGCGAAGTTTGACGAAACCGTTGAGCTTCACGTTAAGCTCGGTGTCGACTCCAGACACGCTGACCAGCAGGTCAGAGGCGCCGTAGTACTGCCCAACGGTACAGGTAAGGACGTTCGTGTTCTGGTTTTTGCGCGTGAGGGCAAGGCTGACGAGGCCAAGGCCGCAGGCGCTGATTATGTTGGTGCTGAAGAGCTGGCTCAGAAGATTCAGACTGAGAACTGGTTCGATTTTGATGTTGTCGTTGCAACCCCGGATATGATGGGCGTTGTCGGCAGAATAGGTAGAATATTAGGTCCTAAGGGGCTTATGCCTAACCCCAAGGCAGGTACTGTAACACCTGATGTTAGCCGTGCGATTGCCGAGATTAAATCCGGTAAGATTGAGTACCGCCTGGACAAGAGCAATATTATCCACTGCCCGATCGGAAAGGCTTCCTTCGGCGCAGAAAAGCTCGCCGTAAACTTTAACGCTTTGATGGGCGCTATCATTAAGGCTAAGCCTGCGGCTGCTAAGGGTCAGTACCTCAAGTCGGTATCCGTTGCTTCCACAATGGGCCCCGGCATCAAGCTGAACCCAAGCAAGCTTGTGTAATTTAAGAAAATAATCAATTTTATATACAGTTCCGCAGACAGCAGGTGGCTCATGCCGTAAATCCTGCCGAGGATACAATTTGCAGTTATATGCACATTCTCCCCGTACGTCTGCCGATGTATGGGGTTTTTCATTGGCTCTGCCGATGGATTCCGTTGCGGAATTTGAAAGGCAGAAAGGAGGATATTATATTGCCAAGTCAGAAAGTTTTAGAAAACAAAAAGGCGATAGTTGAACAGCTTAAGGAGAGATTTCAGAATGCCCAGGCAGGTGTGCTTGCCGATTACAGAGGTCTGACGGTTGCGCAGGACACAGAGCTTCGCGTTAAGCTCAGAGAGGCAGGAATTACCTACACTGTTGTAAAGAATAATCTCACTCGTTTCGCTGTAAATGAGCTGGGCATGGAAGAGCTGGATTCCGTTCTTCACGGTCCCACGGCTATTGCTACAAGTGAGACAGATGTTGTTGCACCCGCAAAGGTTTTGGTTGACTTTGCGAAGGACAACGAAGCACTTGAAATTAAGGGCGGCTTTATCGACGGTAAGGTTGTATCTCTTGATGAAATCAAGGTTTACGCATCCATACCCTCGAAGGAGGTTCTTATTTCAAAGATGCTCGGCTCGATGCAGGCACCCATCAGCAAGCTGGCAAGAACCTTGCAGGCTATTGTTGACGAGGAGGCTACACCGGGAAAGGCTGCTGCCGCTGAAGAGGCTGCGCCTGCCGAAGAAGCTGCACCCGCCGAGGAGGCTGCACCTGTTGAAGACGCAGCTCCGGCTGAGGCACCTGCAACCGAGGAATAATTCCGAGGCTGCATAAAACTTATTGAAAATTTAAAGAAAATATTATATGGAGGAAAATTAAAATGGCTGATGTAACAAAGATTCTTGACGAGATAAAAGAATTAACATTACTCGAAGTAAATGACCTGGTAAAGGCATTGGAGGAAGAGTTCGGCGTATCCGCTGCTGCTCCCGTTATGGTTGCCGGCGCTGCTGCTGCAGGCGAGGCTGCTGAGGAGAAGACTGAGTTTGACGTAGTTTTGGCTGCTGCAGGCGACCAGAAGATTAAGGTAATCAAGGTTGTAAGAGAGATTACCGGTCTCGGACTGGCTGATGCAAAGGCTCTCGTTGACGGTGCTCCCAAGCCTGTTAAGGAAGGCGCTGCTAAGGAAGAAGCAGAAGAGATCAAGACAAAGCTTGAAGAAGTCGGCGCAACTGTTGAACTTAAATAAGCTTGAATTTATCCAAAAAGGCGCATGGCCGTATCACGGTCACGCGCCTTTTTTCGTATCCCTCCTCCCATAATTTTCGCAGAAAATTACGAGAGAAGCTCTTAAATTATTCACTATTCACTATTCACTATTCATTAATATTGAATAATTAAAAACGCCACACATGAGCCTCCCTTGCCTAAAGGGAGGTGTCAGTCGTAGACTGACGGAGGGATTCATATGCGGCATTATCAATATACCGACACACTCCGACATAATTTCTGTTAACCTCGTTGTTAGGCATTATGACAACCGGTAATTTTCGCTGTTTTGTTCTTTGTGTTTTGATTTTATCCTTTAACCTAACTTTTTCCTTATGATGATAGTTTTTTTGGGGTATCCCTCCACCACCTTCGGTGGTCCCCCTCCCTTTAGGCAAGGGAGGCTATTTGGATGGTGCTCGGTGGTCCCCCTCTTAGGCAAGGGAGGCTATTTGGTAATTTTACAATTCGAGCAGCAAATTTTATAGATTTATCAATTAGAACATTTTCTTTCATTTTCA
>CACXES010000018.1 GCA_902766745.1 uncultured Ruminococcus sp.
AATTATTTGTTCCATATCAGTTAATACATACCTATCATTCTGCCTTTTTTCAAAAGCGGAACATCAATAAATTGAGACGGATCCTTTGAGGCACCGATTCCCGGGCAGAATTCAATCCAGCCCCTTCTTCCCTCTCCGTCATTGTCATTCACAATCATCGAAAAATACAGACTGGCATATCTGAACACGTTAAAATCATTTCCGTATATTTCGCTCCAAGGAACCTTCGCCTCATATATGGTTTTCTTGTTTTCTTCATCACGCTTTACCACATACTGCAATGCAGAAAACTCTTGTTTATCATGGACACCTGTAATACCCGTATCGACCGTCACAAAAGAATATCTTTCGATTTTGGCTTCACCGTTTACCAAGCCTATTCCGTACTCGGTTCTGATTCCGTTTTTTATGCGTTCGGGCGCAAAAGCAAACTGTATACTGTCATTCGCCCAAATCCGCTCATGCTCATCATTATCGCCAAGAAGATTATCCGTTACCTCCGCACAAATATAAAAGCTGTCCTTATCATACATACAGTACGCATTTCCGCCTACATCCTCTACGCCTCTCCAGTCCTCGATTTGAACAACCTGACTCTTGTAGATGAGCTTAAACGGTGCCTCGGTGAACCATTCATCCTTTTCTATAACGCCGTCAATCTTGGGTGCATTATCCGTATATACTATTGATGAAAAATATATATCCGACTCCAGCTTATATTCTTCACCGTTCGACAAGATGACTTTACCCTCAAAGTTCGTCTTGACATCAACAAGATTATTAGGGATGTTGATATATAAATTCTTGGATGCCATCGGCGATATATCGCTGAACTCAATTGTTCTTTCACTTAACGGAATATTTTCCGGCTTTGATACAACAACCCTACCGGAAATATTTTCCGTTGCCTTATTATTTGTTATCTTAATGTTATACTGCCACCTTCTCGACCTGAAGTACGAAGCCAACACATTCGCCGAAGCCGTATCTTTATATGTAACGGGAATGATGTATTCTTTTAATAATTTATCATCAGCCGACATAATTTTGATTTTTACGGCACTGTCATCAACCTTTGTGTTTCCGGTTGACAAAACAAGCTCCGCATTACCGTTAATAAAGCCGTCATTCTTTTCAACCGTTATATTCATCGGTGCCTCTATCTCGATTTTCGCTTCTCTGTTCGACTTATTTGTCAAATTCAGCGAAATCTTATCATCAATCGTTGTCTCCACCGATTTTGTACTGATCGAAAAATGCTGTGAGTCAACAAATTCCGCCTCGGTAAAATTGCCCTTTATGTACTTGGGCGAATTATCAAGGGTAAGTGAAATTATGTTATCTGTCAGTGTATAATCGCTTTTTGCGCCGTTTATATTATAAACGCTTACTTCGTCCGTATTCAGCTTGACAGACACATCCTTTTGAGATTGTGCGTTGTTCCAGCAAATCATCATATCCTGACCGTCATTTGTTTTATAAATAAATGCCGATATGTCGCTGTCCGATGCTTTTAATTCTCTCTTATCGGTCGCTTTGTTCATAAGCTTATTAAAATTCGCATGAGCCAAAAATGCAGGTCTTGCCGAATACGGTTCGTACGGCAAAGCCCAAGCCTTGTCCCACGCTCTTATTAATCCAAAATTGTTTTCACCTATACTGGAGGACTGCTTCATCTGAGAAACATACCACATTACATTATCTACTTCGTCATTTACCAACGTCGCAAATTGGACTTCATAATCTGCCTGTTCCTGCTGCGCTTCATCAGATTTTGTCCAGCCTATTTCAGACAAAGACAATTTTTTATCTTCACAGCCGTACTTTTTAAATAAGTCACAGCACTTATTAAACACCTCATACGCCGTATATGCTGTACCTGACGGTGTATACGGATGGATGGAAAATCCATCACAATATTGTTGTCCGCCAAGCTGTAAAAATTCCTCTATCCAATCATAAAGATTGGCAACATAAGTGACACCGCCCATACCGTAAACCGTTGCATCCGGGTCTATACTTTTTATCTTTGTATATGTAGCCTTTAAAAGATTTATATAATCCGAAACCGTTCCGCCATCAGGATTAAACCCACCAAGATTGTACTCGTTCCAGACCTCGTAACAAGCTTTTCTGTCCTTGTTATGTTCTGCCATAAATCCGGCATACTCCGCAAACTTTCTTATCGCTTCGGGGCTTCTCGGTGTCTTTTCACCCGAAATAGGATAATTCCCTCCCAAAAGCAATACATAATCACCCATATTAGCCTTATCTTCCGCATTTCTTTTTATTACCTCTGTTTCGGGTAATTCTAATGCTCCTGCCGTTTTTTCAACAGCCGACCAGTTCGCCTCATCTCTCAGCATACTAAATCCGGCTTTTGCCAATAGCTCGGTCTTACGGTCCGCCTCGGCTATTCCATGGAATGCATTAAAATGGTTACACACACCATATTTGTCATTCGGCTCTTCGTTCAGCGTTGCTACGGAAAATTCCTTCCTTTCAACCGTTTCTTTTCCCGTTACGGAATTTATGATTCTAAGCTCTAACGTATAAAAGCCTTTATCCCTAACTTCAAACTCCAAGGGCATAGATGCTTTTTCCATTCCCTTGCACGAAGCTTCTTTATTAAATGTATGTTCTATATATTTATTTTCGTTTATTATATTTACGGTTATTTGGTAATCGGCATCCTTGTCATAGTTGTTTGAAAACTCAAGATTATAGCTTATCTTGCTGTCAAAGAAAATGCTGCCCAAATTGTTGTTTGTAATATCCACA
>CACXES010000019.1 GCA_902766745.1 uncultured Ruminococcus sp.
CCTGCCGCCTGTGGTTGAGAGCGAGGCGTTTACAGATGCCGACAGTATCTCCGACTGGGCATACGAGGCAGTCGATTACTGCAAAACCCGCGGACTGGTCAATGGTGTTCCGGGAGGAGCGTTTGCTCCGCTGGAAACCTGTACTCGTGAGGAATGCAGTGCTGTAATGGAGCGGATGATTCGTTCCTTGCTTGGTGCTAATTAAAAAAAGACACTAAATGACAAGAGATGGGTGAAAGCACATGATAATGCGGCGTATTTTAGCAGGTGTCTGCGCTCTGATCCTCCTTGCCGTGCCGACCGTGCACGGCGAGGAGGAGGTGCGGATTGCATTTCTGGACAGCGGAATCTCGCATAAGCATCTGGACGGCAGTCGGATTGCCGAGGGTGAGAACTTTGTCTTTCCCTCCCGTGATACCAATGACCGTATCGGTCACGGAACGGCGACAGCAGGGGTTGTTCTCGGTTCGGAAGAATTGGGACTGAAAGGAACATGCCCGACGGCAGTAGCGGTTCCTTTGGTTTGTTGTGACACCTTCCCAACCGGAGAGGCGGTGCCTGCGGATGCCGAGGCTCTGGCGGCGGCGATTCGTGCGGCGGTGGATAAGTACGGATGTCGGATTCTCAATATAAGTATGGGCTGTACCGTTGGAAGCGAGACGTTGGCAGAAGCGGTGCGGTATGCGCAAAGCCGTGATGTACTAATCGTTTCAGCCGTCGGCAACGAGAATCTGAACGACCCCGACCGTGTCTATTACCCTGCCATGTATGATGGGGTGATTGGGGTCGGAGCGACGGACGGATGGCAGTGTGCCGAATTCTCGCAGCGCAGTGGTGTCGATGTTCTTGCACCGGGCGTACATCTGCCGACCGTCACAAATCGAAATGCGGCAAAGACCGAGAGGAAAAGCGGAACCTCGTACGCCTGTGCCTATATAAGCGGCGTCTGCGGACAGATTCTGACAGAAAACCCAACCATGACCGCCGCAGAGGTGCAGTCAGCACTCTTTGATATGGCGCTGGATATAGGCGAGGTCGGATATGATGCTGACAGCGGCTGGGGGGTCGTCAAGACCGTATCCCTGACCGACCGTGCGTCAATCCGGTTCTGGACGGCGGCTCTGCAAGGTAACCTTGCCCAAACCCTAAAAAGTGCAAGGCGATAAAAAGCGTTTATAATACATCAACCCTCCAACCCCCGATCTTGAGGGGTGGAGGGTACGTTTTTTTGAAATAAGCTGATTGAGCACTTCTCGCGCAATTTCATATGTTATAAAATCCGTCCGAACGGGCGTGCATGAAAGAACATGAAAGGGGCTGCTGTATTAAGATAGCTCCGTAACAAAAAAAGAAATGACTCAAATCCTAATAAAGGGTTGAGTCATTTCTGCTTTCATGGTATAAGTAATAAAACGAAAAAATACTAAGGAAAGCAGGGTGGTTATCCACCAACGCGAACAATAAATTAAGTTGTTTTACCATTAAATATTGGGTACAACAATTCTTTGTTCTTTCTTTTGCGTGTAACATACAGAAATACCACAATCGAATAAATACAAATCGTGTAGGTATGGATTTATCCAAAAAAGAAATAGCTAAAAAGTCGATAAAAATGCTAAAAATCAAGCATGACTGATTTGTGTACCCATTTTTTGAAAATGTGTAAATTTTTTTATAAAAAGTATTGACATTTATATTCTACTGTGGTAGAATATAATAAACTACAAGAGTAGAATATGTATTTGGAGGTATTAAAGTGAAAAACATATCTATCGGAGATGCAGAATTAGAGATTATGAAAGTTATATGGAAAGCAAAAAGACCCGTAACTTCTCTTGATATCGGGAAGGAAGTTGAAAGTAAAGGGTGGAAAAAGACAACTATTGCAACCTTCCTTACGAGACTTGCGGAAAAAGGTGCTATTGCCGGAGAAAAGCAAGGTAAACTTTATTATTATACTCCTCTTATCTCTCAAAAGGAATATCGCAAATCGCAGACAAAAAACCTCATAACGAGTTTATATAATGGTTCTGTCAGAGATTTTGCAGTATCATTCTTTGAAGAACAAAAACTATCTGATGATGACATTAGGGAGCTGAAATCTATCTTTGAAGATAAGGAGAACTAAAATATGTTGCAGGATATATTTAAAGCAATACTTGTTACCTCTTTTATCGGTACAGCTCTAACTCTTATCCTTACATTGGTTAAGCCAATTACAAAAAAGTGTTTTACAAGCAGTTGGCATTATTATATGTGGCTAATTGTTTTGGTTTCAATGATTTTGCCTATCAGAATTTCTCTTCCGAAACAAACGCATCCTGTTTCTGCTTTGGAATCGAATTCACAAATTACCAACGAAAGAGTTTCGGGTGTTACATACGAGCCGATACAGGTTATTGAGCAAGATTTACAATTAAATTCAGACAGGGAAAGCGGTACATATAGTAATTTAGAAAACTTAAAATTGATCGCATACGATAAACTTAATATTATTTCGTTTGTTTGGTTAGTCGGTATGCTTGCACTCTTTTTGTGTAAGTTGATTGGATATATGATTTTCTTGCTTAGATTACACAAGTATTCGGAACGGATTTCTTGTCCTGAGCTTATGAGATTTACTAATAAGAAAATTATAACAAGGACAAGTGACAAAATATCTTCTCCTCTTATGATAGGGCTTTTTAAGCCAACACTTCTATTGCCTAAAATAGAGATGACACCTGAGCAGCTTGACAATGTTTTAGCACATGAAATGACGCATTTTAAGAGAAAAGATATTTTGTATAAGTGGTTTATCAGCATAGTAAAATGTATGCATTGGTTCAATCCGGTTATTTATTATATTGATAAACGAGTTAATATCGAATGTGAAATTTCATGCGATTTAGCAGTGGTAAAGGAAATGTCCGAGGAACAAGAAATCTGCTATATCAACACAATTCTCACTTTACTTTCTGCAGGAAATTTAAGAACAGCCGCATTAACAACAGGAATGACAGGTGATAAAAAGACACTTAAAATGAGGTTTACTATGATTAAGAAAAGAAAAAGAATAAAAAAATCGACACGGATAGTTTCAACAGTTTTAGCAGTTGCTTTACTGTTGACAACCTTGTTTGCAAGCGGCGTTTTGGCAACAACCGTTTTTGAAGAAGAATCCAATATTACATTTATCTGCAATGGTAAAGCAATAGAGTTTGATAACAAACCTTTTTATGAAAACAATACGGTTTATCTTCCTTTAAGAGAGGTTCTTAATAAAGTTGGTATTATGA
>CACXES010000020.1 GCA_902766745.1 uncultured Ruminococcus sp.
CCCGAACCATGTAAAATTGTACAACGACTTTATGGCGGATATGGGTGACTGCGAACTTCGCCCCGAGGAGCCTGTTTGCGCACAGGAGCTTTACGGAGTTCTCGACAGCTGCATCCAGGAGGTTTTGACCAACAAGGACGCAGACTGTGCGGCACTTCTCAAAAAGGCAAACTCCGACTTCCAGGCAAACTATCTGGATAACCTTGATTACTAATCGGTTGGGTTGTAAATAAAAATAATGCATGAGGGGCGTCGGCTCCTTATGCATTATATATTTGTAAAAGAATGCTTTGATTATATCATATATGTATCCTTGTTCAAATTGTTTATCTATTGTATAAGACTTTATGTATTTTTTCGATATAATTACAAGGCAGATAAATTTAATATAAGGAGTGTGTTGTATGAACACCAAATATGATGTAATAGTATGCGGAGGCGGTTTTGCGGGTGCGGCTGCAGCAATAGCGGCAGCCCGTACCGGTGTGAAGGTCCTCCTTATAGAAAAAAGCGGGTTTTTGGGAGGCGCGGCAGGAAATTGCCAGGTCAATCCCTTCATGCCGTATTATACAAGGATCAATGGAAAAAAGACAGATTTGTCAGCAGGCATTTTTTCTGAAGTCAAGGAACAGCTTTCGGCTCTCGGCGGTATACTTGAACATGGCGATACATTTAATGAAGAAATCTTAAAACTTATTCTTGACAGAATGACTTCTGACAGCGGTGTTACAGTTCTGTTCCATTCTTATATAACAGAGGTTGTAAAGGAGGAAGAGAAAATATGTGGTGTTTCCTGTGCCAATAAATCGGGGATACAGACATTTTATGCGGATTTCTTTATTGATGCAACCGGAGATGCCGATGTTGCGGCACTTGCGGGGTGCCCGTTCCGTGTAGGACGTGACAGTGATAATTTGTGTCAACCGATGACGCTTTGCTTCAGACTTGCAAATGTAGATGTTGACAAGGCATTTTCAAAACGTAAGGAAATAAATGATGTTTATAAGATGAAGCTTGAGAGCGGCGAGCTTAAAAATCCACGTGAGGATGTCTTGTATATGCGTCATATGTCAAACGACATTCTGCACCTGAATTCAACGCGGATTATACGCAAGTCGCCGATAGACGCATTTGATATAAGCGATGCGGAAAGGGAGGCACGTGAGCAGATCTTTGAGCTTTATACATTGTTAAAGGAAAATTGCGAGGGATTTGAAAACGCAGTGCTGCTTGCCTCCGGCCCCGAAATAGGAGTCAGAGAAAGCCGTAAGATTGAGGGGCTTTATATGCTTACAGCGGAGGATTTAAAAGCTTGTACAAAATTTGAGGATGGCATAGCCGCTTGTAATTATGATATTGATATACATAATCCCGACGGAAGCGGGACAAGTCACTATTTCTTTGCTGTGGGAACATATTATACCATTCCGTATCGATGCTTGGTACCTCGGAAGGCGGATAATCTTCTTGTTGCCGGAAGGTGTATATCGGGTACTCATGAGGCACAGGCATCATATAGAATTATGCCTGTATGCTGTACGCTGGGTGAGGCGGCCGGTACAGCTGCCGCTGTAGCCCTTGAAGACGGATGCAATGCAGCGGAGGTGAACACAGAAAAGCTGAGAAGTCTTTTAAAGAAAAACGGAGCATTTATTTAAGGGTAATTATGATTAAGAGTTGAATATAATATAAATCCGTAAAGATGAAAAGATGAAAAAAATGAAAAGTATCAGGGAATATACATCGGCGTTTGCGGGGATTTTGCAACAGCCCAAATATTAAGTAAAGCGAATATTAAAGAAGGCGACGGAGAAGGTCTATGTATATCAACGAAAAGTTAAAGAATATATGGTATGGTTGTGATTACAACCCGGATCAATGGCTTGAATACCCCGAGGTTCTTGAAAAGGATATAAAGCTGATGAAGGAAGCCGGATGCAATGTTATGTCGGTGGGTATTTTTGCATGGGCGAGGCTTGAGCCAAAGGAAGGGTGTTTCAGCTTTGAGTGGCTGGATGAAATAATAGACCGGCTCTACGCAAACGGAATTTATACAATTCTTGCAACCCCGTCGGGGGCGATGCCGTCGTGGCTGGCCGAAAAATATCCCGAGGTCAGACGTGTGGCGGAGGATGGTGTGCGACACCGCTTCGGAAACAGACATAACAACTGCTGCAGTTCTTTGGTATACCGCGAAAAAGTGAATATCATAAACACGAAGTTGGCGGAGAGATATTCAAAGCACCCGGGAATTTTGATGTGGCATATTTCAAATGAATATAATATTGAAGATTGCCACTGTGAAAACTGCCGTGAGAATTTCAGAAAATGGCTCAAGGCAAGGTATGGGACGATAGACAACCTTAACCGTAAATGGTGGAACGGATTTTGGTCACATACATATTGCGATTTTTCGCAAATTGATCCGCCCGGGGATCACGGCGAGGGGTCATCAAATCCGCTGAAACTTGAATGGTTCAGATTTAAAAATGATAATTTGCTGAGCTTTTTAAACGGTGAGATTGAAGCCGTGCGCCGTGTTAATCCCGATATTCCCGTCACTACCAACTTCCAGGGATTTTGGAAGGTGGATTATATCAAGCTTGCGAAATCCCTTGATTATATTTCGTGGGATAATTATCCTATGTGGCATAGTGACGAAAACGAAAGAAGTGTTGCAGTGTCAACGGCGATGTTCCATTCTTTGGAAAATTCGTTTAAAAAAGACAGACCCTTTATGCTTATGGAAAGCTCTCCATCGGCAACGAATTGGCAGAAAATATCCCGCCTTCGCCGCCCGGGGGTAAACCTTCTTGCATCAATGCAAGCGGTGGCTCATGGCAGTGATACCGTGCAATATTTTCAATGGAGGAAAAGCCGCGGACAGTCCGAACAGTTTCACGGAGCTGTAATCGGACACGATAATACCTCCGACACGAGGGTTTTCAGAGAAGTTGCTTCAACGGGAAATGAGATGAAAAATATATCGGAGGTGACAGGTTCACTGACGAAAAACGAGGCAGCGGTTCTTTTTGATTATGATAATTTAAAGGCCCTTGAGATAGCGCAGGTTTATAGAAATGAATCAAAGGATAAGAATTTTGTTGAGGTTCTAACCAAGCATTTCGGGGCGTTGTGGGATTATAATGTGGGATGCGACTTTGTGTTTGTTGATGAGGATTTTTCAGACTATAAGATTATAATTGCACCTATGCTCTTTATGATGAAGGATGGCTTGATGGAAAAGCTTGAGTCCTATGTGAAAAACGGGGGAGTTCTTGTATCCACATTTGCTTCTGGGGTTATAGATGAGTTTGCGTTGAGCTTTTTTGATGATGAGTGTTATCCACTGAGAGATATTCTCGGAATAAAAGCGGAGGAAACAGACTGTCTGTATGACGGTCAATATAACACGGTTGAAATGTTTTCGGAGGAATACCGTGTGGAACGGTATTGCGAACTTGCATATGCAAGCGGGGCGGAGGTTATCGGAAGATATAAAGATGATTTTTACGCCGGTATGCCTGCCGTGACCCGAAATAACTACGGCAAGGGAACGGCTTATTATATCGGGGCTGATTTTATGCAGGACGGATATAAAAGAATTTACGGTGAGATATTGAAAGATGTTATTTTACCGCTCAAAATGCCGAAATCACCGGAAAACGTGAGCATAACAACACGTTATAAGGATAATAATGTATATGTATTTATAATGAATTTCAACAACAATGAGGTCGAGTTGGAGATGCAGCTTGATGATTACGAAGTTTTAAGCGGTCGGCTTGAGTGCGGAAGGATTGAAGCATACGGCTGTGTGGTTTTGAAAATAAGAAAAGCGGAATAAGTATGAAGTATGTTTGATTAACAGATTAGAAAAAATATTTGTCGAATTGCGTGTTAAGCATATCAATCAATGGTTCGGTAACTATGTATCAGAATACAAATTTACATAATCCATCGAGGACGGTTCAACCATTCCGCTCATTGATATGGCGGTTCAGGGGTATTGGTGGATTGCAGTGTAAAGCAGATTGATTTAAAATGGGATATGCATATGATACAGTTGCAATGCGTATATTATGTGTTTTATGTTTTTGTATAAGATAATCCATATAGTTAAAAGATAACTGTGTACTGTGCAAAACCTCCCCTTTTCACTTATATATTATTACAGTGTGTACATATACTGTGCATCCGATTTCAATCGGCAAATAGACAAAGTGAAAGGGGAATATAATGAATTTTAACAACAAAAGATTTATAACACGGGGAGCGGATTCTTGTATGAATCCGCTCCTAATGACGTTTTTGTGGCATTGTATAGATGCTATGCCGCCGCCGAAGGACTATCTGCAGGTTTTTGATTTAACGGAGGAAAACGGAAAGCAAAAAATAACACATATTCAGGAAGGACCTGAATACAGACGGGAGTATCTGATAGATGCTCCTATTTTTATTGGCAAGATTTTTGCGATTGATGATGAAACACATTCAACGATGCTATTGGCATCGGAATATTAAATGGAGGAGCTAACTATATAAAAATCAAGTGTTTTTATAAATTTTTTTTAAAAATTTAGTTAGCCCGGTATGAACATTGAAAATATAAATATTTGTGGATTTTATGGCATGACAAATAAACCTTCAAAAAAGGCGATTTTTAACAAGGTAATTTAATCCATGCTTACACCAACAGCTCAGGACTGAATTGTTGTCCTGTGGTTAAAAGGGACGGCGCGGAAAAAGTTGTGTAAATAGTATAAAAACGAGCCTCCTTGGTGAAAATTATGGTAGAAATAATTTTTATCAA
>CACXES010000021.1 GCA_902766745.1 uncultured Ruminococcus sp.
ATCGTCCATGACCTCACAGGTATCTACGCCATCAACTCCACGCTCCCTGCCGTCGGCGGCATTGCGCTGGTGCTGATAAGCGTCGGTCTGACCTTCATTGCGGGCCTGATCCCCTCTGGCCTCGCTGCGAAGAAGGATCCCGTAGAGGCATTGAGGACGGAGTAAAAAATGTTACAAAACACACCAGAGCCGTGCGGCTCTGGTGTGTTTTTATTAGGGTTGACTGCAGACACATTCCTCCGAAATGCGCTCTAGGGCACGATAGTCCACTTTGCCCATGGGAGTGACAGGAAGGGATTTTCGGATGAAAAACGTATATGGAATGTTAAATTCAGGGAGAACTTCGCGGATACTGTCCTTCAGCTCATCGACAATGTTATCCGGGAATCCATCTTTCAGAACCAGAAAAGCGACCGGAACGTGCCGATCTTCTGCGTGCGGCGCCTGAACCACTGCACAGTTTACAATATACGGGTGCCGCATGATGACATCTTCTATAGCGGACGGAAACACCTTGCTGCCGCGCCGAACAATGATCCGCTTTATCCTGCCCTTTATAAAAAGATTTCCGTCGCTGCTGATCGTGCCGAGGTCTCCGGTGTGGAGCCATACGCTGCCGTCGGAGTGCTTCTGAATTACAGCGGCTGTCTCCTCGGGAGCGTGGAAATATTCTTTCATCATTGTCGGAGACTGAATGCAGACCTCGCCCTCAGTGTCATATGTCAGCTCTTTTTTAGTTTCGGCGTCAAAAATAGAAATGACATTTTTTACGTATGGTATACCTACGCTCCCGAAGCAATAGCAATTTTCAAATGAATAGCAAGCCGCGGCGGAAACCTCGGTCATGCCGTAGCCCTGCTGAATGTGGTATCTGCAGCCGTGAGCCGATAGAAAGTCATTTATTTCCGTTTCCAGTTCAGGCGTCATAACGTCGCCGCCGGAAATAGGGGATTTCAAAAAGGACAGATCGGCCTTATGTGTGAGCTCACTTCCCAACATATGATTCCAGAGTATCGGCCCGGCGAGCACGTGGTTTGGCTTGTACTTGACCATAAGCTTAGGGAAATCCGCATAATCGAACTTGGGAATAAGGATGTTTTCAAAACCGAGATACAGCGGGTCGTGTATTGCATTTACAAGACAATACGCGGAAAACGGCGGGAGAAATGTTAAAAAGCTGTCGCCGGCGGCGAGGTTAAAGCTGGATATCTCCTGGGTAAGCGCCATTGCGTTGAAGTTTTCATTTGTTAAAACAACGCCTTTCGGAATGCCGGTCGTACCTCCGGTATAAACTATTGCCGCGGCGGCACCCGGCACAAAAGCTGTGTCGATACAGTCGGAAAATACTTCTCCTTTGCGGATGAACTGTCTCCAGCTCATGGAGGAATCGCCGCTTTTGCTTGACATTAACAGCTTCACGGCAGGACAAGATTCAAAAGGCGATACTTGAACGATCGTTTTTTCGGGAAAATGGCTGATAGCTGATAATGCGGACACACTGATATCGGTTGCGAAAATGAATTTGGAACCCAGATCATCTATCCTTTTGCTGTATTCTGCTGCCTTAAGACGTGGGTCCAACGCGGTAGCAACAGCCCCGATACGGTTAATCGCGTAGAATAAGTACACAGTTTCGGGAGCGGTAGGCAAAATGAGCGTCACAATATCCCCTTGCCGGACTCCGAGCGCTTTCAGCGACTTTGCGCAGGCTTCGACAGCTTTGAAAAACGTCGAGTAATTTATTCTGCGCCCCATATAGCGGAATGCAGTCGTATTCCCATGGCTTTTCCATTTCTCATAAATAAGCTCCCATGCGGTTTTGCCCGGGAAAACAGCGTCGATCGCAGCTTTAGGGTAATATTTAAGCCAGGGCTTGTCTATGGAGGGGTATCCGGTCATAGTTTTATTCATATATTTCTCCTTTATATTAGTGACATATCACTAATATAACACATCTGCGTGAATTAGTGAAGTATCACTAATATAAAAATTCCAAGTGATTTATCATTTTAGTGATAAATCACTTGGAGGATGTATACATGAACACAAGGGAAGCGGTTGCATTACGTATTATTCAGCTTTGCCGTGAGCGCGGACTGACCCCAAACGGTATAAGCAATATTGCGGCTGTTCCTCAGTCAACAATAAAAAGCATTCTGAACGGGGAGAGCAGTAATCCCGGGATCGTGACCATAAAAAAGCTCTGCGACGGATTTGAAATAACGCTTGGGGAATTCTTCTCAACGCCGGAATTTGATGAACTTGAACAGGAAATAAAATAATTACGGAATTGTCGGCAAAAGCAGGGCTGATGCACGTGCATCAACCCTGCTTTTGCTATACCTTTATTCAAATCGTCACCGCTTCAAACCTGTTCCCGTTAAACTGCCAGAGTTCCGTGAAGCCGCAGCTTTGCGCAA
>CACXES010000022.1 GCA_902766745.1 uncultured Ruminococcus sp.
CCTGGGTGTAGTGTGAATACTCCCTCTGCGCCGCTCTTACTACCTCAAGCTCCGCCTCAAGCGTTTCTACGCTGTCTACAATTTTTCGCTTATCACTCATTATTAGTAACCTCCGTTTTTAATAGGTCTTTTTTTCTTTAATTTCTTTATATTATTATTTTAACAATCTATTTGTCATATGTAAAATGCCTATTTTAAATAAATCCATATCAATTTCGATATATTGATTTATCTTCAACGAGCTATTTCGTTTTTTAAAGAGCAAACTCGTTCTTCAAATAGCTATTTCGTTTTTTAAAGAGCCAATTCATTCTTTAAAGAGCTAATTCATTCTTCGCGGCATATACCTTGTTAATAAAGCACTTATCAATATCCGAAAAGGTGTATCCCGACGGATATATTATAACATCACGGTAAGTCCTTCCGGGCCTGTCCGAGTGTACCGTCACAAGCCCGTATCGCTCCAAATGGCTTTTCGGCACAGGTGATGTCCATATATATGCTTCAGGTATTCTCGACAAGAGCTCAAACTG
The DNA here is from genome assembly GCA_902766745.1 of uncultured Ruminococcus sp. Classification (GTDB taxonomy): domain Bacteria; phylum Bacillota; class Clostridia; order Monoglobales; family Monoglobaceae; genus UMGS1820. The sequence continues at coordinate 534 of CACXES010000022.1, forward strand.
ATTTGCCCTCTCATACAGACGAATATTCTTTGCTTTATCCGAGCTGCTTGTTTTCTTGTTCTGACGGTGATACGGAACCAATGTATCACCATGCATAAGCTCAATACACTTGCTCAAGTTCTCTCTTTTAATCATATCAGATTTGATATACATATTTTTTTCCGAAGTTAAAATTATCCTCTCAAACTCCCATAAAACTTCATATTTAAGCTTTTTTTCATTGAGATAATCATTAAAATAGCTTTCATTCTGCATCCTGTACCTTATTATTGCAAAGTCATGCCTCTGCTCGGTTACATCCGTAATCGACTGCATGGCATTTGTTTCTTTAATATTAATATCAATCGGCCTTTCAAAGTCCATCTCCGAAACAAATTCCGCAAGAGCCTTTGAGATATAGCTTGCTCTCGGCACCGCCACGCTTAACGTCTGCAGCTCTCCCGTTGCCATGCCGGCCAATCTTTCCATATTGTCAAGCTGTACCAAAACATTTTTTGCATAGGTTAAAAATTCCGTTCCCTTCTCGGTCGGAACAACCCCCTTTGTGGTTCGCTCAAATATTGCAAATCCGAGGGTTTCCTCAAGCTCCTTCACCGCCCTGCTGAGATTCGGCTGGCCCATATACAGATTTTCCGCCGCCTGAGTTATCGAACGTGTACGCTCTATCTCGACGGCATATTTAAAATACTGTGTGTTCAATACTCCACCTCCGTAAGCATATATATCTTTATGTCTGCTTTAAATTAATTGCCGCAAATCAGTAAAATCTTTCCAAAATCCCGTCCTCCCGGGTGCGGCAAAATATTTCACGTCGGCAAATATCCGCACTGTCGGCGTCTGTTTTTCCGCACGCCTTTGCAAGCTCCGCCACAACAACATCCGGCTTCAAATTACGCTCACCGCCGGCATCGAGCACTAGCCGAAGCCTGATGCTTTCACTGTCATTTCCTTCAATCTCCCATGCTCTGATGTACTCCATTATATTTATAGGCTTTTCGATTTTCTTCTTTGTCAGCTTCATAGCAATGACCTCATCTCTGCCGAAGAAGTCTTTTATCGAATTCAATTCCGCACTGTCATCCGTTTTAAGCACAACGCCGTATTCGGCACAAACAATGTCCGAAGCCTTTGCCCCAACATCACCGACCTCAGTGACCCTTATGTCGGGCGGCAGATTTTCATTCAGTCTTTCTTTTATTTCATCATCGCCAACGCCGTCCTCAAACACAATATCCGCCGCCTCGCGAAGTCCTGAAACACCCACCGGAAGCGGCAGCGCAAATGTCATCTTCATATGCGGATTAAACCCCTGCGAAAAAACAACAGGCATACCGCTGCGATTTATCGCACGGGTAAAACAGCGCATAAGGTCGAGGTGGGATATGAACTTTGCCATATTCATCTTTGTAAACCTTATTCGTCTTTTACTCAAAGCAAACACCTCCCCCGAACTGTGCCGCTCCGCAGGCGGAGCACTTTTCCCTGCATGACGAGGTTGTCTCGCCTCTGTATGCCTTTTCATGCTCTGAAATCATGAAGTCCTTGCTGACCCCTACATCGGCATAATCCCACGGCAAAATCTCGTCATACGAAATTTTCCTGTATGCGTAAAATCTCGGATCAATACCGTGAATTTCAAAGGCATGCAGCCACCTGTCAAAGTCAAAAAAGTCCGTCCAGCCGTCAAACTTACACCCCAACTCACACGCCGAAATCAGAACCTCTCCCAGTCTCCTGTCTCCCTTTGCAAAGACCGCCTCGAGAAAGCTGACATCGCTCGAATGCCAGTTGTATATTATTTTTCGATTCTTAATGCTACGGCTCAGCATTGAAGCCTTGCGCTCCAGCTCGGCTATCGTGTTTTGCGGCTCCCATTGAAACGGAGTATGGGGCTTGGGCACAAACAGCGAGGTGCTGACCGTAACCGACACCGACCTGCCGCGCCTCTCCTCGGGCGGAAGCGTGTAAAAGCTGTCGATAACCTTATTTGCCAGCTCTCCTATACCCAGAACATCCTCGTCCGTCTCGGTGGGAAGTCCGAGCATAAAATACAGCTTCATCCTGTTATATCCGCCGCCGAATGCAATTTTTGAGGTACGAAGCAGGTCTGCCTCCGTAACATTTTTATTTATAACATCTCGCAGCCTTTGAGTTCCTGCCTCCGGTGCGAAGGTGAGACCGCTCTTTTTAACCTTTTGAACCTTTTCCATAAGCTCCATGGAAAAATTATCAACTCTGAGCGACGGCAGGGAGAGATTGATTCTCTTATCAACGGTAATGTCGAGAAGCCTGTTCGTCAGCTCTTCAAGGCATGTATAATCGCTGGTACTGAGAGAGGACATGGACATCTCCTCATAGCCTGTGGCGGCAATTGCGTTTTCGGCTGTTTTCACCAGCCTGTCTACCGAGCGTTCACGGACGGGTCTGTATATATACCCTGCCTGACAGAATCTGCATCCTCGTATACAGCCGCGGAAAACCTCAAGCATTATACGGTCATGCACCGTTTCCATAAACGGCACTATCAGCTTTTCGGGAATGTAAGTATTGTCAAGGTCTTTTACAATACGTTTTTTCACCCTTGCCGGAACGCCCTCCCGGTTGGGGGTAAAGCTTTTTATCGTATTATCCTCATTGTATTCCACATCGTAAAACGACGGTACATAAACTCCCTGAATTTTTACTATTGTTTCAAGGAATTTTTCGCGCCCCTCTCCTGATCCTTTCCATACCTTATAGGCATCCATTACCTCGTTATTTACTTCCTCGCCCTCGCCGAGGATAAAAAAGTCAACCAACTCCGCCAAAGGCTCCGCATGATAGGCACACGGGCCTCCGCAGCAGATAAAAGGATCTCCCTCTCTGCGTTCGGACGTACGCAGCGGTATCTCGGCAAGTCTCAGCATATTTACCACATTTGAATAGCTCATCTCATATTGAAGCGTAAAGCCGACAATATCAAATTCCCGAACCGGAGTACAGCTCTCCATAGACAAAAGCGGAATACCGGCATTGTTCATTTCCCTCTCCATATCGTCCCACGGCGCAAAAACCCTTTCGCAGACCGTATCGCTGCGTTCGTTCAGCATATGGTACAGTATCTTCATTCCCAGGTGCGACATTCCCACCTCATACACATCCGGAAAGCAAAATGCAAACGACATCATATCCGACGTTTTTTCCTTATGCACGCTGTTAAACTCGTTGCCTATATATCGGGCAGGCTTTTGAACCCTCTTCAGACACGCTTCAAATTTTGATTTATACATATATTTCCTCCGATTCAGATTTCATAATTTATATGCTTTGTAAATATATACATATATAATACACTACCTTTAAAAAACTTTCAAGCATAAATATATATAAAGTCTAATAAAATTTTGTAAGAGGTGAAAAACATGACAAGCAACAGAAGGTCAAAGAGCAATTCCCCGATTGGACAAAGTATCACTGCGATGCTGTTTCGACAGCTTACCGTTGCCGCCGTATTTTTTATTGCGGCTTCGCTGCTGCACGGCAGCGAAAATGTCAAGATCAAGGCTTGTGCCGATGCTCTCGGACGAGCCATAAGGAACGACGCCTTTACCGAGGAGGGCGTCAATGCCGCCGCCACGAAGCTCAGGGAGCTTATTCCGGCAGAGCTTGCTCCGAACCGAGATTCCGACAGCCCGACACAGGACAACAGTGACGCCCCGGTCACGTCGGAGATCACCTTCCAATGATCGGTCGAATATTAACGGGTCGGTCACTGTCATATCCGACAGGCGGCCGCTTTCGCATCAATCTTTTATTTTTTCCTCTGCTTGCGGCAAGTATTCTCGGAAACTACTACAGGGAATTCACGGCAGCATACCTGTGCGCCCTTCTGCATGAGCTGGGCCATGCAGCCTCGGCACGCTGCCTCGGCGTCAGCTTTTTGTACATCGAAATACAACCCTTCGGCATATGTATCAAGCTTAACACCGATAAGCTTAAAACTCCGCTGCAGGAAATACTTATCGCCGCCGCAGGCCCGGCAGTAAGTCTTTGCCTTGCCGCCGCTTCGCAGTATCTGCCTTTGCCCTGCTCGGATGTGTATTTTTTTTACTGTAATATTTCATTGGCGGCAATAAACCTTCTTCCCGCCCTCCCCCTTGACGGCGGAAGAATCCTCAAGGCGGCGCTTTCGTATCGGTTCGGCAGCGTCCGTGCTTATAATCTCACCGTCTGCGCAAGCAAGCTTCCCATTGCGCTGCTGCTTCTGCTGTCGGTTTACGGTTTGCTTACTCTGCGGTTTAATCTGTCGCTTATACTGATTTCAGCATTTCTGCTCTCGAATCTGGCGTGTGAGCAGAACAACATCTCCAGAGGCGCCCTGCGTGAGATAATCGGCAGCCGCGAAAAGCTTGCCTCCGCAGCAATGCTGAAAACCGGCGTACTCACCGCAAGAGCCGACACTCCGGCTCGACATATTCTCAGAGAGCTTAATATATCCAGATTCCATATTGTAAATGTGACCGACAAAAACGGAAAAATCATACGGACGCTTTCCGAAACACAGCTTCTCGATGCAATGTCCGAAAAGGGCGTCAGAATCACCCTCTCCGACGTGTAAATGCCTTTATCAATCAGAGCATCGCTCCGCATTTCGCCAATTTTTAAAATAACTCTTGAAAAATTTATTCACTTATGTTAAAATACATATATATTATTTTAACCTTAAATAAGATAATATATAATAATTTTCGGAGGTTTTATTTTATGAAAAAGAAGTTTATGTTTATGATAACGGCGTGCAGCGTACTGCTTTCGTCCGTGTCTGCGTTTGCGGCAGCGGAGAACATCGTTATCAACGGGGAAAATATAGCAATACCCGCAGATATGGGAACCATACGCGAAATGGATAACAGGACCTTTGTCCCCGTTCGCTTTGTAGCGGAGGAGCTTGGCTGCGTTGTGAACTATCAGCCCACTACCTATACAACTCAAATCGGCGGTGTAACATCCGAGGAGGTTCGTGAGATTGTCACCTTCAGTAATACCGAAAAGGAAACTTCCTACTTCCTCACAATAGGCGATAACAAGCTGTTTGTGCTTACCGGAACAGAGGCCTCCATCGTACAGATGGATACCGTATCCTTCCTGGGTGACGATGACAGAACCTATGTACCCATCCGTTTCCTTGCCGAGGCACTCGGCTATACCGTTGACTGGGACGAAGCGGCACAGACCGTCAGCCTGACTTCAAAATAATTCTACACTTTTTTGAGGATGGTTATATTTAATGCTTGCTAAGAACTTACGACTTAAACTGTCGGCGGCCGCCGCTGCAGCTGTACTTGCCTTTTCATATGCAAATGTATTTTCTGCTGCAAATGTTATTAAGATAAACGGGACCGCCGCAGAAATTCCGCCCGGTATGGGCGAGATACGCGAAAGAGACGGGCGCACCTTCGTCCCCGTCAGGTTTGTGTCCGAATTTTTAAAGAATGACGTTTGGTTTGATGAGACGACAAAGGCCGCCTGTGTCAGCTCCGCCGCATCATTGATATATATACAGAACGGCAACAACATTCTGTATGTGGCTTCAAAGCTCACCGGCGAAACCCGGGCAGTGCAAATGGATACTGCTGCGTATATCGATCCCGATGACAACCGCACCTACCTGCCCATTCGCTTTCTTGCCGAAAGCCTCGGCTATACCGTGGGCTGGGACGAGCAGACTCAAACGGTCTCTTTGGACAAGCTTTAGACTAACGCTTTTATGTATCGGATTGCCTCTCAAAGCAGGCGGAACGGAGAACAAGATGAAATTTTCAGTTGGATATCAAATGACAAGCTCTCATTCCTTTATGGAATACCTTGCCGAAAACCGAGATCATATATATGAGATGTACTTCTCCTGGGGTGACATTCCAAACGGCAGGCACAGTATGCTTCAAAGCAATGATTATCTCCCTTGGCAGGCACAGCAGCGCCAGATCGAGGATTTACGCTTTATTTCGGACGCAGGTATTAAGCTGAATCTGCTTCTTAATGCAAACTGCTACGGAAGCGACAGCCAGTCGCGGAGTTTCTTCTGCAAAATCGGCGATACAATCGACTTCCTTAAGAGCGGATTTTTGCTTGCATCGGTCACCACAACATCGCCGCTTATCGCAAAATTTATCCACGAAAATTTCAAGGATATTGAGGTTCGTGCATCGGTCAACATGGGAATCGGCAGCATACAAGGCATGAGATATCTGGAATCCTACTTTGACAGCTTTTATATGAAGCGTGAACATAATCGATGCCTGTCAAAAATCAAGGAGCTGAAAAATTGGTGCGACAGCGTGGGAAAAGGACTGTACATTCTCGCTAACAGCGGCTGCTTAAACGATTGCTCTGCCCACACCTTTCACGATAATCTTGTGGCACACGAAGCCGATATTGCTAAAATGGATAACGCCTATGAATTCCGCGGAATTTGCCATGATTATCTGAGAGATCCGAAAAACCGTGTATCTGTGCTTCGCGATACAAACTTCATCCGACCGGAGGACATCTGCCTCTATGACGAATACTTTACAGCCGCCAAGCTGGCAACGAGAGTCAGCAGAAATCCGATTAATACGGTAAAGGCTTACATCAGAGGACATTACTCCGGCTCGGTCAATGACATTCTTGAGCCGAACCACAGCGGAGTTCTCTATCCTTATATAATAGAAAACTCAAAAATTCCGACTGACTTCACCCGTCATGTAATGAGCTGTGATAAAAATTGCAGTAACTGTGACTACTGTGCGAATGCGGCCGAAGCCGCCAAGGTTGATCTCGGCTGTATCGAAATATGATAATCTCATACACGGAGGCGTTAAAAGCTTTCGTGTATTTTTCTTTATAATTTTACATTTATTTTACAAGTTTAAATGTCATTAATTTTCTTCTTGACACACAAAAAATTGTGTGGTATTATACCAGTGTTTTTTAAAAATCGGATAATATTTCCGTGTAATTTATTTTTAAGGAGTGTTTATTATGCCTGTTGTTGACATGCCGCTTGAAAAATTGTATGAATATAAGGGAATGTCCCCCTGCCCGTCCGATATCGACGAATACTGGGACGATGCCCTTGCCGAAATGAACGCCATATGCGATGAACCGGAATTTACACCCGTAGATATCGGTTCAACCTCCGCTGACTTTTATGATCTGTATTTTACAGGCACCAAGGGTGCAAAAATACACGCAAAGTTCGGAAAGCCAAAGAACATAAACGGAAAGGTTCCGGCTGTATTGCTCTTCCACGGTCTCTCCGGTTCATCCGACGCATGGAATGCACTGCTAAACTATATATCCCAGGGATATGTTGTAGCCTTTCTCGACACCAGAGGTCAGGGCGGCCTGTCCCAGGACATAGGCGGTCTCACAGGTACAACCTTTGACCAGCCGTTTATCCGCGGTATAGATGGCGACAAGCATGATTTACTTCTCAGAGACTGCTTTTTGGACACTGCTCAGCTTGCAAAAATCGTTATGGGTCTTGAATATGTAGACGAAAACCGCGTTGCGGCTCACGGCGGCTCACAGGGCGGAGGTTTATCCCTGGCGTGTGCGTCTCTTGTTCCGAATCTGAAACTGTGTGCTCCCGTATATCCTTATCTCTCCGACTACAAAAGGGTTTGGGATATGGATCTGGATACCGGTGCATACTCCGGTCTCAGATATTACTTTAAGCATTTTGATCCCACCCATGCTCGCGAGGACGAAATTTTCGAACGCCTCGGCTATGTAGACATTCAGAATATGGCTCACCGTATTAATGCGGAGGTATTAATGGCAACAGGATTGCTTGACACAATCTGTCCTCCCTCCACTCAGTTTGCGGCATATAATAAGATTACCTCAAAAAAGCAGGTGGTAATTTACCCCGACTACGGTCATGAGCACTTAAATGGACACGGAGACATAGTATTCAAGTTTTTCAGCAAGCTGTAATTATGTTACCTGTATATCGTTTACATAAAGATTTTACTCCGTATATACTCCCGATATAAGGGTAAAATACAGCTGAGGGATTTTGCAATTTATTCTCAAATCTGTATTTCGGAGGTTTTGATATGAAAAAAATACTGTTACTTGCGGCGATTTTCGTATGTCTTTGTGCTTCCGGCTGCAAGCTGTCCGACATATCCACGATAGGCGAAGCCGACGGCCCGGCCGGCATAATCACAAACGACGCGAACACCCCTGCAGCCATTGACAAGGAGCCTCTGCGCCTTATACGCATCGACGGCAGCTTATACTATGACACAGATCTCGACTTTCACAGTGACGGTACAGTTACCGAGGGTCAGCTTACCAAGTCCGCGTCAAACTTTGAGTTGCCCAAGGGTGACGGCGAATGTAATTTCAGCGGTTCATCAGGCTACAGACACGGCTCTGAATCCAATACTATATATGTGCTGATCGGTGATGAGTGGGAAACCTTTCGGCGGATAGATGCCGCCGTCAATCCCGACACATACAGGTACTGCCTTAAAGCGGAAACTAAAGTTCCCCTCACCGATAAGGAGACCGAATATCTTTTGCTTGCAAACGACTTAAATATCTCTGCAAGCGATATCGAAAAGGCTCTTGCAAAGGACAGCAGCGGAAACAGTAAAAATATATTTATAATCTCCGCCGAAAATTCTTAAGCCGAATACAAATCAAACAGGCATACCGCTAACCGGTATGCCTTTGATTTGTTTATTAATTATCGTGCCAGGTAGTTGTACAACATTATCGCCGCATCAGCCCGTGTAAGGAAGGCTTTCGGATTAAAATAATTGTTTTCATCTCCCGACATCACACCAAGTCCCTTGATAATCGCCACAGCTCCGAGCTTATCGGCATCAATGTCCGCTTCGTCCTCAAACCCCGTAACATATATATCCTTAAGCTTTGAAGCCTCGCCGAAGCCTGCCGCCGAAGCCATAATATCCGCGGCTGCCTCACGGCTTGTATTGCTGTCATCACTGACCTTACTCTCTTTTATATCTCCTGCCCAAACCGCAATCCGTCTTCCGAAAACAGTATCCATCATCTCGGAAAATTCAGCAACGGTAATATACTCATCGGGGCGAAAGCCCTCAGTGTCGCCGCTCAGGCTCAGCGCCCGATTCTCAATCAGACGTTTGATTCTATCCTCCGCATAGTGTCCCGAAATATCATTCGGAAGTCTAAGCTCCTCAGCCTTATATATGTTTCCTCTGTAATCGGTACATTCACCGCTCTTTGCACCTATGTAGTATGTGCTTCCTGAATTTAATTCATAGGTCATTCCTATTTCAGGAACAGTCTTGCTGTCTCCCGCCTTTTTTTGATAGCTGAGGTTCAAGCCGACCTTGTCCATCAAAGACTCTCCTGCCTGCTGAGATGATATTATCCCATCAGGTGATTCAAACTCCATGTCTGCGTCCCAGTTTTTATAATATGATTTAATATATCCTGTCTTTCCGTCTATACAAACACTTGCATAATTTTGAGAAAAAGGAATGTCATTCTCATATCTTTGGAAATCCAGGTAATAATACAACGAATCCTCCTCGGGTTCTCCCTCCGGAGCTTTGACGCTGTCGATTATTCCTCCGCCGTAATTTCTAATGAAGTCCTCTGCCGACTGAATTGCCGAAGCATACTTCACCTTCGGTTTTTCATCTTCAATATCGGTCTTATGATAAATGTTGTTATACAGCCGTGTCAGCTCACCGCTTTTCGCATCGAGGTTTATATACAAGCCTCCGTAATAATTGTCCTTGTTATTTTTTGGAGCATATCTGAGCACTGCAGCATAGCTTTGCGGTTCATCATTCTTGTTGCGTACCACGTAGCTGTTTTGCAGAACATAGCTGCACGATACATACTCCATATCGCCTATACCTGTGTTTTTTATACTCTCGGCAACGGAACGTAGCTGTTCGATACCCATTAAGCCTTCAACCTCAGCGAGATTTTGAAGCTCCGCTTCGCTCAAGCCGCCTCCTTTTTCTAAGGCATTATCTGCCGCTGCTTCCGTCGGAGCGTTTCCTGTCGAGCCTCCGCCGCCGGAAAAACCGTAAATAAAGCTGTCAAATTTTTCACCTGTAAATGCATCAATCTGATAATATGCATTCTTCGGCACATAGATAAGGACTGCCTTATTATCCTCATTTTCAGTATACCGAATCTCCATCGGCGATGCCTCAAGGAACTTCTTCTCCGCATCCTCTGCGGAAATCGCTTTATCGGCAGACGGAATATTGTCCGCATAGGTATAATTTGCATTCATATCCGTTACCGTTCCGTTTTCCTTATCTATCTGCACATATGCCGTGTCGCCGCAAAACGGCAAGCCGTTAATGTAACGCTCAAAGGTGACCGATACGGTATCCCCGTAAATATTCAGCTCACTGCATGAGATCTTATCCGACGGCATTTCCGATTTCCATTTGGGATTGACCTTAAAAAGCCAATCCTTTGCTATATTGGTGTACTCCTCCGCTGTAAGCTTTGCAAATTTTGCATCTGATGAATAGCTGTAATCGTCACGCTCTACATAGAGGCTGTAGCTAATAATATCACCCTTATCCGTGATGCTTACCGAACAGCTTTTTTGTGTATCGCTGTCCTCCTTGGTTCTCCATTCCGTTTGATAGACAGTAATATTATCATCGCTTCTCGTCTGACTGCTGAACTCCGTACACTCCATCGGGATGTCCACTCTCTCCTTTACCGATAAAATCGCACTTTCCAGCCCCGAGCTTTCCGCCGCCGAGACGGGAAAAACCGTCAAAGCCATCATCAGCGCAATAATCAGTGCCGCTGTCTGTCTTACCCTTTTCATTGCAATATCCCCTCCGTTAATTTTGGTGTTAATGCAAATCCTGTTTTTTCCTTTCAAGTATTTAGACGTCCCGGAATTGAATAAAGTTCCGAAATATTTTAAAAAATTTGGATGTCCTTCAAAATTGAAAGACATCCAAATTTTTCGTTTTTTACTGTTTCACTTCTATCTGAAGCTCACCGTCATTTTCCGACACATATGCCTTATCTCCCGCTCCAAGCATGCCACAGATAAGCTTTTGCGCAAGAGCGTCCTCTATATTCCGCTCAATATATCTGCGCATCGGCCTTGCGCCGTATTCCTTTTTATACGACTTGTCGAGTATAACCCCCTTGGCAGCATCATCTACCGCAAGAGATATCCCCTTTTCCGCAAGTCCCTCCTTCAAGTCGTCAAGCATAAGATCTATAATCTGCATAAGCTCATTACGCTTTAACTCCTTGAATATTACAACCTCATCCACACGATTTAAAAATTCCGGGCGGAAAAGATTTTTCAGAGCACGCTCCACCTTGGTATTTACCGCAACCTCTTCCTCGTTAAAGCCGACTACGTTAGATTTCTGGTCACTGCCTGCGTTTGACGTCATTATGATAATGGTATTTTCAAACGACACCGTCTTGCCGTGACTGTCGGTAATTCTGCCGTCATCCAAAATCTGAAGCAGCATATTAAACACATCCGCATGCGCCTTTTCAATCTCGTCAAGCAAGATAACCGAATACGGATGCCTTCTTATTTTCTCGGTCAGCTGCCCTGCTTCATCATAGCCGACGTATCCCGGAGGCGAACCTATCAGCTTTGAAACAGAGTGCTTCTCCATATACTCCGACATATCAAGACGAATGAGCGACTCCTGTCCTTCAAATACCTCTTCGGCAATCCGTTTAACAAGCTCGGTCTTTCCGACGCCTGTGGGTCCGACAAAGATAAACGATACAGGTCTGCGCTTTAGGCTTATACCCGCACGCTTGCGCCGAATCGCTCCGGCAACCGCCGACACTGCCTCGTTCTGACCTATAATACGCTTGTGAAGCCTCTCCTCAAGATTTACAAGGCGCCCGGTTTCAAATTCACTAATATTCTTCACCGGAATCTTTGTCCAAAGCTCAATGACCGAGGCAATATCATCTGCCGTAAGACAGGTCTCGACTCCCTCCTCGCTGAGCTTGCTTATTCTGTCGCTGACACGCATTTTACGGGTTTTAAGCTCCGCAATTTTCTCGTACACTTCAATTCCGGCTGTGTTTTCCTCATACCGATACTCCACACCCTCATTTTCGGCACGCTTCCGCTCTGACTCAAGCTGTTCGTCAAGCTTTGAATTTAGTGCATCAATATCGGCGTCAATCTTCTCTGATTCATTTTTAAGCTTTTCAAGCTCAAGAAGCTTTTTGTTTTCAAGATTTGCTCGTGATGCCGCCTCGTCAATTACATCTATCGCCTTATCGGGCAGAAATCTGTCATTTATATACCTTTCGGAAAGCACGGCGGCAGTACGAATAATATCATCGGTAATCCTTACCTTATGATAATTTTCGTAATATCCCTTTATACCCTTTAAAATTTCTATTGTTTCATCAACCGTGGGTTCCTCAATCATTATAGTCTGGAATCTGCGCTCTAACGCCTTATCCTTCTCTATATGCTTTCTGTATTCTTCAATTGTCGTCGCACCGATTACCTGTATTTCGCCTCGTGACAGCGCAGGCTTTAATATATTTCCCGCACTCATTCCGCCCTCGGCATCGCCTGCGGAGGATATGGTGTGGATCTCGTCTATGACAAGAATAATATTCCCGGCACGCTTAACCTCTTCAATGATATTCCTCAGCCGCGCCTCAAACTGCCCCCGAAACTGCGTCCCCGCCACGACCGCCGCCATATCAAGCATATAAATCTCATATTTTAAAAGCTTTGCAGGAACATCTCCGTTAACTATTTTAAGCGCAAGCCCCTCGGCTATCGCCGTTTTACCGACGCCCGGCTCACCTATAAGACAAGGATTGTTTTTGGTTCGGCGATTCAAAATCTGCGCGGTTCTTTCCATTTCGCGCTCTCTGCCGATAACCGCGTCAACCTCTCCACGACGCGCCTTTTCGGTGAGATTTACACCGAAATGCTCAAGATTTTTAAGCTTTTTGGGCTTTTTCTCCTTTTTGCCCGAGGCGCCGCCGTCATTTGGCTTTTCTTCCTTCTTCTTCTCCTTTTCACCGCCGAACATTCTGTTCATAAACTCAAGGGGATTTTTCTGCATACTGCGGCTCATTGATTCGTCATCTGTGTCTTCACCCTCATCGACTTCATCGGAAATCCCTCCGAATATTTCGGAAAGCCCCTCCATTCCGGCACCGTCGCCCATTTCCTCCATCATTTCCGCCATTTCACGGTTCAAGCCGTCCATTTCCTCGGGGTTTATCCCCATATTTTTCATTATATCATTTACCGGTCCGAGATTAAGCTCTTTTGCACAGGTCAGACAATATCCCTCATTTTTATGAGTCCCGTCCGGATCCATTCTCGTTACATATACCACAGCAAGATTTTTCCTGCATTTACAGCATAACATATATGCCACACCTCTCTTTATCGCAAGGCACAAATCAATACAATCCGCACCCCATAGCCTATACTGTCCTTGTCCGACACTGTCTGCGTCGGGCATGATATATTATTATATCATATTTTATTTATCATTTCAACCATAAATATTAATTATATATAAAATCTATAAAATCAACAATATATTTATTCCGCAAAATACCGCGACCTTTCAGAGAACCGAAAATGCCGCGGTATATTAATGCGAATATATAACAGAATTTAAAGCATATGTGCACGAAGCTCTTCGGCGGATTTAGCCGAGAGGTATGCCGGCGCAATGTCAAATACGGTTTTGCAGCCGCTTACACCCTCACTGTTCAGCCTGCACGCCGCACGAGCATAAGCCACCAAAACAGATGCAGTAAACTCAGGGTTGGAATCCAACTTTAAGCTGTACTCTATAACGTGCTTATTCTCACCGTCTGCACCCGTCTTGCCGCAGCGGATAACAAATCCCCCGTGAGGAATACCGTTGTGGTTGCGCTTCAGCTCCTCCTCGGAAATAAAGTGTACCGTTGTATCGTAATCTGCGAAGTAATTCGGCATGGTTTTTATCTCGTTTTCAATTCTCGCAAGGTCTGCACCTTCCTCCGCGACAACAAAGCATTCTCTCGTGTGCTTCTGTCTTGTGGTGAGCTCGGGATTTGAGCCCTCTCTGACAGCCGCAAGTGCACTCTCTACGGGAACGGTATACTGTCTTGCGTCCAAAACTCCGTCAATTCTGCGAATCGCATCGGAATGTCCTTGGCTTACACCCTTGCCCCAAAAGGTATAATCCTGTCCGTCGGGCAGAATTGCATCCGCATACATCCTGTTCAGGGAAAACATTCCCGGATCCCAGCCGACGGATATAATTGCAACCTTTCCTGCCGCCTTGGCAGCAGTGTTAACCTTTTCAAAATGCTCCGGCACCTTTGCGTGGGTGTCAAAGCTGTCTATTACGTTAAAGCTTGCCGCAAGCTTTGGCGTCTGAATCGGAAGATCAGTGGCGCTCCCTCCGCATATGATCAAAACGTCAATATTATCCTTATGCTTTTCAATCTCATCTATTGAGTAAACCGCAGTATTCTCCGCTACGGTTTTAACACTCTCCGGATTCCTTCTGGTAAACACTCCGTAAAGCTCAGTGTCCGCATTTTGCTTTATGGCACATTCAACCCCTCTGCCGAGGTTTCCGTATCCGGCAATCGCAATTTTTATCATGTTTCTTTTCTCCTTTGCAAATATTATTATTTAGCCGTATGTAAAACGTGAAAAGCTGTGTAAAACAGGAATATTTTAAAATTCCGTTTTATACGCTTTCTCCGCTTTTCGGGAACCCTGATTGCCCGGTCGGCAATGTAATATTTTATACTTTTTGGAAGGTTATCTGCAATTTTGCGTTTTCACATTTTACAATCAGCTAAAATATTTTCATACTTGTTTATTATAACCCATAATACGTCATCGGGTCAACAAATTTTTTCAAATCTCGAGCAATTTTTCAATTTTTTTGAAAATACATATATTATTTATCCGTATACACACACATCTTAACAAAGCAGTAGCCATCGCACCAATCCTTCTCAGGTGCCGGATTCCACACACACGGCTCCTTAAAGAAGCTTGACGGACATACCCATGTACACTCTCCCATCTCCAAATGGTGCGGTCCAAGCATATTTCTGAGGTTATTGACAAGAGTCAGACTAACTTTATTCTCGCCGCATTTGAGATACTTTCCTATATCAAAGGCCTCACCGTTCCACAGCGAAACAAGCTCCTCACCGCCGTTTACACTGACATGGATCGAGTTAATTCCCGTGCGTTCAAGCTCAACGCAGCAGCCACCGCCGTCATAATCAAAAGTCTTTTCAACGGTCATATTTCCCGAGAAGAAAAGATAACCCTGTCTTTCGATATTTTCGAGCTGTATTTTCTCCGTCGGTGTGTCAATATAAAATCCGCCGCAGACTCTTATGGCATTATTGTCAAGCTCCTCAAAGCATTCATCTGTATATACCGAGAATTTTCCCGACAGGTAAATACTCTCAATCTCCATATCATATGTCAGCTTATTCTTTTCACTTTCAAAAATCTTGCTCTTTTCTATATTGGCATAAACCTCATCACTCTGTGCAAAGTCACATTCCATACATATGGTGTTTTCGCCGCTTATCAAAAGTCCGCCTATATTGAGCTTTTTAAAGGTGCGGTCACGCAGATATCCGCATTCAACGCCTTCAACCGCACTTCCGTTTACAGTGATTCTAAACATATCGGGTGTTTCACAAACGAGATACACCTCGGACGGAACTGCCTTAACATTAACCCTGTAAACCTGCTTAATCGCAACCTTTCGTCCCAGGGCGCAGGCTCTGTTCTGGATATTCAGCACATATCCGTCCTTTTCCTGAAGCTCGCCGTCAAAGTAATAGTCGCAGCGGTCAAGTGTTAATACATTTTCATCGCAATCTGTTACATTCCACTCGCCTGACAGGTCAAGCGTCTTTGTGCCGGACTTCTTCTCGGATTCCTCTTTTTCAGCACCGCTCTCTCTGACAATCACGCTGTCATACTCAAGGAAGTCGTAGTGTCCGTCAAAGGGCTCGATCTCGCCTGTCATGGAATTTATAATCTCGCTGCCCACATAGATTTCCGCACTCTGTCGCTTTCCGGTTTTGTTTACAAAGTAATATACCTTTTTCCCTTCCAGAATACGCTCGGTATACATTATATCCGGGTTGTCGATAATTCTGTTTTCCTCAATCTCACTTTCACAGACCACCTTGCCGCCGCACTTTTTAAACTCATCTAAAAGCCGCTCTGTGTTCTCCATGAAAAACTGATTCGGCAGGACAACAACCGTGTCATAGCTTTGTGTGCCTATTATCAGCTTACCGTTTTCGATTTTTGCGTGACGCTCCATGATTGTTTCGTCGCCTAAGTGAAACACTATATGCTTTCTCCTAAGATTATCAATCTCTTTTCTGAATACTTCATACAGTTTTGAAATTTCATCGTAGTTTTCTGTATCAAACACAGACCACGCCATAGTCTGGGGATGCATTACAAGTATATTGCAATGAACCTCACCCTCGCCCAAAATCATACCGATTCTTGACATAGTCTCGATAAACTTAGGATAGTCTCTCCACCAGGGCTGCTGCTCATACATTGCCGGCGGATAGTCGCGCTTTCTGATTCCTCGCAGCGAATATCCCTCCAGGTGGGGGCATAAGACATTAATCCCTTCCACCATCTGCATTTCAAGTATGCCCCTGAGCCTTGAGAAGCTTACATTATGTCCGCACAGAGCAAAACTCTCGGTCAGAGTTCTTTTTTTCCCAAGCTGCTGCGCAACAGAGCTCATCTGCAGGAACGTCGGATGTGCATCCATTGATGCAGTCAACCAATCCACTCCGGGCATATGCATATACTCATAATGGGGCATACATGCACCATTTGATTCGAGCTGCGACGTAAGAGTTTCCTCACACACCAGGTGACCCGTAATCTTCATGGAATGCTCATCACACCAGTCGTAAATCTGCTTCATAAAGCTTTCGGAGAACAAATCTGTCACCATTTTCCAGAATTTTATACGGGTGTTCTTATAATCACCGACAGGCTTGAAAAGCTGAATCAAGACCTCGGTCAAGTCCTCGCCGTACATTTCTTTATATGTATCGGGCATGACAAAGCTCCACGGGATACCGTTCCTCGAAATCTGCGGTTCATCCGTAAAAAAGCCCTCTATTCTGTTCTTATACTTGTCATAGTACGGCTGATATATTATTTCTATAAATTTTTTTATAACCTTTTTATCCAGTGTATCCACATAAAACGGATTAATCTCATAGTAAAAGTGATAACCGTCCTTGTTGGTTATCGTAGTATCGGTTAGTTTTTCCCCGTCTTCATATCGGAGATACTTCTGCTGATACTCCACACCCATGCCGTTTACCACTCCGCCGCCGAAGCCGCTCGGCCAGCCGTTTTCGTCATACGCCCAGGAACGTATTCCGCTTTCCTCAGCAGCCTTGGTTGCCGCCTCAACGTTATCGAACCATTCATCTCCCATATATTCTGTCTGAAGTCCGCCTCTTGCGTGCATGAAAAATCCGCCCATGCCGACTCTTGCCATTTCCTTTGCCTGACGTGCGGTCTCCTCACAGCACAGCTTCTCATTCCACGACCAAAACGGAATCGGTCGGTACTCGTAAGATACATTTTTGAAATCCATTCTTCTCTCCTCTGATTCATCAACAACATATTTATATATGCAGAACTTATATTCTCAAAAAAGCCTGCTAACACATATATTACCACAATCCTCGGAATAATACAAGGGGTAATTTTTATTTTAAAAAAATTGCTCTATCGCCGTTCCGACTATGCATGCATAGACTTTTTTCTGCACCGTGGCGGCAGATTTTGCAAAAAGATTACAAAATAAAAAATATTCGTAACACTGCTCTGCCGCCGTTCATCATAAAACGGTGCAGAATCTCATTCCGCACCGTTTTGAATTATTATACTGTAGCCTTAAGGCTTACTCTTTTGAAGGTGATCGTAATCGTTGTACCGCTTCCGACTGTACTTTCAAGTGATATTTCCGCATTGTGGCATGCCGCCCCGTGCTTTACAATCGACAAGCCGAGGCCGGTTCCGCCCTCCGCCTTCGAGCGTCCCTTATCCACTCGATAAAAACGTTCAAAGACTCTCTCCTGCTGCTGCAGCGGAATGCCTATTCCCGTATCGCGAACCGATATTGAAGAAGTCATATCGGTGGTGTTTATGATAACATCAACCGTTCCGCCGTCTCTGTTATACTTGATTGCGTTGTCGCACAGATTGTATATCATCTCCTCGAGAATCTGTCGAACTCCGAAAACTCCTGCGTGTCCGCCGATAATATTGATCGAAACATTCTTTTTTTCGGCTGAGTTTTTTAAAGTAGAAATTACATTTTCGGAAAGCTCATACAAATCTGCCTTCTCCCATTCAAAATGGGAGACATCTCCGTCCAGCTCTGATATTTTGATTATGTCGCTGACCAGACTTATAAGCCGCTGCGCCTCCTTATATATGGAGGATGAAAAGTCAATGACTGTTGACTCGTCCATTCCACCCGACTTCATAAGCTCTGCAAACCCGGATATTGATGTCAGCGGCGTTTTAAGCTCATGTGATATGTTTGCGGTAAACTCGCGACGCATCGTCTCGCGCTTTGCCGTCTCGGTAACATCAATGATTACTATTACTGCACCAATCACTCTCTCCTGTTCAAACACGGGATTCGCAATAAGATTATACGTTCTGTCATCAAGCTGCAGTGTGTTCTCGTGGCGTTTTCTGGCGAGTGCGCTGTTGACCGCCTCGCGGAAGTCACTTGTCCTATTAAGTTCAAGCACATTTTCACAGCTTTCGCCCGCATTCAAAAGCTTCAATGCGGCAGCGTTGTGGGATAAAAGCTTGAAATTATTGTCTATAACCAAAAATCCCTCGCTCATGTTCTCGGTAATAAGCCGAAACTCCTCTCTGAACTGCCGTGCCTCCTCTATCTGTGATGAAATTATTTTCTTCTGCTTGGCAATTTTCAAAAGAAACGGCGAAAGCTCCTCATATGTCTCACAATTTTCAGGATTGTCAAAATCAATATTGTTTATCGGCTCTATAAGCTTTTTGGAAAGCCGTGAGGACAAAAGCAGCGATATAGCAAACGCAATCACCATCACAACAATAAACGGCTGCATAAGGCTGAGCAGTATTGTTATAACGCTGTACTGAGTGGTTGATACACGCAGGACCTTGCCGTCCTCTGTTTTTCTTGCGTAATAAATTGTTTTTTCCGTCAGGGTTTTTGAGTAGCGCACGTTTGTGCCGCTTCCATATTTCAAAGCCTCCCTGACCTCCTCGCGGTCGGCATGGTTTTCCATCTCCTCCGGCTTAGCCATGGTATCCTCAAGCACCCGCCCGTCACCCGAGATCAGAGTTATCCTCTCTACGCTGTCGGAAAAGTTTTCAAAAAAGCTGCTGTCTCCGTTTTTTATTGCATATTCCGCAAGCCTCGCTTCGCTTTCCAACCCCTTTATCAGCTGACCTTCAAAGAAGTTATACAAGACTCCCATAATGAGTATTATGCTTGCCAAAACCGCCAAAACGGAGGTGATAAATGATGAGCGGAAAATTTTATTTGTCATCCGTATCCACCCCTATCCTGTATCCTACATTTTTAACTGTTTTTATTAAGCCACCGGCTTCACCGAGCTTCACCCTGAGCTTTCGGATATGTACATCCAAGGTACGCGACTCATCATAAAATTCGCCCCACACCTTTGCAAGAAGCGCATCTCTCGTCACCGCCCTGCCGTCAGCTTCAACTAACGCTATCAGCAAGGAATACTCCTTATAAGACAGCTGTATTTCCCTGCCGTCGTATTTCACCAGATGCTTTTCGGAATTTACATACAGATCTCCTATCCTGTATATCCCGTCTGCCTTCTCTCCCCGATGCGTACGCCGAAGCAGTGCTCTGACTCGTGCCGTAAGCTCCGTCATGCCGAAGGGCTTTGCTATATAGTCATCTGCGCCCATATCAAGACCCGTTACCTTATCGTATTCACTGTCCTTTGCGGTGAGCATGATTATAGGCACATCCTCTGTCTTAGCCGCACTGCGCAGCCGCAACAATATCGACAGACCGTCCTCCTCCGGGAGCATAATATCAAGCATAATAAGCTCCGGAGTTTCCTTATCCATCGCTGTCCAAAAATCGCTCGGACAGGCATAGCCGCTAACCTCAAATCCCTCATGACTTAAGGCATAGCACACCAGCTTTCTTATGTTATCATCATCCTCAACAAGATATATCACACCGCTTCACCTCTCTGCCGCATTCCTTATCAAATAAATTTCATCATGTCCATTATAGCATTACGGATGAAATTGTTCAACAGTTTTATGACATTTTATTCAGTGCCCGAGCTCGGTGCATCCTTGTGTTCTCCCGTTATGGAATATATTACCCACTGAGCAATGTTCTCTGCGTGGTCGCCTATTCTCTCAAAATACTTTGCAATCATCAAAAGGTCAATCAACGCTTCAGCGTTGTCCGCACCCTCTCGAACTCCGGAAATCAGCTCGCTTTTGATTTTCAGGAACAGAGCGTCCACAACATCGTCATGCCGTATCACCTCATAGGCAATGTACACATCCTTTTTCACAAAGGAGTCTACACTGTCGGTCACCATCTTTATGGCGGCACGCGCCATATCGGCAATGTGGATTTTACCGATAATTCGGCTGTTTGCCGCAAACCTTGCTATCTCCGCAATATCCGACGCCTGATCGCCTATTCTTTCCATATCGGAAATAATTTTCAGCGCCGATGATATTACACGCAAATCCGTTGCCACAGGCTGCTGCTGAAGTATAAGACGCATACACAGATTTTCTATATCCCTTTCCTTGATGTCTATCTGCCTATCCGCCTCATATACTGCTTCAAAAAGCCCCTCGTCGTTTTCCATCAGGCACTTTGCCGCAGCTGAAATTGCGTCCTCACACAGTGCACCCATAGTTATAAGCTCTGTATTAAGTCTTGCAAGCTGCTCATCAAATCGGCTTCTCATTATCCGAACCTCCCTGTTATGTAATCCTCGGTCCTCTTATCCGCAGGGGATGAGAACATCTTCTCAGTATCATCAAACTCCACAATCTCACCCAGCAGAAAAAACGCCGTCTTGTCGGCTATACGAACCGCCTGCTGCATATTGTGAGTAACCATGACTATCGTATATTTTTCCTTAAGCTCCATGGCAAGCTCCTCAATTTTCGAGGTCGAAATCGGGTCGAGAGCACTCGTCGGCTCATCCATGAGCAAAACCTCAGGTTCAACAGCCAGCGCACGCGCAATACACAATCTCTGCTGCTGTCCGCCGCTCATGGAAAGCGCACTTTTTTTCAGTCTGTCCTTGCACTCATCCCATATCGCCGCCTGCTTTAAGGAACGCTCGACTATCTCGTCAAGCACCACCCTTGACCTTGTGCCGTGAATTCTCGGACCGTAGGCAATGTTGTCATATATACTCATCGGGAAGGGATTTGGCTTTTGAAAAACCATACCCACCCTTTTCCTCAGCACCGTGACATCTATATCCTTGTAGATATCCACATCACCGAGGGTCACCTTTCCGTCAATACGGCAGTTTTCAACCAAATCGTTCATTCGGTTAAGGGTCTTTAAAAACGTGGACTTTCCGCAGCCCGACGGACCTATCAACGCTGAAATACGCTTCTCCGGCAGGGCAATGTTAATATCCTTTAAGGCATGATTTGTGTCATACCAAAGGTTAAGCCCCTCCGCCTTCATAATATCGCCTGTTTGCATATCGCTCATTTATCTCCACCTCTTTTTTGCAGTTTATGTGCGGCAAGCCTCGCCGTCAGATTAATGATAAGGGTTAAAATCATAAGTATTGCGGCTATGGCAAAGGCTACATCAAACTCTCCGCGCTCCTTCGCATACATATACAGGGCAACCGTCAGCGTTGAGCCGGGGTTGTTCGGCAGAGGTGCGCTGAACAAGCCTATTATCTCGTTTGCCATGCCTGCCGTGAACATAAGCGCCGCACTCTCACCCACGATTCTTCCCACCGACAGTATACAGCCGGTAACAATTCCGTCTATCGAGGACGGAAGCACAACGGTTCGTATCATATGCCACTTTCCCGAGCCGAGAGCAAGAGCACCCTCGCGGTAGCTGTCGGGAACGGTTTTAAGGCTCTCCTGAACTGTCCGTATAACC
The DNA here is from genome assembly GCA_902766745.1 of uncultured Ruminococcus sp. Classification (GTDB taxonomy): domain Bacteria; phylum Bacillota; class Clostridia; order Monoglobales; family Monoglobaceae; genus UMGS1820. Next base: position 22,760 of record CACXES010000022.1, read on the forward strand.
GTTGGCAGCGTCATAACCGCCAGGGTCATCGCACCTGCCGCAAGGCTTGTTCCGAAGGATAAAAACTGCACAAACACCAACATTCCCACAAGACCGTAAATTATAGACGGGATTCCGGCTAAGGTCTCTGTCGCAAGCTCAATCATTCCGACAAGCCGCTTGTTCTTTGCATATTCATTTAAATATACCGCAGAGCCTATGCCGATAGGCAAAACAACCAATATCGTCATCAGGACTATGTAAATCGTGTTGAGTATATTCGGCAGAATCCCGATTGTCTCCTTGATAAGGCTCGGCTTAGTTGACAAAAAATCAAGAGATATATTCGGAATACCGCGATAGAGAATATACCCGATTAATGCCGCAAGAAGAACAAGAATAATTCCCGTTGCCGCATACATAAGCGAATTTATAACCGCCGCTTTTACCTTCCGCTTCGGTGATATTTTGTTTTTCATGGGTCAATCCTTCTTTCTCTTGATCACAAAGTTTAAAACAAAGTTTATAATCAGAATGAATATAAACAGCACCAAGGCAATCGAAAACAATGCCTTACGCTGAAGTCCGGAGGAATATGACATCTCCGAGGCGACCGCTGTTGTGAGGAAACGCACACTGCCGAACAGCTTCGGCATATTTGCCACATTCCCCGACACCATCATTACCGCCATGGCTTCACCTATCGCTCTGCCTATACCGAGGACTACCGAGGCAAGGATTCCGCTCTTTGCCGCAGGCACGGAAATCTTAAACACAGTCTCCGTCTTGGTGGCTCCGAGAGCCAACGAGCCCTCCTCAAATTCATGCGGAACAGCATTTATCGCCGTTTCGGACACGCTTATGACCGACGGCAGAATCATTATCGACAAAACAATTATCGCCGAAAAGAGGTTCGCACCGTCGGGCAGTCCGAACACAGTCCGCACTGCCGGCACAATTATGATCATTCCCACAAGGCCGTATACCACCGAGGGTATTCCCGAGAGAAGCGATACCGCCTCTCTCAGCACTCCGCGCAGCTTCTTCGGTGCAAATTTAGATATATAAACCGCGCACATCAGGCCTATGGGGACACCGATGATTATTGCCCCGGCCGTTCCCATAACAGACGCCGTAATAAACGGAAGTATTCCGTACTGCGGATTTGCCGAGGTCGGACTCCAGACCGTGCAGAGCAGGAAGTCCCCAAGTCCGATTTCCCCTATTGCCGGTATTCCCGATACAAACAGGAATACCGTAATAACCGCCACAAACAAAACTGCCGCAAATCCGCATAGGGTAAATATACCGCCCATTATCCTTTCAACAAGCTTCGCTCCGAGCTTTAACCCGTTTTTCATATTATCATTCCTTATCCGAAACTATTCTATCTGACAACAGGGATTGCACCTGCTTTTTCGATAAGCGCATCCGCGCTCTTTCCGGTAGCGAAGTCAAAGAACTTCTGTGCATCATCGCTGAGCTTCTCACCCTTTTTGGTTACCATTACAAAATCTCTCTGTATCTTATATGTGCCGTCCTGAACAGTCTCCTTTGACGGTGCAACTCCGTCAACCTTCAAAACCTTAACGGTGTCCTTAACCGCCGCAAGAGAAGCATAGCCTATCGCATTGGGGTTGCTCGCAACTGTCTGAATAACGTCACCTGTCGAGGTCAACTCCTGATTATACTTGCACTTATCCTTTGTCTTTGTGATGGATTCAAAGCCGTCACGCGTACCGGATGCCGCTTCTCTGCCTATTACAACAACCGCACCGTCGCTTCCGCCTGCGTCCTTCCAATTGCTTATCTCTCCGGTATAAATCTTTGCTATCTGCTCAACGCTCAAATCCTCCGCAGTGTTTGCAGGGTTTACAACAACTGCAATTCCGTCAATCGCAATAACCGTTGCATCGAGGGTCTTTGCTTCATCCTCTTTTAAGTCACGGCTCGACAGACCTATATCACATCTGCCCTCGCTTACCGCCTGTATTCCGGCACCGGATCCGGTCGGGTTGTATGTAACCTTGGTATCCTTATTCTCTTCAATATATGCCTCGCTGAGATAGCCTATAACCTTTTCCATAGATGTGGAACCGTCAGTTGATACCGTTGCCTGTGTCTGCTGTGTCTGCTGTGTCGAACTGTTTGTTTCTGCCGGCTGTGCATCGCCGCTCGAGCAGCCCGCAAGAAGTGCCGCTGAAAGCATTGCCGCCGTAAATACTCCGATAAATCTCTTTTTTCCTGTGTTTTTCATCTTGTTCAATCTCCTTTTATTTTTGATATACATGAATTTTAACCTACCCAATGTTAATTCCGAAAGCTATACTATGTTAATTTTGTGTTAACACTTATTTTGTGTCCCTATGTCGGTAATTTGAATAATATATATAAGGAAATTTAAGCAATTAGCCTATTGCTTTTAAAATGAATTTTGGTTATAATAGAAGAGTTCGTAAAATTTTATCGAAAGTCGGAGATTTTAATATGCTGAACAAAAATAATATCAAAGGAAGTCTTATTCTTCTTTTAACCGCAATGGTCTGGGGCGCAAGCTTCGTATCCCAAAGCGCAGGAACCGATATCTTAGGTCCCAACTCCTTTAACGGAATCCGTATGCTGATCGGCTCGCTGGTGCTTCTGCCCGTTTCGCTTATTGTTTCAAAGAAGAAAACCGAAAAGCCTAAGGTCGGCAGCAAACGTGAGCTTTTTATTGCCGGAACGGTATGCGGAATCATTCTGTGTGCCGCCAGCACAATTCAGACCTGGGGCATACAGTACACAACAGCCGGAAAGTCCGGCTTCATCACCGCCATGTATATAATCTTTGTGCCGATTATCAGTATTGTCATAGGGAAAAAAGTGTCCGCGAAAACAATTTTATGCGCTGTTATCGCTCTTATGGGTATGTATCTTCTCAGCATAAAGGGCGGCGACGGCGGAATTAACCTCGGCGATCTGCTGACCCTCGTCTGTGCGGTATTTTTTTCGGTACATATTATCCTAGTGGATAAGTACGCCCTCGATATTAACCCGATCCACTTTTCATGCGTTCAGTTTTTTGTGTGCGGAATAATAAATGTTATCCTCATGCTTATATTTGAACATCCGACCCTCGGTATGGTTATGGACTGCGCCGTACCGCTTCTATACTCCGGTGCCTGCTCCTGCGGAATTGCTTATACGCTTCAACCCGTGGGTCAAAGATACGCCGACCCCTCCACCGCTTCTATTGTTATGAGCCTTGAGTCGGTATTCGCAATGCTTTTCGGTGCAATTATTCTGCCGAACAACGTCCCGAGTGCAGTTGAAATTGTCGGCTGTGTAATAATGTTTGCGGCAATAATACTAAGTCAGCTTCCGGATAACGCATTGAAGCTCAGCTTTAACAAAAACGGCGAAAAGCTTTAAAAGGAGTGCACTGCAATGAGTAAGCATAAACCAAACAGAGCCGCACAACCAAATGATATTAAGGCTGTGCAGCCAAAAAAGAAAATACTTGTTTCTGCCTGTCTTTACGGCTACTGCTGCCGCTATGACGGACGGTCGAACCTGCTCCGCGACAAGACCTTTTTGGATTGGAAAAACCGAGGTCTGCTCGTACCCGTATGTCCCGAGGTTCTCGGCGGACTTAAAACTCCGCGTCTACCCTCCGAAATTTCCGAAGGCCGTGTTATAAGCCGCGAGGGCGAGGACGTCAGCCCACAATTCAATAAGGGTGCTGACGAGGCGTTAAAGCTTGCAAAGGAAAACAAGGTTCTCTTTGCAATCATGAAGGACGGCAGTCCCTCCTGCGGCTGTAAGCATATTTACGACGGCACCTTCAGCGGGACAAAGATTAACGGAAGCGGCGTCTGCGCCAAGCTTCTTTTGGAAAACGGCATAGTTGTGCTGGCGGAGGACGATATGTTTACCGCAAAAATTTTGTTCAACGAAAAATAGCTTTGCGCATAAATCAAAGATAACTTTGCGTATATATCAAGGATATCTGCATATAATACAGTGCAGCTGCAAAATTTAATGCAAACTTCAAGTGAAAAATTCTAAAATTTTGAAAAAAGGTATTGACAAATATAAAAAATCTGATATAATAGATAAAGTAGTCACAAGAAATACCAATATTCCTCTATAGCTCAGTTGGTAGAGCATGCGGCTGTTAACCGCAGGGTCGTTGGTTCGAGTCCAACTGGAGGAGCCAGATATCGTGGACAATTTAGATGCCATCTAAATTGTCCCATTTTTATGCGGCTTTTGAGCATTTTTGAAAAAACCAAAGTGGGAA
>CACXES010000023.1 GCA_902766745.1 uncultured Ruminococcus sp.
ACATAATTCTGATTATGTGGTTTTTTTATTTTCAGCAGCGTAAAAGTCCTAATCTCTGTACTTGCCTGCGGCAGATTTCCCAAGTATCCATTGTATAAATACGGGTGGTGTTTACCGATGAATGACCGAGTATATCCGCAAGCCGAACAATATCTTTTTCAATCGAATAAAAGGTACGGGCGAAAAGATGACGGAGATTGTGAGGGAAAACCTTTCCCTTGTCTACATTTGCGCTTTCACAAAGCGATTTCATCAGCTTCCATATATTCGTTCTGTCAAGCGGTCTGCCTGTTTTCGTAACGAAAATACTGCCGCTTGATATTTTTTGCTCCGCCGCATATTTTTTCAGCATCCTGCAAAGCTCTTTCGGAATGATGATAACGCGCAGCTTGCCTTTCATATTGACATCTGCCCGTCCGTCTTTAAGGACTTCAACCGTGATATATTTTAACTCGCTTACACGGATTCCGGTTGCACATATCGTTTGCATAAGCAAATTCAGCTTTTGATTGCCCTCTGCTTTTGCAGCCGCAAGCAGTCGGTCGTATTCCGCCTTTGTGAGCTCCTTTTCATTCTTTGCGAAAATCTGTTTTTGAATTTTCAGATTTTTCACCTTTAAGCCGTATTCGCCGATAAAATCAAAAAAGCTGTTGAGTGATGAAAGTATGGAATTAACGCTCGCCGGAGCATACTTTGAAATAATATACTCTTTATATCCCAAAACCTTTGTTTTGCTGAGCTCCGCACCGCCGAGCCAACAAACAAATACGGTCAGGTCACGGATATACTTTTCAATCGTGGCTTTGCTCTTTTCCTCGTCAATCAGGTATTCTTTGAATTTCTTTATAATTTTGTCTGTGATTTTTTTCATATATGACAACTCCTTTTGTATTTTCTCACTATATTATATTTTACCATTAACATAGTAATATACTTTTGAGCTGTCAATGATTTGTCTGCATTTCATCATATTAAATATCGGTATGCGGCAAGTGTGCCGCTTTTTTGTCAGCTATGCTCATAAATGCCCCCTTTCGGTTTTCTTACCTTATGAACAAACAAAGTATGAAAAAAACAACTTTTTCCGCAAAAAAAGTTGTAAAAAAATAAATTGAGTTGTTTATAAGTAAAAAGGGGAAAACTTGCGTTTTAAGAGAATAGCAAGCAAAGCGAGTGAGTACCCACTCACGATTTTTACGGCGGTCATTTCTTTGAAATTGCCGTAAAAATATTTTTGGGATATTCCCAAACCCTTTAATCTGAAAATGCGGAGGTTTTTATGAAAAACAGGAAAAGAAACATACAACTGAAAATATGGGTGTCGGCAGAGGAACGAAAGCTGATCGAACATAAAATGTCGCTTGTACCGACAAATCAAATCGGAGCATATTTGCGGAAAATGGCGATTGACGGATATATCATATACACCGATACAAAAGACATTCAGGCTATGAATAAGGAATTGCAGAGGATCGGCAGAAACATAAATCAAATTGCAAAGCGTGTTAATTCCACAAGCAGCATATATCAAGCAGACATTGAGGAATTGAAAGGGGATTTACAGAATATATGGCGGTTACAAAGAACCATCCTATCAACTCTACGCTAAAAAAAGCAATACGGTATATCTGCAATCCCGAAAAGACAGACGGAACGCTGCTTATCGACTCATACGGCTGCACGCCTGAAACTGCCGATATTGAGTTTGAATGGACGAGGAAAAAAGCAAAGGACAACGGCAGAGAAAGCCATCTTGCAAGACACTTTATACAAGCCTTTGAGCCGGGCGAAACAACGCCGGAACAGGCTCACGAAATCGGGAAGAAATTAGCTGATGAAATTCTGGGAGGCAAGTACGAATACATTTTAAGTACGCATATTGACCGGGGACACATTCATAACCATATCATTTTTAATGATGTGAATTTCGTTGATTACAAGCACAGCCATATCAACAAAAAATGGTATTATGACACACGCAAAATAAGCGACCGTCTTTGTGAGGAATACGGGCTATCTGTTATTCCGCAAAACGATAACAAAGGCAAAAGCTATATCGAATATACGGCGGCAAAACAAGGTACAAGCTATAAGGCACAGCTTAAAGCGGATATTGACAAAGCTGTCCGAAAGTCGCTTGACTATTCCGATTTTCTGCTGCGTATGGAAATCGCCGGATATGAAGTGAAACAAGGTAAATATATCTCGTTCCGAGCCGCAGGGCGTGAGCGGTTTATACGGGGCAAAACGCTGGGCGGTTATTATACAGAGGATTCCATAAAAGAACGCATTTCAAAGAACGCCATACACCGACCGAAAAAAGACAACCGCCGTATCAACCTTATTATCGACATTCAAAATTGTATTAAGGCACAGGAAAGCAAAGGCTATGAGCATTGGAGCAAAATATATAACTTAAAGCAGGCGGCAAAAACTTTGAATTTCCTGACCGAAAATAATCTGACTACCTATGAGGATTTAGAGGCTGCCGCAAATAAAATACACTCTGATTTTGACAATACGGCACAAAAGATAAAGTCGGTTGAAAAGACTATCGGCGAAAATGCGATACTGATAAAACAGCTTGAAATATATCGGCAGTACAGACCTATATATCTGAAACTGCAAAAGGTAAAAAACAAAGAAGGCTTTACACAGAAATTCCAAAGAGAACTGATTTTATATGAGGCGGCAGAAAGAAATCTGAAAGGCAAAAATCCGCCTCCGCTTGAAACCCTTATAAAGGACAACGGGGACCTGTCGGCACGGAAAGCAAAACTGTATGAGGAATACAAAAAGCTGAAATCAAAAGCCGCCGAAATCGAGGTTATCCGTTCAAATGTTGATACGCTGCTTAACCGTCCGAGAGAACGCAATCCCGAAATCGAAAAATAAATTGTAGCGCAAATGTAGCGTTATAGGGCTGGGCGCGGCAAAAATAATATGGTATAATGAATATAACTAAAAAGGTTTGGAGGTCGCTTTGATGAATTTTATAGAGGAATTGTACTATGGCAATATCAGCCCGCACAGCGTAAAAATTGTACCGAATAAAAAATATGCGGAGGCGTCAAAGTTAGTCATACGGTTTGAAAACGAGCTGAAAGAAAACCTTGCAGAGCCGCAGCTAACAGCGCTTAACAGAATGTTAGAGGCAAACGAGGAGCTTTACACCGAAACAGAGCTTATGCAATTTAAGTTAGGTTTTCGGCTCGGTATTCAAATGATGATAGACGCACTATCCGCAAACAATGAAATTATAGAATGATAGTGTAAAGTAGAATATGAAAAACTATAGGAAATCTTATTTCCTTTGTGCAACATTTTATCATGCTCCAAAATGCTTGTAAAGCCTGAAATGAACGGGCTTTCAGCCCGGGCTTGACAAGCATTCCGAAGCATGATTAGGAGTAGTTACAAAGGAAAATAAGGGGAGGTAATCGTCATTTTATACAAATTGACGCTGCAAACCGCATGATTGCTAAGGTTTTCGTGGCGATACAGAAAAATACTTTACACTACCTATAGAATAAGGGAGGCTTTGAAAATGAAACGAGGAAAAAACATTTTATTGACGGCAATACTCACCGCCGCAATTACACAGTCGGTATACGCCGCAGAAATCCCGGTCGAGTGTACGCCGGAAAACGCAACACCCGAAAGCATTGCAATAACGGAAAATCTGATTAGCCCGATTCTTGACGAGGTGCAAAACGGTTTAGGTTATCAGCCTGCTTGGTGCAAAGCTCATAACGCAGTATTTAATGCCGTGCTTGCAAATGAAACAGGCGGCTACGGTTATCTTGATTTAGCCGCTGTCGCACGGAACGCACTCATATATTATCGTGATGTTTATTTAAGACCTGACTACTATGCGGAAAAGGAAGCAGCCGCAAAAGCTCTTTTGTCAGACTTGATATGTGAAGTTGAGAATGGCACAAAAGATTATGACACCGCACTCAAAGAGGCATACACAAAAATCTATCAGTCGATAAATCCCGCCTATGTTCCGAATGAGGAAATCGGCATTGACCGAATATATTTAGATATTCCCGCTGCCGATACAGTAATGTTTACACAGGCAAGAAAGCTGCTTAAAGAAGCACAGACAAGGAGTGTTCAAAAATGACGAGAACGGATATTTTAATACGGTTTATCAAAAAGAGCATAGCACCGATAATAACCGCCATACTTTTATATAACCTGTTCGCCGGGCTTTGCATAGCAAACGGATCGGTCAATTATATGTATCTTTTAATGCTTTGCGGAATACCTTTCGGAATA
>CACXES010000024.1 GCA_902766745.1 uncultured Ruminococcus sp.
ATTAGAACATTTTCTTTCATTTTCATCACCAAAGTTATTTTACAACAATTCATTATATAATTCAAGTTTTCCGCAAGGAAAACTACCGCTATTATTAATTATTCATTATTCACTATTCACTATTATCCCCGTCCACACGGTGAAAAAATACCTTATTCTGTCCGCAAGGCTCTCGCCTCGGCAATCGGTCGCAGGCAGCTCAACTCCGCGTGCCGAAACAAGCGGCACGGTCTTGCTTATAACCTCCGCTCCCGTCTCGGAGTCGGTAACACTTATCTTCATTTCTCCGAGCGTTTCGCCGACGTTAATCGGCGCAGTCGGCTCGGGGTATATATTTACCTCTTTATTCACGCTCTCTCCCGACCTGACCGGATAAGAAAAATCCTCGCTGGGGCAGACCGGCACACTTTCGCCGTCAGTGCCGCCTATTTCAGCACTGCATATGACCTCCTTTGTATCGGAAAGTCTTTTCAAAGCATAATTCTCAAATCCGAAATCCAAAAGTGACATATGATCGTTCCAATCATCAGGGGCGTTCAGCGTCACACAGATAAGCGTCATTTCGTCACGCTTTGCCGCACTGACCAGACACCGCCCCGCCGCTTTGGTGAAGCCGGTCTTTACGCCGATACAGCCGTCATACATGGAAAGCAGCCTATTGTGGTTCTTAAGCACCCTCGGATAGGCAACGCCATCTCGGTCAATGCGATAGCTCTTGCAGGCGGCAAGCTCCGCAAAGCTTGGGTTTTTGAGGGCATAAGCCGTAATCCTTGCCATGTCCGCCGCCGTAGAATAGTGGTTGTCGTCCGGCAGGCCGTTGGGGTTTGTAAGATGCGTGTCGTTTGCACCGAGATGTGCCGCCAATTCGTTCATCTTCTCCACGAATGCCGCCGTATCCCCGGAAATCGTCTCAGCAACGGCTATTGCCGCATCATTCCCCGAGGACAGCATAAGCCCATGCAGCAGATCGCCCAAGGTCATCCTCTCGCCCTGCTGCAGGTACATACTCGACCCCTCAACCCCCGCCGCCGCAGCGGATATTTCAACCTCTCGGTTCATGTCTGCGCCCTCGCTCTCCAGAGCGCATATGGCGGTGATTATCTTTGTGGTGCTTGCCATGGGAAGCCGCTGACTCTCCGACTTGGCATATATCACTCTGCCCGATTCCATCTCCGTTAAAATTGCGGAATGTGCCGACACCTCCGCCCGTACATAAAACGTTTGGCAGATACCGAGCAGAAGTATAACCAACGCTGCACAAATCCGACGTCTCACACTATCGCCTCCATGGCATTTGATATTTATGCTTTATTCTATGCAAAGCGACTTGTCTCTATTCCCCGGAGCCGCCGGCGAATATTCTTCCGGTTATTATTTTTCGTATAAGCTCAACCGGGAATATGGTAAGTGCCGCCGTTATTGCCGCCGTCCATTCACGAATGTTAAGCCCTGCCGTACGCAGAATATTTCCGCCGAAGTAGGTCATAAGCACCTGCACCGACATTATCCCGAACATCACAATCAGAAACTGCTTGTTCAGCGAAATGTTCTCCAGCAGGTCAAGCCCGTCGCATCGAGCATTAAAGGCGTTAAACACGCTTATAAATATGAAAAACGTGAAATACCCGGTGTAAAAATATATGTCCGTCGGCGACGGTCGGAACATGGAGCGTATCACAGGCGATATAAAGAAGATGAGACTTAGGGCGCATATGTAAATGCCGTCAACTATTATTGCGTTCCACATTTCACGGTCTATTATCGGTTCATCCCTCCTGTGCGGCCGCTCTCGAAGGTAGCGTTTGAGCGCAGGCTCGCCGCCGAAGGCTATTGCCGCAAGGCTGTCAATCATCAGATTTGTCCATATCATCTGCGAAATATCCAAAGGTTTCTCCACACCGACAATGGGTCCGAGCATGGACACCGTTACCGCCGCAACATTTATTGTAAGCTGAAACCGTATAAACTTCTTTATGCTGTTGTATATGGTTCTGCCGTAGAGAACTGCATTCCGAACCGACTTGAAGTTATCGTCAAGGATAACTATATCCGCCGCAGCGGCAGCGGCCTCGGCACCGCCGCCCATGGCAAAGCCCACATCCGCAAGCTTAAGAGCAGGTGCGTCATTCACCCCGTCGCCGGTCATGCCGACAACAAGTCCCATTCCCTGCGCAATCCGCACAAGACGGCTTTTGTCGCCGGGGAGGGCACGAGCCACCACACGCAGCGAGGGCAGAAGCTCCCTGACCTCGGCGTCCGACATTTCGCCTAAGCGTGCCGAGGTTATTACTCGGCCGCCGTTATCGAGAAGCCCCGCCTCGGCGGCTATCGCTTCGGCGGTTTCGGCACGGTCGCCGGTGATCATTACGACCTGGATCCCGGCGGCGGTCACATCGGCTATCGCCGCCTTTGCCTCGGGTCGGACGTCATCACGTATTGCCGCAGCGGCAATAAGTGTCATACCCTCCGGAGGCTCCGCTCCGTCCCATATGCCGTCATACACTGCAAGCGCCAGCAGACGCATCTTCTTTGCCGCCGCCTGCTCTGCCTTTTGATTAAGTGAGCCGCCGCCGAAGGGCTGCTTCTCGCCGCTTGAATCAATATAGTACCTGCACCGAGGAAGAAGCTTCTCGGGTGCGCCCTTGATAAGCGTAAGCCTCCTGCCGTTGTTGACCGTTGCGGCGGAAAACTTCTTCTCTGACGAAAACGGAGTGAAAGAGAGAACCTCCGCTCCGCCGAGAGCCGCATTGCGGCGGCCGACAAATTCAAGAATAGCCTTCTCGGTGGCGTTTCCGCCGATTATATCCTTGCCGGAATACCGTGCCGACGAATTTGCCGCCGCAGAAAGGGAGAACCAGGCCTTAAGACCGCCGAGTGCGCCGAAGGCTTTGTATTCCCTGCCCGAGCCGTCAAAAACACAGGTAACCTTAGGCTTTCCGCAGGTGATAGTTCCCGTCTTATCCGTAAACAGAATATTTATCCCACCGGCGGTTTCGATGCCTATAAGGCGGCGGACAAGAACCTTTGCCTTAAGCATCTTCTTCATATTAAGGGAGCAGACAATGGCGATCATAAGCGGAAGCCCCTCCGGGACGGCAACCACGATAACGATAATGCCGATAATCAGGGAGCTGACAAGATCCGACGCAACCTGCGCCCCGTCCGAGAAGTAGCCGGCAATCATCACCGGGTCAAGCTCGTTGGCGAGAAAGGCGTTGTTTATAAAGCTGATAATGACAATCAGAACCGCCGAGATACAGCCGAAACGGCTTATGCTTTTGGCAAGCTGCATAAGCTTGACGGACAGAGGGCTTTCGAGACTTTCCTCCTGTGCCTCGTGGGTCAGCCTTCCGTAGACAGTGTCATCGCCGACGGTGTCTATGTGCATAACTGCCTCGCCCGAGCAGACAACGCTGCCGCGGAACACGCTGTGGCTGTTCCAGAAGTCGTTAAAGGCGGTGGGCTTGGGTATATGGCCGGAGCCGTGCTTCTCAATCTCCTCGCTCTCGCCGTTGAGGGGGGATTGGTCTATTTTGACGCTGCCGCTGATAATACTGCCGTCCGCAGGGACAAGGTCACCACCCTGGAGCAGAACTGCGTCACCGATTACAAGCTCCGCCGTCTTTATCTCGCAGAGCTTGCCGTCACGGTAGACCTTGCTGCGTGTTGCGGAGGCCTCCTCACGCAGACGGTTAAAGGTGTTTTCGTTGCTGTGCTCGGACAAGGCGGAAACAAAGGTAGAAATTATGATTGATAATAAAATTCCCAGACATTCGTGCCAGTCCACCTTTCCGAAAAAGGTGAACAGTATATTTATCCCCAGCGCAATGAGGAGGACGGTTATTATCGGGTCGTCGTAGTTGGACCAGTAGGTCTGCCAAAAAGTTCTTGTCTCTCGGGGGGTGAGGGCGTTTGTGCCGTGCTCCTTTGCCGACTTTGCCGCCTCCGCCGAGGTCAGTCCGTGTATATTTGCCATGATGTGCTCTCCTTCGGTAAAATAATGACATTCGCTTATTTTAACCTATGCGGACAAGGCGGGATTTATAACCTGTTTTAGTTTTGGATATACAGAATATGGATAAATGAAAAAAATTACGGAGCGGAAAATACCGCTCCGTATTGTGCGAGCATAAGCCCGAACCGTGATTTTGATAGGCACCGGGCCTTAATGCTTTTATACGTTCTTTTTTCTGATGCTGATGAGCCTTACGAGAATGGGACTTAAAATCATATTGACCGCAAGCTCCAGCAGAAAATTCACGCCAACCATGCCGAATATGAGAAACTTCCCGGCAGAGTCAAAGCCTGCCGCAGCACCCCACTGTGTGATGGTCTGCATGAAAAATATATTACAGCCGATAAGAAATACGCCTGTGTTCACCACGGGGCATATGAATGCCGCCGCCACCGTGCCAACGGTAGTGTTGACCGATGCCGCAAGACGATATACCGCCGCCGAAGCAAGTCCGGCAAGAATACCCTTAAGCAGTACCGTTATGATAGTGCCGGGTACGCTTACCGCCATAAACAGTGCGCTGTCGGTAAACAGCACCACAAGTCCGAACACAAATCCGAGCCATGCGCCTGTCCATATTCCGCAGACCGCCGCACCGATAACAATCGGCACAAGCACAAGGGATACGGAAAATGTTCCGAAACGTATGAATGCCCCCATCGCCTGAAGAACAATCACGAGTGCGGTGAGTATTGCGCAGGTTACCAGCTTGCGAGTATCAAATTTTTTGTTTAACAAATTAAAAACCTCCTGACTGCTGCTCATTCTAAATGATGCAGCGCCTTATTTATGTTTTTTATTAATATTTTTTTTGTAGATAAGAAGCAGACCCTCGAGTATCAGTATGTCATCCGAGATAATCTCATGTCTGCAATACGGGACAATCGAGCCCGAAAGCCCTCCTGTTGCGACCACAACCGGGTCACAGTCCGCCTCCTCGCGGATGCGGTCAATCATTCCGTCAAGCATGGCGGCGTTTCCGTAGATAATGCCCGAGCGCATACAGTCAACGGTATTTCTGCCGAGAACGCGTTCCGGCGCCACAAGGCTGATCTGCGGAAGCTGAGCCGTTCCGCCGGCAAGTGCCTTTAGCGAAAGCTCCACCCCGGGGATGATCGAAACCCCGGTAAAGCAGCCGTCACCGTCTATAAGCATCAGCTTTGTCGCGGTTCCCATGTCAATCACAAGGACGGGCGGCGTATACAGGTTATACGCTGCGACACAGGCACAGATCAAGTCCGCACCCACCTGCGCCGGGTTATCGGCAAGCAGGTTAATCCCCGTCTTTATTCCGGGACCTACGACAATCGGCTCGACCTTGTAGACCATACGCACGGCGTTTGCCACTGTCTGCGTAAGCGGCGGTACAACAGATGATATTGCCGCCCCTAAGATTTCGTTCTTGTCCACCTCATACAGGTTCAGTATGCTCTTAATCTTTGTGGCATACTCAGAATCCGTCTTCCTTGCATTAGTGGAAATCCTCGAAATAAAGGCAGGCTTGTCGTCTATAAATCCGCCGATTACAATGTTTGTGTTACCAATGTCAATCGTAAGTATCATTATAAACCTTACCCTTTCTGATATGATACTGCTCGGCATTCCGATGCAGCTCAATTCCATTTTATCACAAAAAACCGCATTTGTCAAACCTGCAATCCTTTGAGTTTCCAAATTTTTTACGCAAATCATATTTTTTGAAATATTTATACATTGCCGACCGGGAGCGGCAGGTCGGAACAGGGCTTCGGGCTGAAAATTCATATAAATATTTCAAAAAATTGCTTATATTCACATACTTAAATGCAATCGTATTTTGCCCCGGACGCAGAGTCTGATTTTTATGAAAATATTGTATTTCGTCCCTTTTTGCACATATTCGGTGCTTGAAAGCATAGCTTTCGTATGATAAAATTACAATATAATAAAAAATATCGGAGGTGCAGTATGAAAATATTAAACTTTGGCTCGTGTAATATCGACTATGTCTACACGGTGGATCATATAGTAAAGCCCGGAGAGACAGAGGCCGCCGATCGCCTTGAGGTATTCCCCGGCGGAAAAGGCCTTAACCAGTCCATCGCCATTGCCCGTGCCGGGGGCGATGTCTGCCACGCAGGCTGTATCGGCAGCGACGGCGAAATGCTTTTAAACGTCTTAAGGGACAGCGGAGTTGACACTGCGCACCTTAAGACCCTTGATGTCAAGGGCGGCCATGCGATAATTCAGGTCAACGCAAAGGGCGAGAACTCGATATTTCTATACGCCGGCTCAAACAGTATGATTACCGTGGATTTTGTCGACAGCGTACTCGAAAGCTTTGATTCGGACAGCATTATACTTCTTCAGAATGAGATAAACAACATCGGCTATATCATTGATGAGGCGTATAAAAAGGGCATGACCGTAGTGCTGAATCCGTCGCCTTATAACGAGAAGCTCAGCGGTATTGACCTAAACAAGATAAGCTATATCATTTTAAACGAGGTCGAGGCGGCAGAAATCAGCGGTGCCGCCGACCCCGAGGGGACGCTTATGTATTTTAGAAATAACTTTCCGGAGCTTAAGGTCATTTTGACTCTGGGCAGCCGAGGCAGTATGTACGCCGACGGGGAATCCGAGCATTTTCAGCCCATATTCGAGGCTGAGGCAGTCGATACCACCGCCGCAGGGGATACCTTTACCGGGTACTTTATCGCCGAGATTGCAAGGGGCGAGGATTACGGCGGGGCGATGAGAACCGCCTCGTGTGCGGCGGCGATTGCCGTTTCGAGGAACGGGGCTGCACCGTCTATCCCAACTATGGACGAGGTTCGGCTTGCCTTGACACGCATGAAGGAGAAAAAGTCGGGAAAGGAAGAGCTTTTGTATCAGAAAATAGATTCCTATATCAGCAATAATCTTGCGGCGGCAACGCTGAAGAATTTATCCGAATATCTGGGGTATTCGGACGTCTATACCGGAGGAATCGTTAAGCGGCTGTTCGGCGAGGCGTTTACAAAGGTTCTGCAATGCCGCCGCTGCGAAGCCGCAGCAGAGCTGCTGACATCAACGGATAAGCCGCTGAGCGAGGTAATAAAGGCTGTCGGCTACGAGAACGAGAACTTTTTCCGCACGGTATTTAAAGAAAAATACGGCAAAAATCTGCTGGAATACAGAAAAAGCACGAGAGGAAAAATAATGAATAATGAATGATGAATAATTAAAAACTCCTCCCGTCATTTTCTGCGAAAATGCCACCCTCCTCAAGGAGGAGGGCAAAGCCTCCCTTGCCTAAAGGGAGGTGGCAGTCGAAGACTGACGGAGGGATTCGTAATTCATAAT
>CACXES010000025.1 GCA_902766745.1 uncultured Ruminococcus sp.
AACGCAAAATTGTGGATAACCTTCCAAAAAGTATAAAATATTACATTGCCGACCGGGAGCGGCAGGTCGGAACAGGGCAATGGGCAACTAATTCAAAATATTTTATACTTTTTGCCGTGCAGTCACTTCGTGACAACTCTCTTTGCCGCATAGGAGCATACAAGCGGAGAAAGCATACAAAACGGAAATTTAAAATACCCCTATTTTATGCGGCTTTTCACGTTTTACAAACAGCTAAATAAAACCTGCCAAGGAGCGATAACGTTAAAGTCCCTTTCACGTTATGCCTCCGGCGGATTTAATTGCTCGTGCGTTTCCGAGGATTTGTCTCGGAAACGCACATGGGCGTAATAATCTCTTATCATTCCTTGCCCTGCGGATAAGAGAAATTCATTACTGTTTGTGTCGACGCAGGGCGGCGGAATGGAGATTACTATGAGAGAAATCAGCGCTGAAACTGTTACGGCGGAAATAGCACGTATGTGCATAGAGGCAAACTGTCATTTAAATCAGGACATACGACGGGCTTTAAAAAACGGACTTGAAGCAGAGAAGGGAGAAGTAGCTCAAAGTATGCTGTGCGACATTCTTAAAAATGCCGACATTGCCGACAGCGAAAATATGCCCATATGCCAGGATACGGGGATGGCAATAGTATTCCTTAAAATAGGGCAGGATTTACATATAACCGATGGCTCTCTTTATGAGGCGGTGAACGAGGGTGTGCGCCGCGGCTATCGGGAGGGCTATCTCAGAAAATCCGTGGTTGCCGACCCGATTAGAAGGGGAAACACAGGTGATAACACTCCGGCGGTAATACATACGGAAATTGTTGACGGCGACAGGCTTGAAATTACCGTTGTGCCAAAAGGGTTTGGCAGCGAGAATATGAGTGCGGTCAAAATGTGTAAGCCCTCAGAAGGAGCGGAGGGAATCGTTAAATTTGTTGTAGACACCGTAAAAGCAGCGGGCAGCAATCCGTGTCCGCCGATTGTTGTGGGTGTCGGCATAGGCGGAAGCTTTGAAAAAGCAGCTCTGCTTGCAAAAACGGCTTTGACACGGGAGGTTGACAGTGAAAATGCGGATCCGTATTATGCCGATATGGAAAGGGAGCTGCTTGATAAAATCAATGCATTAAACATCGGCCCCCAGGGCCTCGGCGGTGCGGTGACGGCTCTCGGAGTGAATATAGAGACATATCCGACCCATATCGCCGGGATGCCCTGCGCCGTTAATATAAGCTGTCATGTGACAAGACATATACATTCAGTGCTGTGAGATCGGATATTCGGAGGTTTAATGTGAAAGTTCCTTACACATTAAAGCCTCCGGCGGATTTAATTGCCTGTGCGAAATTTTTCGAGGCTTTGCCTCGAAAACGCACATGGACACAAAAATCTCTTATCATTCCTTGTCCTGCGGATAAGAGAAAACTCATTACTATTTGTGCCGGCGCAGGACGGCGGAACGGAGATTTTTATGAATAAGATTACGTTAAGAAAAATTGTTTTATCGGCGATGTTTATAGCAATAGGATATATTCTGCCGCTGTTTACGGGGCAGATGAAGGAAATAGGAAATATGCTTCTGCCAATGCATATTCCGGTGATTTTGTGCGGACTTATCTGCGGAGGCCGCTGGGGACTGGTTGTGGGGCTTATTTTGCCGGTGACAAGGTCGGCGATATTCGGAATGCCGCCCATGTATCCAACGGCGATTGCCATGTCCTTTGAGCTTGCCGCATACGGGGCAATATCGGGATTTTTATACGAAAATTCAAAGTGGAGCTGTGTCCGCAGCCTGTACAGAAGCCTTATTCCCGCCATGGTGGCAGGAAGGCTTGTATGGGGCGCAGTGAGTGTGGTTCTGGCAGGAATCGGCGGTGGCTCGTTTGGAATAAAGGCATTTATCGCCGGTGCGGTTTTGAAAGCGATACCGGGGATTATTATTCAGCTTACGCTGATACCGGGGATAATGCTTGCCCTCGGAAAAACCAATGCGGTTATATACATAAAGGGCAGTAAAAGCCAAAAGACGCATGAGGCAAGAGAGGTTTAGCTTGAACCGCAAAGCCGATATAAAAGGACGCCGTTACCGCTCGGCGTCCTTTTTCAGCATTGCCATGAATTTTTTTCCGTATATGCGGTCGAGGATAAGAATACAAAAGCCGCAGAAGGCACCGCAGACCGCACCGACTATAACGAGTATGGGCAGGTATGAAAATACAGCGGCGGTTTTTGTTATGAGCGCAGCACAGCAGAGCTGACCTATATTGTGAAGCATTGCGCCGACAACGCTTATTTCGCATATGAAGCGGCGTCCTAAAAGCTTTATAAGAAGCATTTCGCCGAGCAGGCACAGCAGACCTCCGCACAGGCTGTAGAGTATGGCGGAAGGTTGACCGCAGAAAACCGCGCCGAGAAGTATTCTCGATACAAGTATCAGAGCCGTCTCCTGCGGAGTCAGATACAGCAGAGCGAACAGTGTAATAATATTTGCAAGGCCGAGCTTCGCCCCCGGTACGGGCAGAAGCGGCGGAAGCTGTGCCTCGGCGACAAATATCACAAGTGCTGCCGCACATAGGATTCCGCAGACGGAAATACGGCCTGCGGATTTTTTTCGGTTATGTACGTCGGAGTGTTTTTTGTTATTCATGGTATCACCCAAATTTCATAAATGTTTTGGTGCTAAATCATCGGCTGACCGAATCGGGCTTATCCTCGCCGGGACTGTCCGTGATTTTTATTACAAGGCGGTTTGGCAGACAGACTATCGGAGCGGAGCCGTCCGAGATTCTGCCTTGATTTACACATAGCTTGTCGGGGCAGTCGGCGGTTTTTACATATATTTCTCCGTTTTCGGCAACGATTGTGTTGTGACCGCCGCTGTATTCAACGTCGAAAGTAAGCGGTTCTGTCAGCTTATCCATGTCAATGCGGCGAACAAGACTGCCGTTGCTGTATACCTCGGCGATCTTTCCGTTCGTATCCGACGGAGAAAAATATAACGCTGCGGCGGCTGCCGCAAGTACAGCCGTGAGTAATAATATGAATTTCTTGTGCGTCATGGAATCTGCCTCCGTAATATATAGTGAATTTTAATGAAAATAAATAAAAAAACTATTATTCCTGAACAAATCATAACGAATTTCTAAAAATTTGTCAAGTTTTTATTATAAAAGCTTGTTTTTTGTCTGATGAAATGGTATACTATCATTGAAGTATTGCGAAAGGGGTACGATTGTGAAATGAATTACACAATGCTTACCGATTTTTATGAGCTGACTATGGCAAACGGCTATCTGAAAGAAGGCATGGAAAATAAAATTGCATATTTCGATATGTTTTTCCGAAAGGTGCCGGACGGAGCGGGATTTGCCGTTATGGCGGGTGTGGAGCAGGTTATCGAATATATGAAGGATCTGCGTTTTGAACCTGAGGATATTGAGTATCTCCGTTCCAAGGGGATATTTGATGAAGCGTTTTTGAAGTATCTTGAAAATTTTGAATTCAAATGTGATGTATGGGCAGTTCCGGAGGGGACGCCTATTTTCCCGAACGAGCCTATTGTAACGGTCAGAGGGCCTTTGATTCAGGCGCAGTTTGTAGAGACAATGATTTTGGTTACAATAAATCACCAAAGCTTGATTGCCACAAAGAGCAACAGAATAGTCCGTGCGGCGGGGGACAGACCGGTTATGGAGTTCGGCTCCAGACGTGCCCAGGGCTATGACGGTGCAATATACGGTGCGAGGGCTGCCTATATCGGCGGAGTGTGCGGCACGGCATGTACTATCTCCGATCAGATGTTTTCGGTTCCGGCACTCGGAACAATGGCGCATAGCTGGGTTCAGTCCTTTGACAGTGAATATGAAGCGTTTTTGGCATATGCCAAGAGCTATCCCGAAAACTGCACTCTGCTTATAGATACCTATAATGTTTTAAAGAGCGGACTTCCCAACGCAATACGGGTATTCAATGAGGTTTTAAAGCCGCAGGGAATCACAAGATGCGGAATACGCATCGACAGCGGAGATATAACATACCTGACAAAAAAATGCCGTAAAATCTTAGATGATGCCGGTTGGCAGTCGGCAAAGATTGTTATATCCAACTCTCTTGACGAATATATAATACGCGATATCTTGAGACAGGGTGCGGCAATAGATTCCTTCGGCGTCGGGGAAAGGCTCATAACCTCCAAGTCCGAGCCTGTTTTCGGCGGAGTGTACAAGCTTGTCGCAACGGAGGAAAACGGAGAGATTGTTCCGAAGATTAAAATTTCAGAGAATGTAGCGAAGATTACCACGCCGTATTTCAAAAAGGTGTATCGCCTGTTTTCAAAAGAGACGGGAGCGGCACTTGCGGACGTCCTTACCACCCATGATGAGGTGATAGACAACAGCCGCCCTTATGAGATATTTGACCCCGACAATACTTGGAAGCGCAAGGTTATACGGGACTTTGAGGTCAGAGAGCTGCAGGTTCCGATATTCAAAAACGGAAAATGCGTATACGAATCTCCGTCCCTTGACGAGATAAAGGAATATTGCAAGGGCGAGATAGAGAAAATATGGGACGAGGTAAAGAGATTTGAAAATCCGCATGAGTATTACGTTGATATGTCGCAGAAGCTTTGGGATATAAGATACAAGCTTTTGTCGGAGAACGGAAAAGAAAAATAGTAACAGATTATAATAAAAATATATTACGGATTACCGGGTGAAAGGAATAGGTGAATCTTATGAATAATATGGGCGAGGCGTATGAGCAGGATAGGCTCGGCAGACTCGGAGTAATAGGTATGCGCGGCTGTGAGGAAATTACCTGCAAGGTAAACGAGCATCTGAAGAATTTTAACAAGGATTCAATCGATAAGGATTTTGAGACGTTTATCATTCCGATAAGCTGTCCGAGGTTCGGTACAGGTGAGGCAAAGGCGATGATTTTGCACTCGATACGTACATATGATATTTACATCATCATGGATGCGTTTAACTATGGCGTGACATACAGTATGTACGGGCAGGAGAGGCCGATGAGCCCTGATGACCACTATCAGGATTTAAAGAGGATAATTTCCGCAATGGGCGGAAAGGCAAGGCGTATAACCGTAATTATGCCTATGCTGTACGAGGGCAGACAGCACAAAAGAGTTGCGCGTGAGTCACTGGACTGTGCGCTTATGCTTCAGGAGCTCAGCAATATGGGTGTTACGAACATAATCACCTTTGACGCACATGATGCCAGGGTGCAGAATTCAATTCCCCTTTGCGGCTTTGAGAACGTACATCCGACCTATCAGATGATAAAGGCGTGCTTGAAGTATGACGAGGATATCATTCTCGACAAGGAAAACACAATGATTGTATCGCCGGACGAGGGCGCAATGGGCAGATGTATGTACTATTCCTCGGTGCTCGGCATGAACCTCGGTACCTTCTACAAGCGCCGCGACTATTCGACGATTATTAACGGAAAGAACCCGATTGTTGCCCATGAGTTTTTGGGAAACGATATATCCGGAAAGAACATTATCGTTGTTGACGATATGATTGCCTCGGGCGAGTCAATGATTGATGTCGCACGGGAGCTTAAGCTCAGAGATGCAAAGAGAGTTATTGTTTTTTCGACCTTTGGCTTGTTTACCGAGGGGATTGCCAAGTTTGACAAGGCGTATGAAGATGGGCTTATCGATGCGGTGTTTACGACAAACCTGGTCTATCGTATGCCTGAGCTCAAGGATGCCGAGTGGTATCACGAGGTTGATATGTCAAAGTATATTGCGCTTATCATCAAGCAGTTAAATGACGAAACGTCAATCAGCAACCTCCTGACGCCTATTTCCAGAATTGAGAGGATACTTGAAAAATACAGAAACAAGGAGCAGTAAGGATTGGAGCAGACGAATGAGTGAGAGAGAAACCCGAGTGATAAGCGATGAGGAGATGAACCGCCAGGGCGAGTATATATTAAAGCTGAGAGAGCGGTTTTCCGCTATCGGAAGGCAGCCTGCGGCGTTTGTCGAAACCTATGGCTGTCAGCAGAACAGCAGCGACAGTGAGAGAATAAAAGGTATGCTCTCGGATATGGGCTTTGGCTTTTGCGATAAGCCTAAGGATGCGGATTTGATTTTGTATAACACCTGTGCCGTTCGTGAGAATGCGGAGCTCAGAGTTTTCGGGAATTTGGGTGCGCTTAAAATAATAAAGAGAAAGCGTCCGGAGGTGATAATCGCTGTATGCGGCTGTATGATGCAGCAGGAGCATATTGCGAAGCGGATAAAGGAAAAATACCGCCATGTGGATTTGGTTTTCGGCACTCATGCACTGTATAGATTTCCGCAGCTTTTAGATAAGGTTGTCTCAGGCGGAAGGGTGTTTGATACGGAGAACGAGAGCGGTGCGGTATATGAAAATATAAACAGCCGCCGAGACCCGATACCGCTTGCAAAGGTGCCGATAATGTATGGCTGCAACAACTTTTGTACCTACTGTATTGTGCCGTATGTCAGAGGAAGGGAACGCAGCCGAAGTGCGGAGAGTATCCTTGCCGAGGTGCGCGATGTTGCGGAGCAGGGGTATAAAGAGGTAATGCTTCTGGGACAGAACGTAAACTCCTACGGAAACGACAAGGATTCGGAGATGAGCTTTGCGCAGCTTTTGCGCGAGGTGTGCAGGGTGGATGGAATAGAGAGAGTCAGGTTTATGACCTCTCATCCGAAGGATATTTCCGACGAGGTTATAGCCGCTATGGCAGAGGAGGATAAAATCTGCAAGCAGCTTCACCTTCCGGTTCAGTCCGGCTCGGACAGGATATTAAAGCTTATGAACCGCCGGTATACAAGGGAGAAGTATCTCGAGACGGTGAAGAAGGTAAGAGAGGCAATGCCCGACATTGTGCTGACCACAGATATTATCGTGGGCTTTCCCGGGGAGACAAACGAGGATTTTGAAGAAACCCTCAGTATCCTCAGAGAGGTCGAGTATGACACGATATTTTCGTTTATATATTCCAAGCGTGTGGGGACGCCTGCGGCTGACATGGAGGACTGCCTGACCGACGAGGAGAAGCACATGAACTTTGACAGGATGCTTGAGGTTCAGAATGAAATTTCCAAGCGCAAGAACATGGCGTATGAGGGTACGGTTCAGACGGTTCTGGTTGAGGGTGCAAGCAAGACAAGTGAGGAAACCTTAACAGGCAGAACCGAAGGCGGCAAGGTGGTGAACTTTGCCGGAGACAGGAGCCTCGTGGGAGAGATGGTTGATGTAAAGATAACCTCGGCACAGACGTGGTCACTGTTCGGCGAAATAGTTTATCAGGAAAATGCATTACGATAATTTTGGGCACGGTAGGCCAAGTGAATATTATAGCATACAGACACGAAAAATATACAAGGAGAGATATAAATGTCTAAGGAACAAATTTTTGAAAAGGCAAAGGAGCTGTCGGATTTGATTGCTCTCAGTGACGAAAAGAAGGAAGCACAGGAGGCGAGCCGTCATCTGATGGAGGATGCCGAGGCGTCGGATTTAATTTCGGCATACAACGAAAAGAGAGAGGCGAAGCTTGCGGAATATAAGGACAAGGAGCCGACTCGCGAAGAGGTTGAGGCAATAAACGAGTATTTGCAGCAGGAGTTTAACAAGATAATGGAGAATGCCGTTATTCGTGAGTATGTCAAGGCGTCGAGGGTATTTGAGATGATGCTGACTCAGATGGACAATATTATCAAGCAGGGCGTATCGGTTGACGAGGGCGGCTGCAGCGGCTCGTGCCATTCATGCTCGGGATGTCATCATTAATTTTTGAAGAAGGGCAAATATAAGTAGAAAATAAAGGGATTGTGATGTGCGCATTTTGGGGGATTTTACCTCATGTATATTACAGTCCCTATGTGTGTATTTTAACGAAACGGAGTGAAGACGATGCCTACGGTAATAGACAGAGAAAAGCTTACGCCTATGATGATACAGTACTTTGAAGTCAAGGACAATTATCCGGATATAATACTTATGTATCGCTTGGGTGACTTTTACGAGATGTTTTTTGAGGATGCGGAGATTGCGTCCAGAGTTTTGGATATTGCACTGACGGGCAGAGCCTGCGGCCTTGAGGAGCGTGCACCGATGTGCGGAGTCCCGTATCATTCGGTGACGGCATACATATCAAAGCTGGTGCTTGCCGGATATTCGGTTGCCGTATGCGAGCAAACAGAGGATCCCAAGGCGGCGAAGGGGATAGTTAAGCGTGATGTGGTGCGTGTTATTACTCCGGGAACGCTCATGGATTCCGGGGCTCTGGATTCCACCAAGAATAACTATCTATGCTCGGTTTGTATCGGAGCGGACGGCGCAGCTGCTGCTTTTGCGGATATAACCACAGGCGAGTGTAGTGTAAGCGAGATTGAAAAATCGGACATTCGGACGTCAATCCTAAATGAAATGGCGAAGTATTCACCCACTGAGATAATTGTCAATCCGGAGGGCTGGGAAAACACCGAGCTTATGGAGGAGATAGGCGAGAAAAGCGGCGGAGTTGTGCGGAACTTCCGAGATTGGGCGTTTGAACCGTCATACGCCGATGAGGTTGTAAAGCGGCAATTCGGCGGAATTGAAACGGTTCTGCCGGAGGACAAGCCGTACAGCGTGAGAGCGGTAGGCGCTCTGCTTGTTTACCTTGAGGAAACGCAGAAGACGGAGATAAAGAATATAAAGGGCATTTCCGTAGACCGTGACGCAAAGTGTATGCAGCTTGATATGTACTCACTCAGAAACCTCGAGGTGCTCGAGACCATGCGTGACAGAAACGCAAGGGGTTCACTTATGCATGCGCTGAATATGACCTCGACCGCCATGGGGGCGAGGCTTCTCAGGAAGAATCTGACGGCACCGCTTTATAACTGTGCGGCGATTTCAAACCGTCACCTTGCTGTGGCGGAGCTTGTGTCCGACCCGATAATGCGCGAGGAAATGCGTGAAGCTTTGGGCGGCGTTCGGGATATGGAGCGGCTTATCAACAGAATTGTGTATAAAAATGCAAACTGTGCAGATTTGACCAACCTAAAAAATTCGCTTATGCAGCTTCCCAAGCTTAAGGATTGTCTGAGGGGGGCTGCGTCGAAGCTTTTGTCCTCCTGCGGAGAAAAGCTGGATACGCTTGAGGACGTATGTGCACTGATAGATAATACCATATCCGAGGACGCACCGGCAACGCTCAGAAACGGCAATATGATAAAGAGGGGCGCAAACGAGGAGCTTGACCGCCTGCACAATCTTGTAACCGGCGGAAAGAGCGTGCTTGCCGAGATTATGGAGCGTGAAAAGGAAAAGACAGGGATAAAGAATATGAAGCTCGGCTATAACAGGGTTTTCGGGTACTATATAGAGGTCAGCAAGTCCAACATGGATTCGGTGCCCGACTACTTTATCAGAAAGCAGACCCTGACCAACGGCGAAAGGTATGTGACGCCCGAGCTTAAGGAAACGGAGGAGGAAATCCTCAACGCCGACGAGAAGCTTGTGAATTTGGAGTATGAGCTGTTCTGTCAGGTGCGTGACAGAGTGGCAGACAGCTTCTCGAGGATTTGCTCCGCTTCGTCGGTTGTGGCACTGGTTGACTTGATATGCTCCTTTGCGGCGGTTGCCGAGAGGTATTCATACGTTATGCCGACCGTCAATATGTCGGACAAAATTGTTATAAAAGGCGGCAGACACCCTGTTGTGGAGAGGCTTATCAAAAACGGTTCATTCATCCCGAATGACACATCGCTTGACAATCGTGAAAATCAGATGGCGATTATTACCGGGCCGAATATGGCGGGAAAATCAACGTATATGCGACAGACGGCATTGATTGTGCTTATGGCGCAGGCAGGAAGCTTTGTCCCCGCAGAGAGTGCCGAAATCGGTATTGTGGATAAGATATTCACCCGTGTCGGAGCATCGGATGATTTAAGCACGGGACAGAGTACATTTATGGTTGAGATGAACGAGGTTTCGTATATCCTCGAAAATGCCACAAATAAAAGCCTTGTTATCTTAGACGAGATAGGCAGGGGGACAAGCACCTATGACGGACTTGCCATTGCCTGGGCAGTGGCGGAATATATTGCCGATGCCAAGAAGTGCGGTGCAAAAACCATGTTTGCCACCCACTACCACGAGTTGACACAGCTTGAGGACAGACTTGCAAATGTGAAAAACTACTGCATAGCGGTCAAAAAGCATAACGGAACCATAAGCTTTCTGCGGAAGATAATTCGCGGCGGTGCGGACGAGAGCTACGGTGTGGATGTTGCCGCACTTGCCGGAGTAAAGAAGTCTGTTGTGAATCGAGCGCGGGAGATTGTGGAATCCCTTGAGGCGGAGGATAAAAAGGATGTCAGAGAGGTAAATATAAAAACCGCTGCGGTACATACGGAGGACGAAGATCAGCTGGGATTTTTATCTGCGGCGACAAATGAGGTGTGCGAAGAGCTTTTGGCAATGGATTTAAACTCAATGACGCCGGTGCAGGCATTGACGACCTTGTTTGACCTTCAGGCAAAGGCAAAGAATATGTAATATATAAAATAGATGATTGTAAAATTAAAAATCCGAAATAATTTTAATGAATAATTGCCCTATGCCCATACAGTTGCCAAGCCCAACTGCAAAGAAAAAATTATTTCAGATTTTATTTGGAATAAATAAACGAGAAGAGGTGATATGTATGCCGAATATACAGGTTTTACCACAGGAGCTTGCGGACAAGATTGCGGCAGGTGAGGTTGCGGAGCGACCGTCAGCCGTTGTGAAGGAGCTTGTGGAAAATTCGATAGACGCCGGGGCGAGCTCTATCGAGGTCGAAATCAGAAAGGGCGGAATTGAGTATATACGCGTGTCCGACAACGGCTGCGGAATTGAGGCATCCCAGGTTGAAACGGCATTTCTGCGTCATGCCACAAGTAAGCTGAGATCCATAGACGATTTGTATTCCATAGGAACAATGGGTTTTCGGGGCGAGGCGTTGTCGAGCATATGTGCCGTAGCGAATGTGGAGGTTATCACAAAGACTGCCGAGACGGAGGAGGGCGTTCTGCTGCGTCTGGAGAGAGGCTCTGTCTGCGAAAGGGAGACGATAGCCTGCGGAGACGGAACGGTCATGGTGGTGGAAAACCTCTTTGAAAATATCCCTGCCAGAATGAAGTTTTTGAAGAAAAACTCCACCGAGGCAGGGTATGTTGCGGATGTGCTCGGCAGAATTGCCCTGTCGCGGCCGGATATAGCCTTTACTTATATCTGTGACGATAAGGAGGTGTTTTCGACCTCCGGTGACGGCAAGCTTCAGAATGTAGTGCTAAAGCTGTACGGGGTGGAGCATGCCAAGGCGGTAATTCCCGTTGACTACACCGAGGACAACGTCAGGATAGCAGGAGTGATAGGAAAGCCGGAGATTGCACGGGGAAATCGCAGCCGTCAGACCCTGTTTGTAAACAAAAGATATATAAAAAGCAATGCCGCATCCAAGGTTGTTGCCGAGGGGTACAGAAATTCAATAATGGTCGGAAAGTTTCCGTTCTTTGTGCTGAATATAGAAATTGCGCCCGAGTGCGTTGACGTAAATGTTCATCCGGCAAAGACAGAGATAAAGTTTTCAAACGAGAGTCGGATTTACGAAATATTGTACCACGCCGTTGCCAACGGCGTCAGCGGCGGCGGAGCAAAGGTTATATCCGCCGAAAAAACAGCTGATAATAACAGCACGCCGACCCGCAGTGCTTCGGAAAATACTCCGAAGAAGACATATACTCCGTCGTTGGGGACGTATTCGACAGGGAGAGAGGAAAGGGTAAGCCCGAAGCTTGTCAGAGAGTATCTGGACAGCGTAATACCGAAAAATGAGCCTGAAAATAAAGCGGAGACGGCAAAGACAGACAGCGGAATGGTTTATTCAGATTTTAACTTTCTTGACGAGGAGCTGCCGCCAGATAAAGTTCTTACCGTCCGTGAGGAGGACGAGCCGTCGGAGATATCTGCGCCGGAGTCCGAGGAAAAGGAAAAGTATGCGCCGCCGTCTGTGCCGCCGAGGGCAGTCGGACAGATATTTGATACATATGTGTTATGTCAATGCGGAGAGGAATTTTGGATGATAGACCAGCATGCGGCACATGAGAGAGCGAGATTTGAGCGGCTTAAGACGGATTATTATTCCAAGCAGAGAATGTCGCAGATGCTGCTGAGCCCGATAATTTTAAAGCTTGACTTCAGCGAGGCGCAGACGGTGCTTTCAAACCTTGATGCATACAGAAGCTTCGGATTTGATATAGAGGACTTCGGCTCGGGCAGTATAATTGTCAATGCAACACCCTATATCGGAAGTGAAGCGGAAATCCGCGATTTGGTGCTTGAAATTGCCGAGGCACTGGGCGAGATGAGCAGGTATTCCATTGCGGATTTTGAAGAGCGGCTTCTCGATATGATAGCCTGCAAGTATGCCGTAAAGGCTAATCGAAAACTAAACGCTGCGGAGATACAGGAGGTTATCGACACAGTGATAAGGCTTGAGAGCGACGGGATAAAAACCTGTCCCCACGGACGCCCCATTAAAATCGTATTTACAAAAACGGAAATAGAGAAGCTTTTTAAGAGAAGATTGTAACCATGAAAAATGAAAATATTACAGGCGGAAAACCTAAAATAGTCTGTGTGGTCGGCCCCACCGCATCGGGAAAGACGGCGTATGCCATTGAGCTTGCCAAGCGGCGAGGAGGAGAGATAGTGTCATGTGACTCCATGCAGATTTACAAGTATATGGATATAGGAACGGCAAAGCCCACCGCCGAGGAGCGTGCGGAGGTGCCGCATCACATGATTGACTTTGCCGACCCGAATACCGATTACAGTGTTGCCGACTTTGCGGCAAGGGCGAGAGAGTGTATAGATGATATCCTCTCACGCGGGCGGCTGCCGGTGCTGTGCGGCGGAACGGGCTTGTATATTGACAGTATAATATCAGAGGTGGAGTACCCCGAAAACCGTCGTGATGATGCCTTGCGTACAGAGCTTTGGAAGATGGCGGAGGAGGACGGCGCAGAGGCGGTGCATAAAATACTCGAAAATCTTGACCCCGAGGCGGCGAGGAATATACACGCCAATAATGTGAAGCGTGTTATCCGGGCGATTGAGATTTGCAAGACCTCGGGAATGACAAAGACTGAGGCGGACAGGCTGTCTGTCAGAGAACCGCGCTATGATGCGGAAATCTATGGACTTACCATGGATAGGGAAAGACTTTACGACAGGATAAACAAGCGTGTGGATATGATGATGGAGCAGGGACTGGAGACTGAGGTCAGACGGCTTCTTGACATGGGAATCAGGCGAAATTCCACCGCTATGCAGGCAATAGGCTATAAGGAGCTTATCGAATATATTGACGGAGAGTGCAGTCTTTGCGATGCTGTCGAAAATATCAAGCGTGAATCACGGCGATATGCCAAGCGACAGATGACATGGTTTAAGCGAAATAAAAATATTATATGGATCGAAAGATAACGATGAGATTTATCCTGCTGTGCATGGCCGTACGGCAGGATTTTTTATGCGTCAGCACGGTTTGTGAATTGTATAAAAACGGTTTAATAAGCGCAAAAGCTCGATTTTATGCCCAAAAACCCGGAAAACGTGTAAATTTCTAAATTTTTTGAAAAAATTTTAAAAAAGGTATTGAAATTTTATTTCATTTATGTTATGATAATCGTGAAAAAATTAAACTAAAAATAAAAATTATTTTTAAAATTCAGGAGTTGACGGAAATGCTTGATTATAAGCTGAAAATCGGACTGGTTCCGGAAAGACGCTGGCTTGCTGACGCGGCAACGCGTAAGGGCATATTTCAGCCGAGCAAGGCGGTTGACAACAAAAACGTTGTTGTAAAGTACATAAAAGAGAATTTTACAGATGAAAACACCGAATTTGTGGACTTGGAGTTTTTAAATGACGAGGGTCTTTTGATTGAGACGAGCGAGTGCCCGAAAATCAAAGCGGAGTTTGAAAAGCAGGGTGTTGACGCCATTTTTATTATCAACTGCAACTTCGGAAACGAGGAAGCCGCAGGACAGATTGCGAAGATGATGAATCTTCCGACACTCCTGTGGGGGCCGCAGGATATGGAATTTGAGGAGGACGGTACTCGTTACACCGACTGTCAGTGCGGACTGTTTGCCATCAGCAAGCAGATGAGACGTCTCGGAGTTCCGTTTTCATACATAGAAAACTGTCAGGTGACAGACGATATTTTTGCCGAGGGCTTAAAGAAGTTCATGTCGGTTGCCTGCATGGTTAAAAACTTTAAGAAGCTTAAGGTCACTCAGATAGGTACAAGGCTAAATCCGTTTAAGAGCGTTATGTCAAACGAGCTTGAGATAACCGAGAAGTTCGGCATAAACATTTCGACCATGAATATGACGATTATGACCCAAAAGCTGAATCGTCTGCTTGAGGAGAAGGACGAACAGCTGACAGCGGACGTTGCAGAGCTTAAGACGAAGTACGATGTGGCAGGATTGGATGATGCGCTTCTTAAAAAGATGCTGACCTTTGTATATGCATATATCGAAGCCTTTGAGGACACTGATGCGGACGTTATGCTCAGTGAATGCTGGACCTGTATGCCCCAGGCGTTCGGTGCAAATCCATGCCTTGCCATGAGCATCCTCTATGATATGGGATATATCGTTACCTGTGAATCCGACCTTCACGGCGCAATAACTCAGGCACTTTTGATGTGTGCGGCAAGAGGAAAGCAGAAGCCGCTGTTCGGCGAATTTACTCTGAGAAATCCGCAGAATAAAAATTCCGAGCTTTTGTGGCACTGCGGACCGTTCCCCTATTCAATGAAAAAGGACGGCGAGCAGGCAAGGCTTTACAACACGAAGCCGAGCTTCAGAGTCAAGGATGGAGATTATACGATTGCAAGATTCCAGGGCGACCGCGGACGTTACACTCTGCTTGGCGGAGAGTTTACCACAACGGATGGACCGAACACCTTCGGAACATATATGTGGGCAGAATTTGAGGATCTTTCAAAGCTCGAGAAAAAGCTGATCAACGGTCCGTACATTCACCATATGAGCGAGGTTTACGGCACTTACAAGGAGGAGCTTGAGGAATTCTGCAAGTACATTCCGGAGCTTGAATTTGACGATATAAATTCGTAAGACACATAATTTTTGACAAGGATATCCGAACCTTTGGGGACGGAAAATTATGATATAATTTTAGGAGGAGCAGTAATGCAGCTTAACAGTTTTATGATGGATATTATAGCGTCCGAACTTGAGGATGCTGTAGGCAGAGAAAATTGTTCCACGCGCGAGATCGATAAGCTGACCCATTCGGTTGACTATTTCTGGCTTTCGCGTATGTGGGCGGACAGAGGTGAAAGAATGCCGGAGGCGGACATAATTGTTGCGCCGAAGGACGCTAAGGAGACGTCTGCGGTTCTTAAAATCGCCAATTACTATAAGATCCCGGTTACGACCTGGGGCGGCGGCGGCGGAACCCAGGGTGGTGCGATCCCCGTTGTCGGCGGAATCTTGCTTGACACCAAGCGTATGAACAAGATTTATGATGTAAACACCCGGGGAATGTACATAGAATGCGGAACCGGTGCGATATACAAGCATATTGAATGGGCGGCAAACGAAAAGGGCTATGCAACAATGCATTACCCCAGCTCGCTGACCTGCTCGACTGTCGGCGGCTTCCTCGCCCACAGAGGTATCGGCGTTTCGTCAACAAAGTACGGCAAAATCGACGATATGACACTGCAGATGGAGGTTGTTCTCCCCAACGGTGATATTATCGAAACATCACCTGCGCCAAAGCATGCGGCAGGTCCCGACCTCAACCAGATATTTATCGGTTCAGAGGGCACATTGGGCGTTATGACCAAGGCACAGATGAGAATATACGAGCAGCCCGAGGAGCGCAGGTTCAGAGGCTTCCTGTTCCACAACATGACCGATGCGTTCAATGCGGGCAGAGAGCTTCTTCAAAAGTTCAAGCCGTCGGTTATGCGTCTGTATGACGAGGCTGAGACTTCGACACTTATCAAGAAGATTGTCGGCGTTGAGAAGAAGGGCGCATTTATGAATGTTGCCTATGAGGGTCCGGCTGCACTGGTTGAGGTTGAGCATAAGATTTTGATGGATATATTCAACAAGTACGGTGCAGAGGACTTAGGCTCTGAATACGGCGAAAAGTGGTGGGATGAGAAGATAACCTTCTTCTATCCCGGAAACATGATGGATCTTCCTCAGTGCTTCGGTACTATGGATACAATTGCACCCTATGACAAGATCGAAAAGATTTACTGGGAGATGAAGAAGGCGATTGAAACCAACTTCCCCCAGGCGAGGTTTATTGCTCACTTCTCACACTGGTATGAGTGGGGCTGCATGATTTACGACAGATTTATCGTGGATGGCGACAAGGTTCCCAAGGATCCCCACGAGGCTTTGCGTCTGCATCAGGCGATCTGGAACTGCGGCGTAAGAACCGCTTTGGCTAACGGCGGTGTGGTAAACGACCATCACGGCGTAGGTATTAAGCTTGGCAGATTGATGAAGGAACAGTACGGCCCTGCGATGCAGGTGTTCGAGGGAATAAAGAAGCAGCTTGACCCGAACGGTATTATGAATCCGTTCAAGCTGGGCTTATAAGGAGGTATGGCAAATGTTAATTTCGCAAAAAAGTAAGGAAATAATTGATAGCTGCCGCTTCTGCTGGATGTGCCGTCACATCTGCCCCATCGGCAATGCAACGGGACAGGAGAGAAACAATGCGAGGGCGAGAATGCTTGCTCTGTCGCTTGTTGAAAGAGAGGCGGAGCCTCTCTCCGGTGTTGCGGACAATATTTATGAGTGCGCAATGTGTGAGGCGTGCACAAAGGAATGTGTTACCGGCTGGGACCCCGTTAAGGTTGTGGGCGAGGTTAAGCTTGAGCTGGCTTTAAACGGCGAGACACCGGAATATGTAAATACAATGCTCGATAATATAGAAAAGAGCGGAAATGTATACGGTAAGACAGCTATATGTGATGCACTAAAGGCTGCGGCAGAGAAGCACAGCGCAAAGACGGATACACTGTTCGTTATCGGTAAGACTGCAATGTACAACAGCTGCACAAATGCAAAGCGTGCGATTGAGCTTCTGGAGGCGGCAGGCGTTGAGTTCACCGTGCTTGCGGACGAACCCGATACAGGCTATGAAATGTCATTCCTCGTAGGCGCAGCACAGGAGACAAAGGATGTTATGTCAAAGGCAGCCGAAGTCTTCTCGCAGTACAAGACGGTTGTGGCTTACGACCCGGCGGATGCTAAGGTTATGCTCCGCGAATATAAGGAATGGGATGTTGGCATGACGGCGCAGGCAAAGACATTTACGGCGTATGTTGCCGAGCTTATCAAGGACGGAAAGCTCAATGTTAAAAAGGGAGCGAAAAAGTACACTGCACAGGATTCGCACTGGCTTGCACGTTCGCTTGAGGAAACTGAGCCGATCAGAGAGATTCTCT
The DNA here is from genome assembly GCA_902766745.1 of uncultured Ruminococcus sp. Lineage (GTDB taxonomy): Bacteria > Bacillota > Clostridia > Monoglobales > Monoglobaceae > UMGS1820. The sequence goes on from CACXES010000025.1 coordinate 17,565, forward strand.
CTGCCTGCGGCGAGGTGTCCGAAATGCTTTTGAACAGACGTGACACCATGCTTGCCGGAAATCTTATTATGAACGAGTATATGCCGGACGTTATGAAGCGTGTCGCTGAGGACAGATGGATCAATGCGAAAAATATGGATACTGAGATCCTTGTTACCGAGAGTCCCGATGAGTATGAGCTCTTGTCTGCGACAAAACCCGAGGGAATCGAGCTTATGACAGTTGAGGAGGTTGTACTTCAATGCTTGTAGGATTAAAGGAAATACTTGATATGGCTGAGGCGGGCGGCTTTGCCGTCCCTGCCTTCAACGTTTACAATATGGAAACGGTAATGGGTATTGTTGAAGCTGCAGAGGAGGCAAAGGCTCCGGTTATTATCCAGAGCTACAGCAGACTGTTCACCAATAAAGAGGGGTACTATGTATCGCCTATCGTGCTTGCTGCGGCAAAGGCGGCATCCGTTCCGATTTGCTTCCACTTGGATCACGGCGCAGGAAAGGCGGAGGCAACCAAGGCTTTGCGTTGGGGCGCAACCGGCATAATGATTGACAAGTCGGCGTGCGAGCTTGACGAAAATATCGCATACACCAAGGACATAGTTGAAATGTGCGGTGCGGTAGGCGTTGCCGTTGAGGGTGAAATCGGCCATGTTGGCTCGGTAAACGACGAAAGCATGGGCGAATTTACAACCGTTGATGAGGCAAAGACCTATGTTGACGCAACAGGCGTGGCCGCTTTGGCGATTCTTGTCGGAACAGCTCACGGCAGATATAAAAAGAAGCCTAACCTTGATATACAGAGGATTGCCGATATTCACAGTGCTGTTTCGGCGCATCTTGTTCTCCACGGCGGAAGCGGAGTGCCCGACGACCAGATTCAGGCGGCGGTTAAGGCCGGTATCAGGAAGATTAACTTCGGCACGGACGTATGCTATTCCTTCTTGGATAAGGTTTTTGAAACATCGAGAGATTTGATTGCCATTGACCTGTTCATGAAGGACGCAATCGAAAATGTTAAAAAATTCGGTCTGGAAAAAATCAGACTTTTGGGAGCTGAAAACAAGGCATGAAAACAAGTGCAGGGAAATCAGACCCGGCGGCTTTGCCGGAAATAGTGGGTATCGGCGCAAATGTGCATGATACGTTGGTTACTGTGCCGCACTATCCCACGGAGGACACAAAGCTCCGCGCCGACAACGTTGTTGAGTGCGGCGGCGGTCCCTGTGGAACGGGACTTGTTGCAGCGGCTAAGCTCGGCGCACAATGTGCATACATCGGCGTTTTGTCCGATGACAGCAGCGGCAGATTTTTGATTGAGGATATGCGCAGATTCAATGTGTCGGATGCGCTTGTCGATGTCAAGAGCGGATATTCGGCGTTTTCATCTTATATATGGCTGAGCGGCGAGACGGCGTCGAGAACCTGCGTGTTCAACAAGGGAAATTTACCGCCCCTTGAGCTGTCCGAGGAACAGATGGCGGCTGTCAAATCCGCAAAGCTTCTGATGATTGACGGAAACGAGCTGGAGGCGGCGATTGAAGCGGCCAAGGCGGCGAACGAGTCGGGAACCTTGGTTTTATATGACGCAGGCGGCTTGTATGACGGAGTAGACAGGCTTTTGCCCTATGCGGATATATTGATTCCATCTGAGGAATTTGCAAAGGGTCACACGGGTGAGGCTTCCGCAGAGTCGGCGGCGCGTGCGCTTTATGAAAAATATAAGCCGAAAATGGTCGCAGTCACTTGCGGAAGTGACGGAGGTGTGTTATACTGTGGAGGTGAGCCGATTGTTCATTACCCTGCCTTTAAGGTTGAGGCGGTGGATTCAAACGGTGCCGGAGATGTGTTTCACGGGGCTTTTGCCTTTGCGCTGACCCACGGTATGACATACGAAAAGGCGTGTATTTTCTCGAGTGCGGTATCGGCATTAAAATGTACCCACATAGGTGCGAGAGACGGTGTTCCGCAGCTCGATGAGGTAATAGAATTTTTAAAGGAGCGTGGATATGATGAATTTGAAAAAAACATGGAATAAGAAATTCGGCAAGTCTGAGATAATCACCAAGGACAACAGCAGCTGTAAAAAGGTTGAGATGGATATGCTGCGTCTTGCCGACGGCGACAAAAAGTCTTACAGAGAAAGCGGAAAGGAATACGCACTGGTAATCCTCGGAGGTAAGTGCAATGTTTCCGGCGATGGCTTTGAATTCAAGGACGCAGGCCGCAGAAAGGACGTTTTTGACGGTGCGGCAACCTGTATTTACATTCCGGCAAACACCCCGTTCACGGTGGAGGCTGTCGGAGAGGTTTCGATCGCTGTATGTAAGTCGCCGTCGGATAAGGCATTTAAGCCTGCAATCATTAACCCGGAGGATGTGGTTATAAAGAATCTGGGTAAGCCCGGCTGGGAGAGAGAGGCTCACTTTATTCTTGATGAGAGAGTTGACTCAAATATGCTCTATATAGGCGAGGCGTTCGTTAAGGGTGGCCAGTGGGCAAGCTATCCGCCCCACAAGCACGATGATGACAACATGCCGACAGAGGCTGAGACAGAGGAAATTTACTACTATGAATTCAAGAAGCCTCAGGGCTTTGGTATTCAGAGAGTGTACACCATGGAGGGCGATATAGACGAGGTTTACACCGTTAAGTCGGGAGACTTTGTTGAAATCCCGAGAGGTTATCACCCATTCCACACTGCGCCCGGATATGATAACTATTATCTGTGGATAATGGCGGGTGAGGACAGAGGCTTCTATATGACGACCGATGAAGAGCATAAGTGGCTCAATAACTAAAACCGCTGTGCGGGCAGGCTTATGCCTGTCCGCAATTTTTGGTTATATCGGCAATGCTGTGCTTGAAAAATATAATTTAAACGGAGAGACGGATATGAAATATTATACAACTTCAGACAAAGAATTTACGGAATACGGACGTGTTATTGATATAGATGCGTCTGAAATAATTAAGGCGGCAGGAACAATCGAAATGCCGTCCGAGGGCTCATGTTATGAGGCGTCAACGGCAAAGCTTGAGGCATTGGACATTTCCGAATACTTTAAATGTGAAGTATTCGGTGAGCTTCCGATTCAGGTTGGCTATTGCTGGGGTCATTCAACAAAGCTAAACGCTCTTGAGTGGCACAAAAATTCCGAGGTAAACGTTGCGGTGACCGATTTGGTGCTTTTCCTCGGCAGACTGCCGGAAATGGAGGGCGATAACCGCTATAATTCGGAGAATATAAAGGCGTTTTACATAAAAGCCGGTGAGGTTATAGAGGTATATGCAACCACGCTGCACTTCTGCCCCTGCGAGGTGTCGGAGGAGGGCTTCGGCTGCGTCGTGGTTCTGCCGGAGGGGACGAATGTTCCGCTTGACGGCGAGCCGCAGGATAAGCTTCTTTTCAGAAAGAACAAATGGCTCATCGCCCACGAGGATAATGAGGCGTTAAAGGCAAGAGGTGTTGCGGCCGGCATATACGGTGAGAATTTAGATGTAGGAGATGTGTTGAATTGAAGTATTTACTCGGTATAGACTTCGGCGGCGGCGCATCCAAGGCAACGCTGCTGTCGGAAACGGGAAAAATTGAGGCGACAAACACGGTGGAATATCCCACACTTTATCCAAACCCCGGTATGGCGGAGCAGAACCCCATTGACTGGTACAATGCGACCCGCGAAAATATTCGTGCGGTGTTGGAGAAAAGCGGAGTTTCACCCTCGGATATTATCTGTGTGTCTCTTGATGCGGCAACTCATACCGCAGTGGTTATGGATAAGGACTTCAATGTTCTGCGCCCGTCAATCTACTGGACGGATACTCGCTCTACCGCAGAGGTTGATTACCTTAAGCGGAATTATGCGGAGGTTATCGACAGACAGGTTCTCCACAAGCCGGATACCATATGGACGCTGCCGCAGCTTATGTGGATAAAGAACAACGAGCCGGAGGTGTTCTCCAAGATAGACAGGGTGGTATTTGCAAAGGACTATGTCAGACATCTTCTGACCGGAGACTATGTGACGGACTTTATTGAGGCAGAGGGAAGCATGATGTTCGACTATAACACTCTGTCCTGGTCGGAGGAGCTGTGCGGAGTTTTGGGCATTGATACAGGAATGCTGCCTGAAATAGTAAAGCCGACGGATAAGGTCGGCGGGATATCTGCGACAGCTGCCGCAGATACGGGGCTTTGCGAAGGCACGCCCGTAATTTGCGGAACGACAGATACTGTCATGGAGGTGTTCGCCGCAGGCGGAGTTTTGAAGGGCAGAATGACCGTGAAGCTTGCTACGGCCGGAAGAATCTGCGTGGTCACCGATAAGCCGTATCCGAACAGGCATTTGATAAATTATTCACATGTGGTGGACGGACTTTGGTACCCGGGAACAGCGACAAAATCCTGTGCCGCATCATACCGCTGGTATCGTGACACCTTCGGCGGTGATTATCGTGAGCTTGACGGCGGCGCAGAGAATGTTCCGGTAGGTGCGGAGGGGCTTATGTTCCATCCGTATCTGAACGGTGAGCTTACGCCTTACGCCGATCCGAAGCTTTGCGGAAGCTTTGTGGGAATCCGTGCCGGGCATACCAAGGCGCACTTCACACGTGCGGTTTTAGAGGGGGTTTCAATGTCGCTTCTGGACTGCAAGACGGCACTCGACGGAATAGGAATAAGCTATGAGGACAGCGCAACGATTATCGGCGGCGGCGGTCAGAGTCCTCTGTGGCGGCAGATCACGGCTGATGTGTTAAATGTAAAGCTGGTAGTCAGAAAATACAGTGATTCCTCATTTGGAAGCAGTATGCTTGCCGGGATTGCGGCAGGGGTGTTTACGGATGCTGAACAGGCGCTTTCCGTTTGCAACGAGACGGTTGCCACCACGCTTCCGAACAGCGAAAATCACGCAAGATATGCCGAGATATTTAAAACCTACAAGCAGGTGCATGATGCGCTTGCGCCGATTTACCAAGGCAGATAGGCTTACATAAAAGGGGAGAATATATGAAAGCGGTTGTATGTGTAAAGATAATTGACGGAGAGCTGAACGCTTTTGATGCATGTGCCTTAGAGAGCGCACTGCGAATAACGGAGGATGTGACGGTTGTAAGCATGGGTCCGCCGTCGGCGGAGAACCGCCTTAAAATGCTGACGAGGCTGGGGGTTCGGGTTATCATGCTCTGCGATTCTGCCTTTGCCGGCTCCGACACCTTGGCGACTTCATATATCTTGTCGCTGGCGATGAAAAGACTTTGCCCCGACATAATATTCTGCGGAAGACAGACCACTGACGGAGATACCGCCCAGGTCGGACCTTGCCTTGCGACAATGCTTAAAATGGTGCCGATTTGCAATGTAATGGAAGTGGGAAAACCCGAAAACGGCGAAATAACCTGTATGACAAGGCTCGGAAGTGAGACGCAGGAATTGCCGACACTTCTGACGATTGAGCGTATCTGTGAGCTAAGATTTCCCGGGCTGCGTTCAAAAATCGGAGAGGTTGAGGTCTGGACAAATGCGGAGCTGGGCGCTGACACCGCACGCTGCGGCTTAAATGGTTCGCCCACAAAGGTTATGCGCGTGTTTGAAAACCAAACCGGCAGCCGAAGATGCAGATTTATTGAAAAGGAAGAGCTTCTGCCGCTTATAGAGCGGCTTCGAAGCGAGGCACGGAAGAGTGAAATGATAGTTCCGGCAGAACATAAGCTCGGTGAGATATGGGCGGTAGGCGATGCCGTGATACCTGCGGCTTGTGCGATAGCGGAAAATGTTGTGAAAATAGATACCTTCGATCCGTATAAAATTTCCGAAATGGCGAGGGAAAAGAAGCCGGAGGTCATCTTGTGGAATGCGGATCTGACCGGACGACGCTGTGCGCCGATAGCGGCGGCACTTCTGAACACAGGACTTTGTGCGGACTGCACCAAGCTTGAGACGGACGGAGAGAGGCTGCTCATGTACCGCCCTGCAAGGTCGGGGAATGTTATCGCAAAGATAAAATGCGATTCCCTTCCGCAGATGGCAACGGTCAGATGCTCGTCCGATAATTCCGAGATAATTGTGTCGGGCGGCAGAGGCGTTGCGGACAGCCTTGACAGGCTTCGGGATTTTGCCGAAGGCCTCAGTGCGGAGCTTTGTGCATCGCGCGGGCTTGTGGATATGGGACTTATGGATTATTCGGCGCAGATTGGCTTGACGGGGAAAAATGTTAGCCCGAAGATTTACATTGCAATCGGGATTTCGGGTGCGGTGCATCATACCTGTGCAATCGAAAATGCGCAGACGGTGATTGCTATAAACCCCGACAGGCGTGCACGTATTTTTGACTATGCCGACTATGGAATTGTTGCTGAATTTTAACTTGACATATGATTTAAACTGATATATAATAAGCAGAGCTAAAATTTTACATTGCGAGGTTAGGTGTAATGTATATAACTGAGATGCACAGCTATAAAAAGCTAAAGTATATTTTGAGGAAGCCTGCGGATTTCAGAACTGACGAAAAGTATCCGATAATTATATTCCTGCACGGTGCGGGCGGCAGAGGCGACGATATAGACAAGATAGCAACAAATCCGTTTTTTGTAGAATCGGAAAGGTTTGATAACAATGCGGTTGTATTTGCGCCGCAGTGCTATGCCGACAGCTGGTTTGATATATTTGAACAGCTTCAGGAATTTATTGAATATGCAATCAACAGTGAATTTTGTGACAGAGCACGGGTTTATATGATAGGTGCAAGCATGGGCGGCTATGCGACGTGGCAGATGGCGATGTCGCATCCGGAGTGGTTTGCTGCGATCGTTCCCGTATGCGGCGGGGGTATGTACTGGAATGCCGGAAGGCTGAAAAATGTTGCGGTTTGGGCGTTTCACGGTGATGAGGACCCGGTCGTTTACTGTGAGGAAAGCCGTAAGATGGTTGATGCTGTCAATAAATGCGGCGGAGACGCACGGCTCACCGTGTGCTGCGGTGTAGGACATAATTCATGGATAAATGCGTATACCTGCGGCGAAATGTATGACTGGCTTTTATCGAAGCGTGTATACGGAGCTGCACCCGAGGCGGACGGTTTTGATAACTCGAAACAGTATGGATAAGCTTACGAATAATGCCAAAACAAGGACAAAAGCAGTTATCACTGCGGTCGGCGCAGTGCTTTTGATATGGTTTTTGCTCACGTCCCTTTGGATAGGCATAGACTACGGAAATTGTATAGGGGCGGCTGCGGCGTTGCTTTTGCTTATGTACGGATGGTACAAGCCTATTGTTGATTCGGTTATTAAAAATGCGCTGAAGCATACGTTCGGGCGGATAGTCTGCGGGATTTTTCTTGCTGCGGTGCTTGCGGCGGCTGCTTTTGTAATAATCATAACCGTAAAGGTCGTCGGTGCGGCATCGGACACCGAGGTTGACGGAACGGTAATTGTGCTCGGCTGTAAGGTCAACGGCACTAAGGCGAGTACAACGCTTGCGGACAGGCTTGATACCGCTGCGGAATATCTTCGGAAGCATGCGCAGAGTATGTGTATTGTGACCGGCGGCAAGGGCGATGATGAGAATATCTCCGAGGCACAGTGTATGGAGGAATACCTTACTGCGGTCGGAATAGAAAAAAGCCGTATCATAAGGGAGGAGCAGGCGAAAAACACACGACAGAATCTTCTGTACTCAAAAGCGATAATAGAGAAGGATGGCTTGAATCCGAGGGCAGTGATAGTCACGAGTAATTATCATCTGTATCGCGCCGGCTTGATTGCACAGAAACTCGGTATGGAAACATATGCGTATTCCGCACCGGTAAATCTGTTTATTTTGCCGCCATTGTATATACGAGAGCTTCTGTCTATTTTGAATCAGCTTGTATTCGTGAAGTGAAATAATATATTAGATATGCTGCTGCACGGCTTTGCGTGCAGCAGTTTTTAATTATTGAAAGAAAAAATTTAACTTGACATATTGGGCAAACAGTGGGATAATAGATAATGGCTTTTAAGACGAATATACAGATGTGCGTCCGGGAAATACTGACAACTGAGGATGAATACAAATTGGAGTGTAAATACAAATTGGAGTGTAAATACAAATTGGAGTGTAAATACAAATATGAAATTATTCAATAAAATTTCGGTGTTGATTACCGCTCTGTTCTGCGTGATTTCGCTTTGTGCCTGCGGCAGTGGCAGCGGTGCGGCAGACGGAAAAATAAAAGTAGTGTGTACTTCATATCCCATGTACGACTGGGTGAAAAATATTATCGGCGACTGTGATTCCGCAGAGGCGTCAATGCTGTTTAAAAACGGAGTTGACATTCACAGCTATCAGCCGTCGGCAGAGGATATAATCAGGATTTCGGGCTGTGACCTTTTGGTTTACAACGGCGGCGTATCCGATAAGCCGATAGAGGAAATATTAAAAAAATCTGCCGACAATACGGAGGGCTTTTCGTGTATGGAAAACCTAAACGGCAGTATATTGGCAGAGCGTGAGGATATTGCGGCGGAGCATGAAGTGCATGAAGAGCATGAAGATCATGATGCCGCGGATGAGCATATCTGGCTGTCACTGCGGCGTGCCGAGAAATTATGCACAGCCCTTGCGGAAAAGCTTTCGGAGTTGGATGCCAAAAATGGGGATAAGTACAGGGAGAATGCCGGAAAATACGTTGAAAAGCTTGCGGCATTGGATGGCGAATACAAAAAAGCCTGCGAAGCGGCGTCCGTCAAGACTCTCATATTTGCAGACAGATTTCCTTTCTTGTATCTTGCGGATGATTACGGTCTGGATTGTACTGCGGCTTTTCCCGGCTGCTCGAGCGAGACGGAGGCAAGCTTTGACACAGTTTTAAAGCTTGCTCAAAAGCTTAAGGATACCGGTGTGAAATATGTTCTGACAACCGATAATTCCGATAAAAAAACGGCGGAGTCGGTTATCTCTGCGGCAGGTGTGAGCGATGTTGCTATACTTGAGATGAATTCAATGCAGGCAGTATCCGACAGAGATATACAGGCTGGAGCTGCGTACCTGTCGATTATGGAGGATAATCTCGGCGTGCTGAAAACTGCGCTCGGCGCAGAATAAAAGCCTGCTGCGCCTTGAATTTAAGATAGTATTTTATTCATAATATCCGGTGATATGTAAATCTGCCTGTTCACGGCGGCAAAACGGAGGGTTTTATGGCTCAGATAACTTGTGAGGACGTCGTTCTCGGCTATGAAGGACGAACGGTGACAAAAAACATTAATTTCAGTGTAAATAAAGGTGATTACCTGTGTATAGTCGGTGAGAACGGCTCGGGAAAGAGTACGCTTATTAAGGCACTGCTGAGGCTTATTAAGCCTGTCAGCGGCAAAATAGAGATTGACGAGATGCTTGTCGCATCGGGAATGGGCTACCTTCCGCAGCAGACCGATATTCAAAAGGATTTTCCGGCAACGGTCAGAGAGGTCGTTATGTCGGGCTGCTGTGCAAAGCTGCGCAGACCGTTTTTCGGGAGATCCGATAAGGAGGCTGCCTTGACGGTAATGAAGCGGCTTGGAATTGACGGGGTTTCAAAGCGGAGCTTCCGAGATCTGTCCGGCGGACAGCAGCAGCGTGTGTTTTTGGCGAGGGCTCTGTGTGCCGCAAGTGATATACTTTTGCTTGATGAGCCTGTTACGGGTCTTGACCCTGCCGTGACCGAGGAGCTTTATTCTATATTGAAAAAGCTGAACAGAGAGGATAATATGACGATAGTAATGGTGTCTCACGATGTAAAGGCGGCGCTCAGGTTCGCCACACATATTTTGCATATAGGCGATACACAGCTTTTTTTCGGCACTGCCGCAGAATATGAAGTCAGCGAAGCAGGACAGCGTTTTATAAATCCCGGAGGTGATTGCCGTGCTTGATGCGTTGAGAAGCGTTTCGGGATATTTAAGCTATCCGTTTATAAGATATGCGTTCATCGCCGGGATTCTGATTGCGCTCTGTTCATCGCTTATCGGCGTCATACTCGTGCTGAAGCGGTATTCGTTCATGGGTGACGGTCTGTCGCACGTTGCGTTCGGTGCGCTTGCGGTGGCAACGGTTCTGCGTGTAAATAACGAGCTTGTAATAGTCATGCCTGTGACGATTGTATGTGCCGTTCTCTTGCTGGCGACACAGAGGCGGTCTATGATAAAGGGAGATTCTGCCCTGGCAATGCTGTCGGTGGGAGCCTTGGCGGTCGGGTATCTTTTAATGAATATCTTCCCGGTATCTTCAAATGTAAGCGGAGATGTGTGCGGCACGCTGTTCGGCTCAACCGCAATTCTCACACTGTCCCCTGCGGATGTGTGGATTTGCGTTATTATGTCAGCGGTGGTGATAGGTCTGTTCGTACTGATGTACAACAGAATTTTTGCGGTTACGTTTGACGAGAGCTTTGCCTCGGCGTCGGGAATTCCTTCAGGAGTGTATAACACTGTTTTATCGGTTGTTTGCGCCGTGATAATTGTACTTGCGATGAACCTTGCCGGCTCACTTTTGACCTCGGCGCTGATTGTTTTCCCTGCCATATCGTCAATGCGGCTGTTTAGGGGATTCAAGCAGGTGGTAGTATGCTCGGCGGTGCTGTCGGTGATATGTGCTGCGGCAGGGATTCTTTTGTCAATCGTATTTTCGACGCCGGTCGGGTGTACGGTAGTGGTTGTTGATATTCTGGCATTTGCAGTATTCTCCGTTATCGGTAAAATTGTACACTGATTGCGGTACGGTTTTCATATTTTTGATACAGAAAGGATATGGTTTGAATGACAAATTATGTTTTGTGCGGAGGGTCGACCGCGGATTTGACCTGTGAGCATTTCAGACGCAGAGGGATTGAGCCTATCTGTTTTCATTACAGCATTGACGAACGGGAGTATGTTGACGATATGGGACAGACTCTGTCCTTTCCGGAATTTTATCAGGCAATGCGGGACGGCGGCGAAACGCGTACCTGGCAGCTGAATGCTGAGGATTACAGTGAGTTTTTCAGACCATATCTGGCAGAGGGACGGGATATAGTTTATGTCTGTTTGTCAAGCGGCTTGTCGGGCACATATAATTCTGCCTGCCTTGCTGCTGAGGATTTACTGCAGGAGTTCCCGGACAGACATATATGGATTATTGACTCTCTCGGCGCTTCGTCGGGCTACGGTATGCTTCTGGATGACCTGGCAGATTTGCGTGATGCCGGGGCTTCGGCAGAGGAGCTTTACAATTACGCAATGGACAACAGATTGAAAATTCATCATTGGTTTTTTTCTACCGATCTTACGTTTTATATTAAGGGCGGCAGAATTTCTAAAACCTCCGGTATGGTGGGGACGCTTTTGGGGATATGTCCGCTGCTTAACATGAACTCTGAGGGGAAGCTTATTCCCAGGCAGAAGGTTCGCACAAAGCGAAAGGTTATGGCGGAGATTGTTAATAAAATGGCAGAGCACGCCGACGGCGGTGAGAATTACTGCGGCAAATGCTATATCTGTCACTCGGACTGCTATGACGATGCGAAAAGCCTTGCGGAGACTGTCACCGCGCGCTTCCCGAATATAAGCGGAGATGTTGAAATATATGACATAGGCACAACGATAGGCAGCCATTCGGGACCGGGGACGGTTGCTCTGTTCTTTCACGGGGATGAAAGAGCGCTGTAAAATACGAAAACTTAACAGTAAAAGTCTCAATTCTTGGGAAAAGGACTTGCGAAGATGTAGCTTATATGATATAATATACTAATTAATGCAAAACGTTATTAATTGATGTAAAACATAAGAGAACAATAAGGAGTGATTTAAGTGGCAAAGGAACTGCCAAAAACATATGACCCGAAGCAGGTCGAAAGCAGAATATATAAAAATTGGTGTGATAAGGGTTATTTTCACGCAGAGGTGGATAAGTCAAAGAAGCCATTTACTATTGTTATTCCGCCGCCCAATGTTACGGGTCAGCTTCACATGGGTCACGCTCTGGATGAAACCTTTCAGGATATAATTATAAGAACAAAGCGTATGCAGGGGTATAACGCCCTTTGGATACCGGGTACGGATCATGCCGGAATCGCAACTCAGATCAAGGTAGAGGAGGACTTGCGCATAAACGAAGGACTTACAAGATACGACCTCGGCCGAGATGAGTTTTTAAAGCGTGTATGGGCATGGAAGGAGAAATTCGGCGACCGTATCATAAATCAGCTTAAAACCCTCGGCTGCTCCTGCGACTGGGACAGAGAGAGGTTCACCATGGACGAGGGCTGCAGTCGTGCGGTGCGTGAGGTGTTTGTAAACCTTTACGATAAGGGCCTTATATATCAGGGCAGCCGGATTATAAACTGGTGCCCGAGCTGCGCCACCGCTCTGTCGGACGCAGAGGTTGAGTATGCCGAGCAGGACGGATTCTTCTGGCATATCAAGTATCCCGTAAAGGACAGTGACGAATTTGTGGAGATTGCAACAACCCGTCCCGAAACGCTGCTTGGCGATACGGCGGTTGCTGTCAATCCCAATGATGAAAGATATAAGGATTTGGTCGGAAAGACCTTGATCTTGCCGCTTGTGGGCAGAGAGATACCGGTCATTGCGGACGACTACGTTGATATGGATTTCGGAACAGGCTGCGTAAAGATTACGCCCGCCCATGACCCCAACGACTTTGAGGTAGGTCAGAGACATAACCTTGAGCAGATAAAGGTTTTAAACGATGATGCCACAATCAATTCATACGGCGGCAAGTATGAGGGAATGGACAGATATGAGGCGCGCCGCGTAATGGTTGAGGATTTGGAAAAGGAAGGACTTTTGGTTAAGGTTGTTCCGCATAAGCACAACGTAGGTCAGTGCTACCGCTGCGGAACTACGGTTGAACCTATTACCTCAAAGCAGTGGTTTGTTAAGATGGAGCCGCTTGCAAAGCCTGCGCTTCAGGCAGTTTTGGACGGCGAGACAAGATTTATCCCCGAAAGATTTTCAAAGACGTATACCCACTGGATGGAAAATGTCCATGACTGGTGTATTTCCCGTCAGCTATGGTGGGGACACCGTATCCCGGCATTCTACTGCGAGGACTGCGGCGAGACAACCGTATCAAAGGAGGATATCGAGGTTTGTCCCAAGTGCGGCGGCCGCGTAAAGCAGGATCCCGACGTTCTGGATACATGGTTCAGCTCGGCACTGTGGCCGTTTTCGACTCTCGGATGGCCGGATAAGACGCCGGAGCTGGAGTATTTCTATCCTACCTCGGTCTTGGTTACGGGCTATGATATTATATTCTTCTGGGTATCTCGTATGATATTCTCGGGAATTGAGCATATGGGCGAGGTGCCGTTTAAGGACGTATACATTCACGGACTTGTGCGTGACAGTCAGGGCAGAAAGATGAGCAAGTCACTCGGCAACGGTATCGATCCGCTTGAGATAATCGATAAGTACGGTGCCGATGCACTGCGCTTTACTCTTGCCACCGGCAACTCACCGGGCAACGATATGCGATTTTATATGGAACGTGTAGAGGCAAGCCGTAACTTTGCCAATAAGATTTGGAATGCTTCGAGGTTTGTACTGATGAATCTTACAATAGACAAGTGCAGCGAGCCTGACCTGTCGGCCTTGGAGCTTGAGGATAAGTGGATTTTGCATGAATACAACAGGCTTGCAGGTGAGGTATGCGAAAATCTTGATAAGTACGAAATCGGAGTTGCCGTTTCAAAGCTGTATGACTTTATTTGGGACAAGTTCTGTGACTGGTATATTGAGCTTGTAAAGCCGAGATTCGGCAAAGAGGGAGAGAGCAGCCTGACGGCACAGAATACGCTTGTGTATGTTTTGTCAAACACCTTAAAGCTTCTGCATCCGTTTATGCCATTCATCACAGAGGAAATATGGCAGGCACTGCCCCACGAGGGTGAAAGTATAATGATTTCCGAGTTTCCGAAGTACAATGCCGAATTTGAAAATGCGGCGGCGTGCTCGGATATGGAGATGATTATGGAATCTGTAAAGGCGATCAGAAATATCAGAAGTGAGATGAATGTTCCGCCGTCAAGAAAGGCAAAGCTCTATATCGTAACAGACAAGCCTGAGGTTTTCAAAGCGGGAGAGGCGTTTTATGCTAAGCTTGCTTCCGCATCGGAAATATCCGTTCAAGGCGACAAGAGCGGTATACCCGAAAACTCCGTTTCGGTTGCGGCTGTGGGCGGAGAGTTCCTGCTCCCCCTGGACGAGCTTGTCGATAAGGAGAAGGAGCTGGAGCGGCTCAATAAGGAAAAAGCACGCTTAGAGGGTGAGATAAAGCGTGTTGAGGGCAAGCTCTCCAACAAGGGATTTATCGAGAAGGCACCTGCCGCACTCGTTGATGAGGAGCGGAAAAAGGGTGAACAGTACAAAGCGATGCTTGAGACGGTACTGGAAAGTATAGAAAAGCTTAAATAATTCAAAAATGTAATATTTAGGACTGCGGCGCGGCTGAATGTGCCGCAGTCTTTAATGATGTGGGAGAACTATGGATTACAAACAGGCTATTGAATATATACACGGGACACCGAAATTTGCTCGGATTCTCGGAAACGATTTGCTTCGGCGTTTACTCGAAAAGCTGGGAAATCCGCAGAATCAGCTTAGGTTTGTGCATATTGCGGGGACGAACGGAAAGGGTTCGGCGGCGGTAACGCTTGCGGAAATAATGAAGCGTGCCGGATACAGAACCGGGCTTTTTACCTCGCCTTATATCACAAGGTTTAACGAGAGAATACGCATTGACGGGGAGGAAATTTCCGATGAGGATTTAGCGAAAATATGCACCTTCGTCCGAAAAACGATTGAAGAATACAATGTTCCGGTATCGGAGTTTGCGCTCGACACGGCGATTGCGCTTGAATATTTCAGGGATAATTCCTGCGATATTGTGATTTTGGAGACGGGCCTGGGCGGAAGGCTTGACGCAACAAACGTAATAGAGAACCCCGAGGTATCGTTGATTATGTCGATCGGGTTTGACCATATGCAGTATTTGGGTGACACCATAGAAAAAATTACAGCGGAGAAGTGTGGAATAATAAAGCCGGGATGTCCTGTGGTCGTGTATCCGAATTTGCCGATTGAGGCAGAACAGGTTATTGAATCCGTATGCAGAGATCAAGGCTCAGAGCTTCGCCGTGCCGAACCGCCCGAGATATTGGAAAACGGAGATTTTATGTGGCACGGTGTGCGATACACACTGTCCCTTGAGGGCGAGTTTCAGAGGTATAATGCGGCGGCTGTGCTTGAAACCGTAAATGTTCTGCGCGGACGGGAATTTGAAATCTCAAAAAATGCCGTATCAGATGGACTGAAGTCGGCAGCAAATCCGGCAAGATATGAGCGTTTGGACTGCGGACTTATTATAGACGGCGCTCATAATCCTCCGGCGGCGGCGGCACTGTGCAGGACGCTGAGGAGAGAAGGGCGGAAGGTGAAGCTTTGTATCGGAATGATGAGTGATAAGGATATTTCGTCATATATTCGGGAGCTTGCTGCGCTTGACCCAAGGGTGTTTGTCACGCAGATAGATATGCCGAGATGTGCGTCGGCAGAGGAGCTTGCCGCTGAATTTAAGAATTTCGGAATTGAAGCGACAGTGATTGAAAATCCCATAGATGCGGCGAGTGCTGCGCTTTCGGAGGCTAAATCGACAGGCGGAATCGCCGTGGTTTGCGGCTCGCTTTTTCTGGCGGCAGAGGTCAGACGGCATTTTCTGAATAACAGTGAGGAATAGAAAATGGATGATGAGAAAACATATTTTGTATATATGCTGCGCTGTGCCGACAATTCGCTGTACACAGGGTACACGACAGATTTAAAGCGTCGGCTCGGAGAGCATTGCGGTGGCAGAAAGGGTGCGAAATATACACGTTTGCGCCGTGTAGAGGGAATTGCCGCCGTGTGGAGTGCGGAGACTCTGTCGGCGGCGCTTAGGCTTGAAGCCCTGATAAAGCACCTTAAAAAGAGTGATAAGGAGCGACTGACGGAGAATGCGGCCGCCCTTGCGGAAATATTTGGAGATAAGCTGTGCGCAGAAAGCTATATGGCGGTGGACTGTAAAGGTATTGACGGATTGGATATGTGTTGACGGATTGGATAGGTAATGGCGGATTGGATAGGTAATTATGATAATTCACGAATTGAAAATAGGCGAACTGACGCTTGAAAACAATGTTCTGCTTGCCCCAATGGCAGGAGTGACCGACAGGGCGTTTCGTATAATTGCAAAGCCCTTCGGCCCGGCATTGATGTATACCGAAATGGTGTCCGGAAAGGGTCTGTATTACAAGAGCCGCAAGACGGCTGACCTTTTGGAATCGGAGGAGGATGAAGGCCCTGTTGCCGTTCAGATTTTCGGGCATGAGCCTGAGATTATGGCGCAGATTGCCGAAAAGGCTGCATCGTTTGGAGCGGTTATGATTGATATAAATATGGGCTGTCCTGCACCGAAGATTGTCGGAAACGGAGACGGCAGCGCCCTGATGAAGTCGCCGAAGCTTGCCGGAGAGGTTGTTGCGGCGGTCAGCAGTGCGACCTCTCTGCCGGTTACGGTAAAAATCCGTGCCGGGTGGGATGAGGATAGTGTAAATGCAACGGAGGTCGCTAAAATTGCCGAAGAAAACGGTGCGGCGGCCGTTGCCGTGCACGGCAGAACTCGGAAGCAGTTTTACAGCGGAGAGGCGGATTTGGATGTTATACGTGATGTCGTGAGGGCGGTCAGCATTCCTGTTGTTGGAAACGGCGATATTTGCGGCGGTAGGTCGGCGGCACGGATGCTTGAGTATACAGGCTGTGCCGGGATAATGGTCGGCAGGGCTGCGGAGGGGAATCCGTGGGTGTTCCGTGACATTTTGCATTATCTGTCCTCCGGAGAGGAGTGTAAGCCCCCGAATATGGAGGAGAGGCTCTCCGTTGCGCTTGCGCACTTTGAGCTTCTTCTGCGGTTTAAGGGTGAACGCCGGGGAGTTTTGGAGAGTAGGCGGCATATGTCGCATTATTTTAAGGGTGTGCGCGGCGGAGCGGTCTTGCGCGAGAGAATAAACAGAATCGATACACCCGAGGAGATGCGCAGCGTCTTAACGGAGTTCGGCGAGAATTATGATCAATACGGTGAGCAGCTTTAGCTGCTTTGCTTGATTAAACCATAGTGAAAGGATTTGAGATTTATGTCAGGGGATAAAAAGAGGATTGTTGTCAAGGTCGGAACATCGACACTGACACATGAGTCGGGAAAGATAAATTTAAGACGGATCGACGGCTTGGTGCGTGTCTTGTCGGATCTGATGAATATGGGTAACGAGATTATTTTGGTGTCGAGCGGTGCCATAGGCGTAGGCGTGGGTAAGCTCGGTCTGCCCGAAAAGCCCACTACTACACGGCAAAAACAGGCTCTTGCGGCAATCGGACAAGCAAGCCTTGTATCCATATACGAAAAGTTTTTTAAGGAATACGGCTACAACACGGGACAGGTGCTTCTGACTAAATTTGTGTTAGATGATGAGGGTAGGTATGAAAGTGCAAAAAATGCGTTTGAAACGATGCTGGACTTTGGGGTTATACCTATTGTAAATGAGAATGATGTCATATCCACATATGAGATTGAGTTCGGCGATAACGACACCCTGTCGGCATATGTGGCAAGGCTTGTGGAGGCGGATTTGCTGGTAATCTTATCGGATATAAACGGGTTCTACAACGGAGATCCGAATGATCCGGAAGCACGTCTGATACCGGTGATTTATGAGATAAGCGATGAAATTCGTGCTTGTGCCGGCGGCGAAGGGACACGCCGTGGAACGGGCGGAATGGTAACAAAGCTGAATGCGGCGGAGCTGGTCGGAGAGTGCGGAATCGATATGGTGATCACAAACGGTTCCGAGCCTGAGAATTTATATAAAATTGCGGCGGGCGAAGGCGTTGGAACTCTGTTTTTGGGAAAGAGCCGTAAAAGCTGATACATAAAACAATTATATTTTTATGAGCCTTTATGTATCATAAAAATCTTATACCGCCAATTATATATTGACGTTTCTTTGTTTTTTGTGTTACAAAATTTATAGAAAATCAAAATTCATTTCGATATTTGTTTTTTACGCCAAAAAACATTATAGCACATTGAATTTTGATTTTCTGTTTTTTGGTTCACATTTATTATATCAACACATTTTTATATTTTGAATGTTTTTCAATTTATGATAACTTTTATTTTACAGACAACTTTAATTTCAATGAAAGCATAATATACGGAATATAATAAAATTCGATCGACCTTCGAACTGTTATTTTCATATAAGACAAAGCCTTTCCGCCGAATTTTTTTGCTTTTTTCTCCAATTTGCTTATATTCTTATCAAAAAGACTTGATATTTATCGGTTTTAATAGTATAATATTAGAATGTGATAATTGCAGCTCAATCAAGATGATAAAAGGAATGATTTTTAAAATATGCGAAAAGTAAGATATACACTGCCTCTTATTCCCCTTCGCGGAATATCCGTATTTCCGGGGATGATACTTCATTTTGATGTAGGCAGACCTCAGTCAATAACGGCGGTCAAGCAGGCAATGAAAGCTGATAAAACCGTTTTTCTGTGCTATCAGAACGATATATCGATAAACGACCCCGACCGCAGTGATCTGGCAGATACGGGTACCATTGCCGAGATTCATCAAACCTTGAATTTACCCGACGGAAATGTACGAATTTTGGTTGAGGGTCTGCACCGAGGCAGAATAACAAGATATACAGAGGCGGAAAATTACACCTTGGTAAACGCTGTACGTCTTTCGGATACAGAACCCGAAAACGGTATGGAGACGGCAGCCCTGATGCGCCGTGCAATGCACCTTGTCGAGGACTTCATGGAAATATACGAACGTATTCCGACCGATGTTATTACCTCGTTGCTTTCGATCGACAACCCCGGAGAGCTTGCTGACGTAATTGCGTCAAACTTTCCGCTGAAACCCGACGACAAGCAGCTTGTTCTTGATGAACTTAATGTCAGCCGTCGTCTGGAGCTTTTGAACTCCTGCCTATCCGCAGAGCTTGAAGTTTTGGCTATTGAAAAGGATATAACCGAAAAGGCTCAGGAGAATATGAACAGAGGCAACCATGAATATTTGCTCCGTGAAAAGCTTAAGGCAATACACGAGGAGCTCGGCGATGATAACGATATTGAAATTGATATTAAAAAATATAAAAAGAACCTCGAAGGACGCAAACTTCCGGAGGCCGTATCCGAAAAGCTCGGCGAGGAGCTTGAGCGTCTTCGCCGCACAAATATAAATTCTCAGGAATACGGCGTTATACAAAATTATATCGAAACGGTTATCGCCCTCCCCTGGGAGATACGCACAACCGACAATACCGACATTGCCCGTGCCGCAAAGATTCTTGAACGTGACCACTTTGGTTTGACAAAGGTTAAGGACAGGATTCTTGAATACATTGCCGTCCGTTCTCTCGGCGGCGCACCCAAGAGCAACATAATCTGTCTTGTCGGCCCTCCGGGAACGGGAAAAACGTCCATCGTAAAGGCTCTTGCAGAGGCTCTCAACCGCAAATATGTGCGAGTCAGCCTCGGCGGCATCAAAAACGAAGCCGAAATACGAGGACATAGGAAAACCTATGTCGGGGCAATGCCCGGGCGCATTATTGATGCGGTGAAGAACGCCGGTTCCTCGAACCCGCTGATTTTGTTTGACGAAATCGACAAGATGTCAAGCGATGCCTTTGGAGATCCTGCCTCGGCAATGCTTGAGGTTCTCGACCCGGAACAGAACAGGAATTTCAGGGATCATTTTCTTGAGCTTCCCTTTGATTTGTCGGACACAATATTTGTCACCACTGCTAACAGCCTTGAAACCGTTCCTGCGCCCTTGCTCGACCGCATGGATGTAATCGAAGTCGAGGGCTACACCCCCGACGAAAAGGCGGTGATAGCAAAAAAATATCTCATGCCGAAGCAGCGTCATCAGCACGGACTTACGGCGTCTCAGCTGAAATTTACCGCATCCTCATATTCCGCCATTATCGACGGATACACGAGAGAGTCCGGTGTGCGTGAGCTTGAGCATCAGATTGCCGCTGTTTGCCGCAAGACAGCAAGGCGCATTGCCGCAGGTGAAGCCGATAGTGTTTCCGTTACCGCCGCAAGCTTAAAATCCATTCTCGGCACGCCTCGCTATCACAGAGACAGGCTGTCTGCGGAGGATAAAATCGGCGCCGTTGTAGGGCTTGCCTGGACAAGTGCGGGCGGTGATACCCTTGATATAGAAGTGAACGTCATGCCGGGAAACGGTAAGCTTGAGCTGACCGGAAACCTCGGCGACGTTATGAAGGAGTCGGCAAGGGCTGCGCTGAGCTATGTCCGCGCAAATGCTTATAAGCTCGGAATCATGGACGATTTTTACAAGTCGGAGGACATACATATCCATGTGCCCGAGGGTGCTGTGCCCAAAGACGGACCGTCTGCCGGAATCACAATGACAACCGCCCTTGTTTCGGCTCTGCTCGGAATTCCCGTACGTCACGACATCGCCATGACCGGAGAGGTCACGCTGCGCGGAACCGTGCTTCCCATCGGCGGCCTTAAGGAGAAGACTCTTGCAGCACTCAGATTCGGGGTCAAAAAGGTAATTATTCCGTATGAAAATAAGTGCGACTACGATGAGCTTCCTGCGGTCGTTAAGGACAACATGGAATTTGTGTTTGCAAAGGATATGAACACCGTTCTTCATCATTCGCTGCTCGGCGGCGTACATAAAAAAACAGCCGTAAACGCACGGTATGTTAATATCCCGGAGCATTGCGGCACTGCTGTGACAGCCTCCGAGGTAAACTGATTTAATAACTCAAAGAATAGATAAAGAGGTGATTATCCGTGGATTATATTGACGCAAGCCTGCTTGCCACAGCCGTAAGACCCGACCAGTATCCGGACACATTTGTTCCCGAGGTTGCCTTTGTCGGCCGCTCAAACGTGGGGAAGTCCTCACTTATAAACTGTCTTACCAACCGTGCAAAGCTGGCACGGACAAGCAGCTCTCCCGGAAAGACGGCAACTATAAATTTCTACAATATAAAAGATGTATATCGTCTTGTTGACCTGCCCGGATACGGCTATGCCAAGGTCTCGAAGGCGGAACAGGCAAAGTGGGCGGACATGATAGAAACATATCTCAAAAACAGATATAACCTCACTGCGGTAATACAGCTTGTTGATTCAAGACACAAGCCGACACACGATGACATCACCATGATGGAGTGGATACGAAGCTTCGGCTATCGCCCCGTTGTTGTTGCCACAAAGCTTGACAAGCTAAAAAAATCGCAGATAGAATCAAATCTTACGCTAATATACAACACACTGCGGCTCGATGACGAGAGCATCCTCTTTCCGTTCTCCGCCGAAACCCGAAGCGGAAAGGATGAGATAATGTCCTTCATCGAAGACATCTGTCTCGGCGGCAGCAGGTAATTAATAAAAAAGGAGTAAACAGTCATGATAAACAAACCGAGAGGCACCGAGGATATTTTGCCGTCGGACAGCCCTCTGTGGAGAAAAATTGAACAGACGGCGCACTCGGTCTGCGCCGAATTCGGATTTAAGGAAATACGCACGCCCGTCTTTGAGGACACCTCGCTGTTTCAGCGGGGCGTGGGCGATACAACCGATGTAGTACAGAAGGAAATGTATACCTTCGAGGATAAGGGCGGCAGAAGTATTACGCTTCGGCCGGAGGGCACTGCCTCGCTGGTTCGCAGCTTTATAGAAAACTCACTCTATGCGAACCCCCAGCCCACAAAGCTCTACTATTTAATATCCTGCTACCGCTACGAAAAGCCGCAGTCGGGCAGACTGCGGGAGTTCCACCAGTTCGGTATCGAATGCTTCGGCGGAACCTCCGATGCTGCGGATGCGGAAATAATCACGCTTGCCCTGACGTTTTTCAAGCGGCTCGGCGTTAAGGATTTAAAGCTTAATCTCAACAGTATAGGCTGTCCTGTCTGCAAAAAAGCGTATAACGAGAAGCTCAAGGCATATTTCGAAAAATATCGGGACAAGCTCTGCGAAACCTGTCTGACACGCCTTGATAAAAACCCGATGCGCATTATCGACTGTAAGTCGGAGATATGCTCGGAAATTGCCAAAGACGCACCGAGAATGATCGACAACCTCTGTGATGACTGCAAGGCTCACTTTGAAAATACGAAAAAATATCTGGATGCGCTTGACATAGAATACACCGTAAATCCAAACATTGTCAGAGGTCTTGACTATTACACCAGAACGGTGTTTGAAATCACATCCGACGCACTCGGAGCGCAGTCTACGGTTTGCGGCGGCGGAAGATACAACGGTCTTGTTGAGGAGCTTGGCGGCAAGCCGACCGAGGGTATAGGCTTTGCCGCAGGGCTTGAGCGCCTTGTCATGATTATGAAGGCTCAGGGGCTCTGCGATACCGAAGATTTACGCCCCGATATATTTATCGCCGCAATCGGGGATGCCGCTGATTTGACCGCACAAAAGCTGGTCTATGACCTGCGCTCAATGGGATATAAAGCCGAGCGTGACCTGTGCGGCAGAAGCGTCAAGGCACAAATGAAGTATGCAAACAAGCTAAACTCCGCATTCAGCCTCGTATTAGGTGATGATGAAATCAAAAACAACAGTGCGGAGCTTAAAAATATGTCTGACGGCGAGTCTGTCTCTGTCGCACTTTCGGCAGATGAAATCTCGTCTCACATCAGATAAACGGAGGTAAATAACAAATGGAATTTGAAACTATGGAAGGGCTCAAGCGCACCCATATGTGCGGAACGCTGCGCCGCGAAAACGCAGGCGAAAGTGTTGTTTTGTGCGGCTGGGTCGCAAGAAACCGTAAGCTCGGCGGACTGGATTTTGTTACGCTTCGCGACAGGAGCGGAATTATCCAGCTTTCGTTTAACGATGAAACCGATCCCGCCGTATTTGAAAAGGCATCCGCTCTCAAGAGCGAGTACGTCATTGCCGCAGTGGGCACTGTGGCACTTCGCACCGAAAAAAACATAAACCCGGATATGGAAACCGGCGAAATCGAGGTTCTTGTCTCCGAGCTTCGCGTACTCAACAGCTCCGAAACACCGCCGTTTTACATTGAAGAGGAAATCGATACAAATGACGCACTCCGTCTTAAATACAGATATCTGGATATCAGACGTCCGGATATGCAGCGTAATCTCATGATGCGCCATAAGATAACTAAGGTTGCACGTGACTATTTTGACGAAAACGGCTTTCTCGAGATAGAAACGCCAATGCTGACAAAGAGTACCCCTGAGGGTGCAAGAGATTATCTTGTACCCAGCCGTGTTCACCCGGGTAATTTTTACGCTCTGCCCCAGTCGCCCCAGCAGTATAAGCAGCTGCTTATGCTCGGCGGCTATGACAGATATTTTCAGGTGGCACGCTGCTTCCGTGATGAGGATTTGAGAGCCGACCGTCAGCCCGAGTTTACTCAGCTTGACATGGAGCTGTCCTTTATCGACATAGACACAATTATAGAGCTCAACGAGGGCTTTTTAAAGCGTGTATTTAAAGAGGTTCTAAACCTTGACATAGAAACGCCGTTCCTCCGCCTTCCCTACTGCGAAGCAATGGACCGTTTCGGCTCCGACAAGCCGGATGTGAGATTCGGCATGGAATTTGTCAATATTTCCGATGAGGTTCGGGACTGCGGCTTTAAGGTATTTTCCGACGCAGTTCAAAACGGCGGCAGTGTCCGCTGTATCGTTGCAGAGGGCTTGGGAGATAAGCTGACGAGAAAGACTCTTGACACCCTTGCCGAGTATGTAAAGACCTACCGCGCAAAGGGCATGGCGTGGATTGTCGTTGAGGAAAACGGTCTGCGCTCTCAGATTACCAAATTCTTAAGCGAGGACACGGTGAATGCCGTTCTCGCAAAGACCGGAGCCAAGGCAGGCGACGGAATACTGATTATTGCCGACAAGGACGAGGTAGTATTTGACGCACTTGGAAATTTAAGGCTCGAGGTTGCGAGAAGATTTGACCTTATCGACAAGGACAAATTCAGCTTCCTTTGGGTTACGGAATTCCCTCTCCTTGAATACTCCGAGGAGGAAGACAGGTATGTTGCGAAGCACCATCCCTTTACTCACCCGGTTGATGAGGATATCGACAAGTTAGACACCGACCCGGCATCCGTCCGCGCAAAGGCATACGACATCATATTAAACGGCAGCGAAATCGGCGGCGGAAGCCTGCGTATCTTCAACGCCGGCCTCCAGGAGAAAATGTTTTCCGCTTTGGGCTTCACCCATGAGGAAGCGTGGGAGCGCTTCGGCTACCTCATGCAGGCGTTCAAGTACGGAACACCGCCCCACGGAGGACTTGCATACGGTCTCGACAGACTGGCTATGATAATGGCAGGCTGTGACTCAATCCGCGATGTCATTGCATTCCCCAAGGTACAGAATGCATCGGAGCTTATGATGCACTCACCGGACGTTGTTGATCAGAAGCAGCTTGATGATTTGTGCATTGCCGTTACAAAAATCGAAAAAAACAACGACGATGTCGAGGATACCGAGGAATAATTTTGAAAGGACAGGGAATTTATGAAAAATGTATTTGATACCTTAAAAGAGAGAGGGCTTATCGCCCAAACCACCCACGAGGACGAAATACGAAAAATCCTCGGTGAAAAGAAGATAACGTTTTATATTGGCTTTGACCCCACTGCCGACAGTCTGCATATCGGACATTTTATGCAGCTTGTCGTTATGAAGCATATGCAAAACGCAGGTCACCGTCCGATTATTCTGCTCGGCGGCGGCACGACCATGGTCGGCGACCCGACCGGTAAGTCGGATATGCGTCCGATGATTACTCAGGATATTATCCGTCACAACGCCGAAAACTTCAAAAAACAGATGTCAAAGTTCATTGACTTCAGCGACGGCAAGGCGCTTATGGTCAACAATGCCGACTGGCTTCTCGATTTAAACTACGTTGACTTCCTGCGTGAAATTGGCGTGCACTTCTCTGTAAACAGAATGCTGACAGCCGAGTGCTTTAAAACCCGTATGGAAAAGGGACTTACCTTCCTTGAGTTCAACTATATGCTCATGCAGGGCTATGATTTCTACAAGCTCAATAAGGATTACGACTGCCTTATGGAATTCGGCGGCGACGACCAGTGGTCAAATATTCTGGGCGGAATTGAGCTGATTCGGCGTAAGGAGGGCAAGCAGGCATACGGCATGACCTTTACCCTTTTAACCACATCAGAGGGCAAAAAAATGGGGAAAACCGAAAAGGGTGCGCTGTGGCTTGACCCCGAAAAGGTTTCACCCTACGAATTCTATCAGTATTGGAGAAACGTAGATGATAAGGACGTAATTCGCCTTTTGAAGCTCGTAACCTTCCTGCCCATGGAGGAGATTGCCGAATACGAAAAATTAGAAGGTCAGGAGCTTAACAAGGCAAAGTGCCGCTTGGCATATGAGGTCACTAAAATGGTTCACGGCGAGGAAGAGGCTAAGCGTGCCAATGATGCGGCAACCTCCATATTCTCCGGCGGCGGCACTTCAAATATGCCCTCACAGGCAATTGAAAAATCGGCGATTGCCGATGGCATAAATGTCCTCGATCTGTTAGTTGCCGTTAAGCTTTGCCCGTCAAAGAGCGAGGCACGCAGGCTTGTTCAGCAAAACGGCCTTTCGATAAACGGCGAAAAGGTAACCGCTGTTGACGCTGAGGTAACAGCAGAAATGTTCAAAGATAACGAAATGGTTATAAAAAAAGGGAAAAAGACGTTTTTAAAGCTTATTTTGGAGTAGGTGTGTATGCATTAAAATAATTTTTGTTGAATTTCAACAAAAAATCTTGTATATTTTTTTATGAATTAGAGGCAAATTAGTGTTGAAAATTTTATAAAAATAGTGTATTATATATGTATACCACAATTAACTAACACTCTTTTTTTCATTTCCCCCGTGTAAGATATATGTCTTATACGGAACTCTCGCCCGAGACAATGACTCGGGCTTTTTTTATGCACATATTCTTGTTATAAATCAAAAGTGAATCGCATGAATGCCGTGTCTTCGATTAATAAATATTGCTGTCCGAGAAAGCGGAACTTTTATTTTCACTTATCAGGATTCCTAATATATCCTATATCCGGTCTTTCTTTGTTATGTATTCCCGGTACGCTTTACATACATTTATTTGTCGGGCCGGCATTAAGGTCGCCGAGGTGATGAAGGAGGAGAGGACGAAAGAGTACAGTGAATTAGATTAAAAATAACCGCTCGGCACGGAATGGGATGGTGATACACTGCAGGGTTGTGCATGACAAGGGAAATACGGAATAACAAACGCAAACCCTGTCGGAGCAGAATTTTGCATAAATGACAACATTTTTGTTGTCAGATGAGATTAAATAACCTCACATGAGCTAACGAATAAACATAAAGAAAACCGCATAAACACAGGATTTTCCCATATTTATACGGTTCATTTTTTGGTGGAGAATAGGGGGATCGAACCCCTGACCTCGTGATTGCGAACCACGCGCTCTCCCAGCTGAGCTAATCCCCCGTATCAAAGCGGATATTTCAGCGCAAATTATATGATGAATATGTATATAAACAAATTTATAAACCGACAGAACTGTTGAAAGTCTGTCGGTTTTGGTCGAGGTGACAGGATTTGAACCTGCGACCCCTTCGTCCCGAACGAAGCGCGCTACCAAACTGCGCTATATCCCGAAATAAAATATTTAGTTTTTTCTATATTCCAGTGTCTGTGGGATAACATGTGGTCAAAACTTGTTTGACCACATGTATTTTGTTTTTTAAGTTGCCGTAAAGTGGCGGTGTTAAAAGGTTTGTGGGAGTTCGGCTATGTACTAATGAATTGAATAGTACCGTGTCCCGAACGCTCGCTAAAGCCTGATATATAGCGGTTTTTGCCTTTTTTAGCCCTTTCCGCTACATTTAAAATACTCTTTGGGCATCTTATCTCCACTGTTTCCATATAGTCCAGAGCTAACTGTGGGATAACATGTGGTCAAAAAAGCTCTTTCGTATAAGACTAATTAAAATTTCCCATAAGGCTTTAATCTTAACATTTTGCTCTTATAAAGCTTTTATAAAAAATTATAAAACTAACGACGGAGCTGCATAAACTCGTGCTGCAAGTTCCTGATTGAGCATATAAAGACTTTTTGGATCCGAACCAAAAAGTTCCATCTTTGTAATCAAATCATTTGCATTTGTTTCCTCTTCACCTTGTTCCTTAACAAACCAATCAAGGAACTGCATTGTGCGAAAATCTTTAACATTGTATGCTGCTGCATAAATGTCATTTATAAGTGATGTTACATATTCTTCGTGTTCAAGTCCTGCCTTTAAAACATCCATATGGCTAGAAAATGTCTTGTCAGGTTTTGCAATAGCCTCAAGAGTTACTTTTTGATTCTCGTTTTGGAGATACTGATAGAAAAGCATTGCATGGTCACGCTCTTCCTGTGCCTGAATCTTATACCAGTTGGCAAATCCGTCAAG
>CACXES010000026.1 GCA_902766745.1 uncultured Ruminococcus sp.
ATTAAAGCTCTTAATGCAAAATCCCTTTTATCCGTCGCTTCGTACAAAAAAGGTACAGGGGCTTGACAATGTGTTTGAAATGAGTGTCAATATGGATATTCGCATTTTATGGCGTTATGAAAACGGCGTTATAATTTTGCTGATAGACATAGGACATCACAAGGACATATTGGGACTTTAATTTAATATCAATCAAAAACAGCGCTCATTAACTTGGGTGCTGTTTTTGCGTTCAAAGGAGGAATTTAATTTGAAACTGATTATAGCGGAAAAACCGTCGGTTGCCCTTTCAATCGCAAAGGCGCTTAATATCAAGGGCAACCGTGACGGATATATCGAAAACGGCGAATATATCATATCTTGGTGCGTCGGGCATTTGGTAGCGGCAGCGTTTCCGGAGGAATACGACGCAAAATATTCAAAGTGGAATTATGCGGATTTGCCTATTATTCCCGATAACTTCAAGTACAAGATTTACGGCGATAAGCAAAAGCAATTTAAGGTTGTAAAAAGCCTTATGTGCAGAAAAGATGTGAGCACGGTTATTAACGCCTGCGACGCAGGGCGTGAGGGCGAGCTGATTTTCCGGCTTGTCTACAATATGGCGAATTGCAAAAAGCCTATTAAAAGACTTTGGATTTCATCAATGGAAAATGCGGCGATCCGTGAGGGCTTTGAAAACTTAAAGGACGGCAGCGAGTATGACAATCTGTATTATTCCGCACTTTGCAGAATGTGGGCGGATTGGATAGTCGGTATCAATGCAACAAGGCTGTTTTCAATTCTCTACGGAAAAACATTAAATATCGGCAGAGTGCAGACGCCTACGCTTGCACTTTTATGCGACAGGCATAACAAAATAGCGTATTTCCGAAAAGAAAAGTATTTTACGGTTGAACTCACGCTCGGCGGCGTGAAAGCGGAAACCGAAAGGCTTGACAATGAGAATACGGCAAAAGAAATTATAACGGCTTGTGAACACTCACAGGCCGTTTGTGTTTCAGTAACCAAAGAAACAAAAACCGAACAGCCGCCGAAGCTGTTTGATTTAACAACGCTGCAAAGGGCGGCAAACAGGATTTACGGCTACACCGCAAAGCAAACACTTGATTATGCACAGGCATTATACGAAAAGAAACTTATCACCTATCCCCGAACTGACAGCCGATATTTGACGGAGGATATGGCGGAAACGGCAGCGGCGGTTATTCGTCTCGGTGCGGATATACCGCCGTTTGACAAAGCCCCCGATTTCTTTCCCGAAATATCCCGTATGATAAACAACAGCAAGGTATCAGACCACCACGCCATTATTCCCACACTTGAAATTGAAAAGGCGGATTTGTCGGCAATTCCGACGGGTGAGCTGAATATCCTGAAACTTGTTTTATGCCGGATAATTTCAGCGTCGGCGGAAAGTTATATGTATGAAAATACTACTGCTGTGTTTGAGTGCGGCGGATATACATTCACGGCAAAGGGCAAAGAAATTGTTTCGGAGGGCTTTCGGACAATAGAAAAGCTGATATATCCAAAGACAGATAGTGCGGAATCAGCGCCGCTTGTGAAATTCTATAAAGGGCAGCTATTTGCAGGGGCAGCGCCGGAACTTAAAGAGAAATACACCCAGCCTCCGAAACCGTACACAGAGGACACGCTGTTATCTGCAATGGAAACAGCGGGTGCAAAAGAGACGGCAGACGACGCAGAGCGTAAAGGCTTAGGCACTCCGGCAACGAGAGCCGCCATTTTGGAAAAGCTGGTACAAACGGAATTTGTGCAGAGAAACGGGCGGCAGATAACACCCACCAAAAACGGAATACTGCTTGTTTCCGTTCTGCCCGACACTCTTATATCCGCGCAGCTCACGGCGGAATGGGAAAATCAGCTTTCTTTAATATCCAAAGGCAAATCAAGTCCGAAAGAATTTATGCAGGGCATTAAAAGTATGATAACAGAGCTTACGCAGCGATACCGTGAATTTGACAGTTCAAGAGAAAATCCGTTTAAGCCGGAAACCAAAAATAACAGCTTGGAGGTGTAATTATGCGTGAAGTTGACAAGCGATATTATAAAATCAATATAGCCGGCACAGAACATATTTTTACGAATGTTTACAGAGTCGGCGACCATTATTCGGCATACGAAGCAGACAAAAACGGCAAGCCCGGTAAATTTCTTCACAGACTGTCGCAGGCGGAAGTTGACAGAGCCGTAATATCGGGCAGCATTGATTTCAAAGAAAAAGATTACAGCTATATCTATAAAGGCTTTTTAGTAAACGCTGCCGAGTACGACAACGGAAATAAGGAAACCTCCGGTGTGTGGATATACTTCCCGGCAAAAGAAAACGAAATCCGTACAGCGTTTGAAAGTATTGGTCTTTCGCCGGACGCTGACAGCGGCAAATACTTTTTTGACGACTTCAAAAGCAATATTAAATCTATTGAAAGTCTGCTTGACAAGGATTTATCTGTCGCCGATTTGCAGGACACCGCAGAAAAATTAAACGAGCTTCCAAACTTTGAAATATTAAAGCTCAACGCCGTTATGGAAACAAACGCAAAATGTAATTCATTTGCGGAACTTACGGAATTTGCGTATAACACCGACTATTACGATTTAATTTCCGACGCAAGCAATGCAAAGGAGCTTGGCATAAACCTTGTTTATTCCTCCGGGATATTTGAGGGCTTACCGACAATGTATAGGGACGCAATCGAGGCTGAAAACTTTGGCAGGTATATAGCCGAAGCGGAACAGGGTATTTTCACTTCCAAAGGCTACATTTCCCGTTCCGGCGACGAATGGCACAATGTTTGTTTGCAGAATTTTGAGCCGAAACCGTTAAAACAAAACGGCATTGACGACAGGCTTATTGACACAACGGAAATTCTTGCGGTTGATTTGGATAGTTTTTTCCGCAGTTTAAGCGAGGATTACGGTTGGCTTGCAGACGATCCCGCAAAGGCAAAAGATAAAATTGCATACGATTTGAGAAACGGCAGTACAGATGTTGTACGCCGTCAGCTCGGCAGTTTTATGAAAGAGTATCATTTGGATAAATCGGATATACAGCCGTTTTTAAGTCGTATTGCAAGATTTGAAAAATGCAAGGGTATTGAAAAATCAAAGCCGAACTCCATAAAAGAACAGCTAAAACAGGCGAAAAATTCACAGCAGCCGAAAAAATCAAAGCATAGAGAGGAATGTTTGTAATGAATATTCCTATCACCGACAGCATAATGCGCATTGATACAAGCAAGGATAATTTTAATATGCAGGATATTGAAAACCGCCGCTTTATGTTCAATCCGAAAACGGCAACGCTGATTTTAGGGTATCAGTACAGAAACGGCGAGCTTGTTTCATCACACGCGGACGAATACGCAAGCACAGGCACGGACGAGCCGTTTGACGATTTTGTTCGCGGCTGGATAGGCACAAGCAAGGAATATACGGACGGGGTAATTCATTTTGCCCCGTCTGTTTCCGAAAAAAATATTACGCTTTTTGAAAAGGCGTTTGATACGCTTGAAATGTTTAAGAATAACGGAGCAAGGAAAAATACGGTTGTTCGTGGGCTCGGCAGAGCTTGGGAGCAGCCTTTTTCAGATTTGATAAAGGAGGTCGATTTAATGGCAGAAAATATTTCATCGGTAACACCCATTGAATTTAAGGGCAAATCTCAAAAAGAGAAAGTCAAGGAAATTACCGACAAATTGGAGCAAGGTATTAAGGATTTATTTAACAGCGACAGATACAAAGAGTATTTGTCGGCAATGTCAAAATTCCATAATTACAGCTTTCGGAATACAATATTGATTTTAATGCAGAAGCCGGACGCTTCGTACATAGCCGGTTTTAACACTTGGAAGAATGATTTTAAGCGTGCTGTCAGAAAGGGCGAAAAGGGTATCAAAATTCTTGCCCCTGCTCCGTACAAAAAAGAAATTGAGGAAACGGCACACGACAAAAACGGAAATCCGATATTGAACGCAGACGGCAGCAACAGAACAACTACAAAAACAATCACCGTTCCGGCGTTTAAGATAACAACAGTATTTGACCTGTCGCAGACAGACGGAAAAGAGATCCCCACAATAGCGAATCAGCTTACGGGCAATGTTGAGGACTACGAAAAGTTTTTCAAAGCGTTAAAGGAAATATCACCCGTACCCGTTGAGCTTGAAGATATAGACCGTGCGGCAAACGGATACTATCACCTGACCGAAAAAAGAATTGCCGTGCGTAATGATTTATCGGAAATGCAGACAATAAAAACCACCATTCACGAAATCGCCCACGCAAAGCTGCACGCACTTCCGGAAAAGGAAGAAAACGAGGTTATCGAGGACGACAGACCGGATAACCGCACCCGTGAAGTGCAGGCGGAAAGCGTTGCATATACCGTATGTCAGCATTTCGGGATTGACACCTCCGACTACTCTTTTGGATATGTGGCAGGCTGGAGCAGCGGCAAGGAAACGGAGGAATTAAAGGCGTCGCTTGAAGTGATACGTACTACGGCGGACGAAATGATTACGGATATATCCGAAAAATTAAAGGAGCTTGAAAAGGTACAGGAAAATGATATTGACGGAAAAGATACAAAACAGGCGGATAAGACAAAAAACACTTCAAAAAAGCCCTCAATCCGCAAGCAGCTTAAAGAAGAAAAGGCTAAAACGGAAAAAGCGCCGAAAAAGGCGGCAAAATCAAAGAAAAAGGAGGATATATCGCTATGACACGATTTTCGGACGAGGAAAAAAGCATAATTTCTATGTATAACATCGCTGACCGTGTGGGGCTTATCGTTAAAATCAAAGAAGCAATACCGTATATAGAGGACGCTGATTTGAAAAATACGGCGGCGGATATTGTTTCAAAATTGGTTGGTATGACCGATAAGGAATTTACAGATTTGGAGGTGTGAGTATGGCGGAATTTTATTTTACGGCAGCAATCGCAAACGGATATGAATACAGAAATACGCCGGATAATTACCGCCATTTTTTAATGGAATTGCCTGTAAACAAAGAGGAATTGACATACATTTTTAACGAAATAGGGCTTGACCTTTCCTCAAAGCCCGGCGAGTATATTTTTGAAACTGCGGATTTTTATATTCCCGGCATAGACGCAAAACGCCTGTTTACGGAAACCGAAAACATTGACGAGCTTAACTATTTGGCGGATATTTTGAGCAAATTTGACGATAACGAATATCAGGTGTTTACGGCTGCGGTCGAGGCACAGGAGCATTCAAGAAGCGTTGCCGACCTTATAAATCTTGCCTTGAATACGGAAGTGTATAACTTTATTCCCGATATATCCGACTATGACGACTACGGCAGATACAAGGCGGAGGAATCGGGAATAAATATCGACGAGCTTGGCGACTTGGAGGAATTTATTGACTTTTGGCAGTACGGTGAGCAATGCAAAAGGGATAACAAAGCCGTATTTCTTGACAGCGGCGGAGTTTTGGAAAAGAATTATTACGGTTTTCCCGAAAGATATAACGGGGATTTGCACACGATTCCGAAAGAATTTTCTATAACAACTGACGCATTATCGGATATTGAATTGGAGGAAACATTGGAATTATCGGTGTTGATAGATACATATTTAAGGGAACATCACCCCGACTATGACCGTATGTATTCAGATATTTTTGCAATTCAAAAGGACATTTCGGATAATCTGCTGATTGGAAAAACGCATAAGTTAAAACAGCTATTCGGCGAAATGAACTTAACCGAAAATGATACCCCGGCAAAGGAATTATCGGACTACGAGAAAAAATATCCGAAAAGGCTTTTTATGATATATCAGCTCAAAGACGACGACAGTACAAGAAATCTGCGGTTTGAGAGCTTGGAGCAGATTAAAAAAGATAAGCAGCTACCCGTTATCGAAAACTATGAGCTTATTTATTCCGCGCGAATGAAAGCCGATACAACATTGGAAAGCATTTTTACGGAATTTAACACAAACCGCCCTTATGATTTTTACGGGCACAGTTTAAGCGTTTCGGATATTGTTGTATTGTCCGATAAAGGTAAAAATAACGCCTATTACTGCGATAAAGCAGGCTGGGAAAAGGTTGGTAAATTTTTCGACTATGTTCACACACGCTCGGCGGCGATA
Organism: uncultured Ruminococcus sp.; assembly: GCA_902766745.1. GTDB lineage: Bacteria > Bacillota > Clostridia > Monoglobales > Monoglobaceae > UMGS1820. Next base: position 6,154 of record CACXES010000026.1, read on the forward strand.
AGCAATTACAAGGGTATGACGGCATTTGTCGGTTATGATAATAAGCTGTATTTGGGTAAAAGTGAAAAATATCTTTTCGGCGATAACGGTTTTGCATACTATGACAACAGCGATAAATCGCTCACCTACATAACGGATAATTTAACGCTTTACCCGTTCCTGTACGGAAGCGGCTGGGTATGCAATCAGCAAGAAATGCTCGATAACGGCAGCTTTACGAAAGAAATCTATGCAGAGTTTGACAGACTGCAAAAAGGTGTTTTATCTCAATTTGAACAGATAAGAGAAATACGATTTGCTGATAAGCCCTTTAATTATCTTGAAACGGCAGAAAAGCAGACAGAGCAAAACTACAACAAAATTGACGGCATTATCAATAATGAACCGTCGGAAAGCGAGGACAAAAATATGAACGATAAAATTTCGGTATTGGCGGTTGAGCCTATGAAAGCACCGTATATCAAGGAAATAGAGCCCGGATTGGAATCTTTGCAGAAAGAGGTCGGCGGACTTATACAGGCTGTATATCCGTATGAGGATATGGTCGCTGTTATTTGCAATGAAGAGAGAAAAATGAACGGCTTGCCTCTAAACCGTGCAATCTATAACGATGATAAAGAAATGACAGATATTATTGCCGGTACATTCCTTGTAGTCGGTCTTGGAGAGGAAAATTTTACGAGCCTTTCGGACGGCTTGCAGAAAAAGTATGCCGACATATTTAAGAATCCGGAGGAATTTGTACGGCTTGGAAATGAGATTGTTGCAATACCTGTAAAGCCGTCTATCAAGCAGCAGTTAAATCAAGCGAAAAAGGAGCAAGGCGAACGAGAGGACAAAAAACTGCCCTCGCACAAGCCACCGGAGCTATGAAAGACAGAATAGACCTTACTCCGAAACAAAGCAGAAAGGTAAACGCCCTTATAAAACGGCTGTGCTGTAATTATGATAACGGAAATTGCATAAGGCTTGACGACGGCGATCCGTGCGTGTGCGTTCAATGTATAACTTATTCGCATATTATCTGTAAATGGTTTAGAATCGCCGTACTTCCGGCAGATAAGGATTTGTATATTGAGCTTGCAAAACCGAAAAACACACGAATTTGTCAGAATTGCAGAAAGCCGTATGAAGCGGCAAACAACAAATTCAAGTATTGCCCCGTATGCAGAAAAATTGTAATACGAAAGCAAAAGGTAAATTATATACGCAAAAGGCGGTCGGGTATGTAGAAAATATAAGCCTAAAAAACAGCGTAAAATAAGGGTTTTTAACCGCCGAAACCGATAGGGTAATATAATTCCTCTAAAACCTGCGAAAATGACAATTTCATTTTCTACATTTAACAGGGGTACAAACCGTACCCTTGTTGCAAAAAAACATAAAAATACCGTGATACATTCTATCTTAAATGGTAGGCGTATCACGGTTTATTTTTTTATGCAGTTATCAGTTTAACCGCCGTGTACGGTACATAGCAGACAGCGACAAGCAATTTCCATATTAAGATTATGCCGCCTATTACGGCGCCTATTGCTATGTTAGCAGCAGTCATAAAAATGCCGACGCCCATATTGCCGATAAAGACCGGCAGTGTGAACATAAACCTTATTCCGAAAGGTATTCCGCAAAGCATTAAAAGATACATATAATTGACCGATCCGTTTGCTATGCAAAGCCCGGCGAACAGGTTATA
>CACXES010000027.1 GCA_902766745.1 uncultured Ruminococcus sp.
AATCTTGAAGCTGAAAAGGTAAGTCCAAAGACAGTCAAGAATGCATACGGTCTGTTGAAGTCGGTACTGAAAATGTTCAATGCGGATATTAATCTGAACAGTGTCAAGCTCCCGAAACTCAGAAAAAAGGAAAAGGAATTACCGTCGTTTGAAGAGGTTTTTACTATCGTAAAGGGAACAGAGATCGAACTTCCCGTACTGCTTGCAGCCTGGCTCAGTCTGCGAATAGGAGAGGTCATTGGTTTGCAGTTCAGAGATATTGATAAAGAAACACGCAGAATAAGTATCAGGCGTACTGTTATCCGTACCGATGAAGGACTGAAAGTACGTGAAGGCTGCAAGACTGAAAAAAGTCAGCGTCAGCTTGAATTGCCCAATTACATATTTGATATGATAATGGCAATTGAGCATGACAGTGATGAGGACTTTATAGTTCCGCTTACAAGAAAGGCACTTTACAGCAGATTTACAAGACTTATGAAAAGGAACGATATCAAAATGACTTTTCATGATCTTCGCCATTTGAACGCTTCAATTATGCTTATGCTCGGTGTTCCCGACAAATATGCGATGGAGCGTGGAGGTTGGTCTACGGATAGTATTCTGAAATCCGTTTATCAGCAGACATTCAGCTCGGAACGCAAAAAGATCGACAAGATGATTGATGGTTATTTCAATGGTATTATCCTTAATTCTGGGAATGTTTCAGCATAAAAAAAGAGTGTAATTCCGTGATAATCACACGAAATCACACAGTCACGTTCACAAATGCCTGTTTTCAGGCGGTTTATACAGTTGGGGCAACGGTTCAAATCCAGCCGCCGCAACCAAATTGAAAAGTGCTATGCAATTGTTTTGGGAAATGGCAGTTTAGACCCGCAACTTAAGCAAAGCTTTTCACACAGTATAACGAGAAAGCTGTTTAGTCCTATTCAGTTTTCAAGTTGCTTAGAGGTAAGGTTATGTTTTTTGGAAGAGATCGATAACCTTTACCTCTATTCGTGTTATATTTTTTCGTATAACACATATCACTTCCATATTATAACACAACTGTTTAAGATTGTCAATATTTTTCTAAGAGCATTCAGAATTTTTTTCGAGTGCTCTTATTTTTTTGCCTTTTTGTAATTTTTACCAGACAGCAATATTTATTTTCTTCTCGGTTTGTTTAATATGCGGAAATTTATTTTTTTGTGATACTTTTTGCCTCTAATTTTGCCTAAATAAGATAGAGGGGCATAACTATGCCAGGATTTACAAGTTTCTTTCAGGAGTCGCAGCTACGCAGCTCTTATTCAAGGATTTGCCTGAAAAGGCAAATCACTAAATAGCAAGCACTGCGTTTGGGTACCCATTTTTCAAAAATGAGTACCAGACACCTTTGCTTGTTGAGGGAAAAATCCCCAAACCCCTTGAAGGAAATTCTGACGAATTTCAAAGCGGAATACTCCGCAAAAATAACGAAAGGAAAAACGAAAATGATTGAAAATCGAAAGAGAAATATTCAGGTAAAGTTCCGGGTTGATGAAAAAGAGTATGAGTGCATACTGAAAAAAGTTCAGCTATCCGGAAAAAGAAATATGGCGAGCTACTTACGCTATATGGCAATCACCGGAAGGATAATGAACATCGAGCTTGAAGATCTCAAAATCACATCAGCAAATGTCGGAAGAATAACTTCCAGTCTGAATCAGATCGCAAAGCGAATTAATGCAACAGGAAACATCTACGATGAGGATATAGCAGATATGAAGGATAAGGTTGATAAGGTATGGCAAGAACTGAAATCCATCCGATTAGCTCTACGCTCAATATCGCAATAGATTATATAATTGATCCTGAGAAAACTGACGATCAGAGATTATGTTCCACTTATGAGTGTACACTGCAATGTGCAGCAATGGACTTTGAAGATATTCGTTATCAAGGAACAGGTCGGACAACGGTGCTTGCACAGCATATGATCCAGTCGTTCAAACCCGGTGAAGTTACTCCGGAAGAAGCTCATATAATTGGCAGAGAATTATGCGACAAATATCTTAAAGGACAGTATCAATATGTGATAGCAACTCACATTGATAAGGAGCATATACACAATCATATAATTTTCAATAACATTAATCTTGAAAACTTTAAATCGTTTGAGTATCTCGAAAATCGTGGAAAGGATTCTGCGGAACGTCTGCGGCAGATCAGCGATGAAATATGTGAAGAACACAACCTCAGTGTGATACAAAATCCAGAGCGAGGAACAAGTAAATCTTACTACGAATGGCAGCAAGATATGGGAAAGCTCACAGGCATGACCGAGGACGAGCTGAAGCACGACCTTACCGGCGAAATTTTCAAGATTCCCCATACGGAGAATGACTATCAGACGGCTTCGGAGTACCTTTCGGGCGATATTCGCAAGAAGCTCCGT
>CACXES010000028.1 GCA_902766745.1 uncultured Ruminococcus sp.
CAGACCAGCCAGTTATCATAATTCAGCCGCAGGGACTTAAGGTATTTCCTCTGCCTCACCGTCGGCCGCTTCCCGTGCTTCATGCTTAATCCTCCGTTTTATAATTGTTTAATCGTATATTAAGTAACAAGTTGAGGGTAAATCCTGCTCCATATAGTTTGTAAATCAATCTTCTCACCGCCTTAACACTTCCCGTAGCAGTTATTCAAGTGAAACATCGGTGTTGTCCATATATCCGACCCTTTTTTAATCTCACTATAATAATCTGTGTACGGGTCGCATAATGTATCACCTATCTTCACTACGGCACTGCATCCTATCAATGATAAAACAACATAACACATCAATGCGGCTATCCTTGACAAGTCCTGGCATACTATGACGCATTGTGTCTGATAGTTAATATCATTCCTGTGCAAAAAATCGCAAACCGCTATAATATTAGCTCCACCGCCGCAGGTGGGTTCATTAATCGTTATGTAACCGTTTGCCTCTATTTTCGATTTAATCTCGCCAATATTGCAAACCGTCTCAGCCATTAAATACGATACATTATACGGTGTAAATACCTGCCCTAACGCACCTTCACCCATGTTCAGCTGCATATACAAATCACCGAGCAAATCTCTGTTTGGATTATCGTCAAGCATTCCCATAATTTCAGCAAATATTTTTGCAATCTGTGCAAGCTCGGCATTAGTGTATTGATTGGCTATCCGTTTATACTCTTTTTCATTATATTCGTGCTTGTTGCCTAACGTAAAAACATTTTGGATCGACAGGGCGTACATATTTATGCAGTCATTAAACACCTGCCACAAGCTCCTTGAGCCTGTCAATTCATTAAACATTTTTACAAGCTCCCGATATTCGGGTTTAACCTTTATCTTCGCCATCCGGTTTCTCCTTTTCTCCGCTGTCCCGGACTGCCTGTTCCCCCTCAACCATAGCGGTCAGCAGCAGTAAATAATTTATACTGTCACCGATTTTCTCACGCCACAGCTCAATCGGGATATGCTCGTCTTTCTCATGCCGCTGTATCAGGTCATACACCGATACAGTATGCTTTGCCATCATTCCGGCAAGAGCCGTGTGCGGAGTGCAGCTTAAAAGCCTCGCCGCAACATTGAAGTTGTGCAGCCTGTCCTCCGTTGCATATTCGCCCTGCTTGACCTTTAGCGTGTCCATACACCTCGATATCGCCGTACCGATTATCTTGTCAAATTCTTCGTTCGTCATTTTGTTTCACATCCTATCTCATCAGCCCCATTGTTCCGCCATTGCCGCAGCAATGCCCGGAAAAGTCTTGCTTCTCGCTTTTGCTCTTTCGTCAGGCGGTAAACTCAAAGTTTGTATATGCCAATGATTATTTGTGCCTTTTCCATTTTTATACTGAATTACTCTGGGTTGAAATTTAATATTATATGTAAGTGGTTTTACGCCGCGCATCCATAAACAAGTGCCTTTTCTTTCACAGTTCTCATCATCTTCTAATTCTGCGAAGTAATACGGATGAACAATCTGGTCCGGCTTACGAAAATATGTACTCATATATCCTATGGGGTTTTCAATAACCACATTATCACAATCCGCATTCCAGAAGTACATAAAGAACTCAGCAGCTTCTTCTCTTAGTTTTGTTCTTTCAATTGCTTTATCACCATACTTATCTACGTTAAACCAGCGATTACCGCTAACAGTTAAATATGTACACGGCGGATGCGCAATAATCAAACCCCATTTATTCGGAATTTTATGTAATATCCCGTCACAGGTTGTAAACTCACATTTTCCATTCAATAAAGGTATTACATCCTGTTGTATATGCCATTCCGGATGACCGCCGGAACACTCGACGATATCGCAACTGTATGCCTCATGACCTTTTTCCCTAAATGCCGTACAAACTCGCTGACTTTCTTCGCAGGCAACTAACACATACATAACTCCTCACCACCTTTCAAAGTTTATTTATGCTTGTTACACTGCTTTTTGAATTTGACCGAGTATATTCGTGTCGCATCAAACCGCTTGTCTGATATG
>CACXES010000029.1 GCA_902766745.1 uncultured Ruminococcus sp.
ATATTCCTCTATAGCTCAGTTGGTAGAGCATGCGGCTGTTAACCGCAGGGTCGTTGGTTCGAGTCCAACTGGAGGAGCCAGGCTCCGTGGTCAAGCGGTCAAGACACCGCCCTTTCACGGCGGTAACAGGGGTTCGATTCCCCTCGGAGTCACCATTTGACTTAGGCAGCAGTCATTGGCTGTTGCTTAAGTGATATGGACCTTTAGCTCAGTTGGTTAGAGCAACCGGCTCATAACCGGTTGGTCCGGGGTTCGAGTCCCTGAAGGTCCACCAAAAAAGCAGAACAATTTAGATATCATAGCGAATTGTTCAGTGAAATCAAGGGTTTGTGAGATTTTCACAACCCTTTTTTTCAACTCATTTTTTGTAGATATCCGCCCGTTTTATAATAGACTCGAACTTGGGACTATATAAAATCGGGCGATTTTAATGAGAAAACCATAGAAAAAAACAAATAGATATTTCAATCAAGCGATAGGACTTGAACCAACAACTAAATACGATAAAGAGGACAGTAGTTTCTATAACAGAGATTGCTGTCTTTTTTTATCTATTAGGAAATTCCTCAATTTCCTAATAGCAAAAAAGTCTACATATCGGAGTGCAGCGTAGCGAAACGACAGTCGTGATAGTGACTTTTTTATACCCAAATTTAAAAGGAAAGGAGAAAAGGAGAATGAACTCAAAATTGTTATACAACCAAATCAAAGAGCAGCTTCCTCCTATGGAAGGAGTTGCTGTTAAGGTTGAAGACAACAAAATGAATTTCTACATAGATGGGAGGTTAGAATTTTATGTAAGAGAAACAGGCGGAGTAAGTTACATGCCAAATTGTTCAGATACGGATAAGGTTAAGAATATATGCGGTGAGATAGTTCACGCATCAAGGTTTGTCCGTGAATATCTTGAAACAATTGATCAAACACCGGTTTTTGAAGTAGAAGGTCTCAAAAACAAATACAAACTGCTTGCACAGTTTAACAACACAGTATTAGCCGCAAGAGTCAACGGCGTAGACCATGTTGAGTTTGTTACATGGGATAAGGATTCAAGAGGCGTATCTGCAGGAAACTACTTTGGGAATGACTATACTCGTGCAAAAGAAGATTTCGCTGTAAGAGCAAACATTGTAAATCGAGACAAAATATTTTCAACCAATGAACTTGTTGAAATATACAGGTGTATAGATGATGCACTTGGAGGTGGATATGAAATCTCAGATGAACAGGTAGATGTGCTTAATACAATAAAAAACAAAATTACAGAGGTAGTACCTGATGTAATTGAACGAGCTGTTGAAGAACAGTATGCTCAGGAACTAAATAACGGCATGATAATGAATTAAGGGAGGTGAAAGAAGATGTTTAACTGTAACATTAGATATAATGACACAAATGTTAATATTGAGTTTCCATGTACGAATTTAACTTTATTTGCAAAACTTGCAGACCTGCATGTTCCCGATGAGGAAAAGTCAAAAATGGATATATATATCGAAGAAGTCAGTTACGAGCCATTAAAGTGTCTCGAAGGTAAGTTGCACGATCCGGATGCCGTAAACTTATTGGCTAAAAAGCTTTGTTCACTTACAAGAGATGAGGTTAATAAATTTGAAGCAGTCAGAGAACTGAACGGAATTAGCGATTTATATGATATGATAAACCTTACAGAAAATATGCACTATTATACTTTGGTTAAAGATATGAGCGATATAACAGCCGTAGGCAAACTGCATATAATGACCAGAGATGGGGGTATATCTGCAGAGGATATCAATAACTTGGATTTCGAAGCTATTGGAAAGAAACTGATAGAATCAGGGAACGGAAGAATAACGAGATACGGCAATATATACAAACAGTGATTTGGAGTATTATGAGCCGTGTACTCGTGAATCCTTGCCTCCATTTCAATTTTATGATAATCAGCCTGTATGTGTTGAAATGAGTTATCAGGGAAATACAAACTATGTAAATCTTCCCGATACAAGAATGGCACTTGAAAGGGCAGCATTTAGAATGGGAGCAAGAGATGTATCGAAGTGTAAATGTAAAATAGATTACACAGAATTCAATGTAAAAGAATTGCAAGATTTAAATAGTGTGGAAATGCAATATGATAAATTACAGAGTATTCTTGAAAACATTTGCGAAAATGAAGGTATTGATAAACTCAATATAGTGGTGAATAAACTCGTTCAATCAGACGATACAAAGCTCACATACATTGTTCCCGTGATTGAATATGCACAGGACAGCAGCAGTGATGCCATTGTAAAGCTAATTGATAACATTGACTCATTTGCAGTATTTGGTGATGTCAGTGACGCTTGTGAACTTGGAGAGGCTGTAATAAATGCAAGCCCTGAATACAACATACATATCGAACTCGAAGATTATTTTGATTTTGAAAAATATGGTGAAGATGTGGACATGGAATGGCAGGGAAAATATCTTGACGGAAATATCTATGTTGCAATTAAAGATTATATTACCTTGGAAGAAATTTTGAGGGATGACGAACTTTGCGAAGAACAGGGCATGCAGATGCCCGGAATGTGAAAGGAGAAAAGAAATGTCTGAAAAACGAATATTGGCAGTTGAGATTGACAACACCTTATTTGATGAGTTGGATGACTTTGTAAAAAAGAATGGCTTATCAAAGAAACAGTATGTGGCAGAGATCATAAGAGCAAATCTCGCACAGAATTTAAAACAGGAGCAGGAAGTCAGCGAACCTGAAATCACAGGCCCGAAAGGCTGGGATAGACCGGAGGTAGAAAAAGCGATTGATGATTTTATACTGCAAAACGGTCGAGTTCCATCACAGAAAGAATTTAAGAATGAAAACGGACTCCCATCATACGGTGCGGCTGCAAGAGCATTGGTGGAAATATCACCGGCACAGTATGCAAGTCAGCGATACAATGAAATATGCAATATAGAACAGGACACAGGCTTTGATATAGGGCCTGATATGAATATTTAGGCGGTACTTTCTGAAAACAGAAGGTATCGCCTTTTTTTCGTTTTAGAACAGGAGGAAGAATAAAAGATGATAAATAAAAGTCAGATAATGACATGGAGAAATATCGGTTACGATGCACAGGAACTTATTTGCCGATGCGACAGTAATGCAAGTGTTGAGAAGTTAGCAGAAATGGCTGAGGCTATCAGGGAGAAAATGAACAGCCTCGATATTTTGGAACTTAAGCAACTGCACACAGAGAAAAACATTGCCTTTACGGAATATGCGGATATGATTTCAGAAACTCTTGACAAAGAACCTGCGGATATTGCAAGAACAAGAAATTGTGCCAATGCACTCTTGAAAATCGTAGTTGATATGCGGTATGGCTCACTTAAAGATGATGAGTTCTATAAGAAAATCGCAGAGGAAGGTGATGTAAATGCCTGAAAATAAAATATCACTTGGAGACTTGCTCAAATACATGAGTTTTGAAGATGTGCATCTGACACACAAGTACGAGGAAATTGAACTTGCGACTATTATGGAATTGGATGATAACACACTCACCCAAAGCGGTAAAGAACATTGGGAAGATGTAATGAATGCAAAGGTAAATCGGATATTTGTAGGCGGATACGGATTGCAGATTGAATGTGAGGATGTAGAGCCTGAACGATTGGCAGAATTTTCACATGTGCTTGCAGGATACTGTGATGCGGACTTGTATGATACATGGATAAATGATGGCAATGACGAAAGTCATGAAGAACCTACAATGAATATATAAAGGAGATTGATAATAACGATATGGCGCTTCGTGGTATGCAGCTTGAGAACAGTTCAGAGCATATGCCTGTAATTGAAGAAGCATACAATAGCGAGGACATAGACGAGGACTTTGATGAAACCGAAGATGAGGGAATGCAGATGGGAGGGATGTAAAATGGAAGAGCCGACTAAAGTAAAGTCCTATGAGTTGTGGCTTGAAAATGAAAATATTTAAGGGGTATATCGTTTTTTTGCGGTATACCCTTATATTATACGAAATAATAGGTGTTTGTATTTGAGGATAGTATAAACAACTGTCTTTTTCAATAGGGCATTTGGTTTTTTAGTGCAGCCAATGAATGTCAGAACTTTGTTCACTGGGCAGTGTAAATATTATATTTAAGATATTTACAATTACATATTATCAAATTTGTATAATTTATATGAAAACTCGAATATTATATTGAAAAATAGTATAAATGGTGGTATAATAAAATAAATTGGATTGCCACAAACCCGGATAGGAATGAATTATCGGCAACAGAAAAGTTTTATTATTAAACAGGAAGGGATTAATAAATTATGAGAAGGAAAACACCTACCATTACAATAGCTTCATTCATAATGGCTTCTTTCATTGCTCAGCAGGTATGTGCGTCAGGCATAAGCTATTTGCCGGATGTTACGGCAGAAATGTCAGAGACTTCTTATTGGACTGAAAACGATGATCTTCTGATGACATACAAGGAGATTGAAGAACTCAATGCTCTGACCATATCATCAAAGGGTACAAATATGTACGATTTAAAAAATCAACCTGAAACGACAGATGGTATAGCTCTTAATGAGAGAATTAAGAATTCCTCTCTTGCCGATGCGTCATACTACCTCGGTTGGACGTATCCCGGAAACGAAAAGCTTGCAGAGCAGGCAGACTATGATATTTTGATAGAAAATACGCAGAATCCGAATCCATTAAAGGAACAGCCTGTAAAATATGCGGTGGCGGTTCGCAGAACGGAGCTTCGAGCCTTTCCGTCGGATATACCTATATGGGATGATCCGACTGACAAGGAATGTGATTATCAATATCTAACAAGTATTCGTGTGAATGAGCCTCTTGTAATTACTTCTGTG
>CACXES010000030.1 GCA_902766745.1 uncultured Ruminococcus sp.
CTCTGCTTCATCAATGTAATCTTGTTTTTTATCACGGATTTCGTCTTTCTTGGGTCTGCCGAGTGCCGGTCCGGAAAGACGAATTTTGCGTTCTGCACAATATGCCGGATTTTCACGGTTCCTGTATATTTTATCAACTAATATCATTTCCTTTACACCTTCGTATGGTAACTCATGCGAAGCTGTCGGCATTAGTGATAAATCACTCATAAATATCATTTGTAATTTCTATTTATTAAGCCTATTTAATATCCCAACGCATCCCTCATATACATCGTTCCATGTTGTGTCAAAATCTCCTGTATACCAAGGATCTGCCACATCTCCGGGATGGCTCGTAAAATCCATCAAAAGCGAAACCTTGTTATCAGGATCATTTCCTACAAATCTTGTCATATTCCTAAGATTAAAGCGGTCCATTGCTATGATATAATCGTAATATGTATAATCTGCCTTTGTCATTTGACGTGCTGTCTTTCCTTCACAGGAAATGCCATGCTCCTTCAGCTTTCTTTTCGCCGGAGGATATACGGGATTTCCGATCTCCTCTGTACTGGTTGCAGCAGAAGCTATTTCAAATCGATCTGCCATGCCCTTTTTATTTACCAAATCTTTCATAACAAACTCTGCCATTGGACTTCTGCAGATATTTCCATGACAGATAAATAGTATTTTAATCATATATTCCTTTTTCGCCTTTCAGATTTATTATCGTTTATCGTTTTGATTTATTTATCGTCAACTCATAGCTGTCGCTAATCATTAACTTAATATCCTCCTCCGGCACACTGCCGTCAAGAATAATTGAGTTCCAATGCTCCTTGTTCATGTGATATGCCGGAACAACTGATTCAAAACTGTTCCTCCACATATAGGTAAGGTTCGGATCGCACTTCACATTTACCCATATATCTCCCTTATGCTCATAAACGGCTGCAAACATTTTCTTGTTGTCTTTATGCCTCATAACCGTCCAATTGAAATCGTGAAACGGATAGTCCTCGTATGTATCATTCAAACCTAAACAAAACTCTATTACTTCTTTTCGCTCTCGCATATACTATTCACCTCGTCTTTATCCAAAAATATTGAACCAATGAAGTCTGCTATTTCATAGTCATCTGCATTTCTAATATTTTCTCCTCCACAACGAATACAACTATCTGTCAAGTCATTGGAAAAGATAATATTACAACTTCTGAAAACTATATCAATCGGTATCACCTTCGGGAAGAACCTCCATAATGTCTCCGATGTCGCATTTTAAGTATCTGCAAATGTTTACAAGTACCGACAGAGCAACATTCTCATTCTTATTCATTTTGGTTAATGTGGCACGAGAGAACATCCCGTCAGTAATCAGTTGGTCTTTCTTTATCCCTTTTTCAATCAGCATAATCCATAATTTTTTGTATGATACATCCATTTCGATTCCTCCTTCGCATTAGCGTGTTTATTTCATTATAACACTTCTCGACAAAAAACACAATAATTATTGCTGACTTCTCACTCATTTTTTTAATTTCCAAACATCATACAAAAATTACAGATTATTATGTGCAACTAAACCTATAACCTAAGTTTTAAAATATTTATTTACAGTGTGTTTATGGGTATTCCAAGCTCGTTTGCTGCCTTCGTCAATCCGATTTCATGTGCCGGCTTTACTGCCTGAACCTTATACTCTTTATTATATGCCCTCTGCTTTCCCATGTTTTTTGACCTCCCGGTTCTTTTTCTTTTATTTTAATCCTTGAGATTAAAATGTCAACTTTTATTATACGGCATCAACTCTGCTTATAGTATACCATTCCATTAAATATTTCTATACCCCTTCCAAAAATCAACACAAAAAAGCCCTGAGCAGGTGATTGCTCAAGGCCCGTTTGTATTCGGCTTAGAATAATTGTCCCGGAAGTTTAAGCTTTTCCTTTTTAGGAAATTTCTTATCAAATTCATCCGCTTTTTCTTCAGGGAAAAGGTAAACTTCGGGTGGTCCATACTCGCCTGTGATGCCGTTTAAGTATCCGGGAATTAACTCTTTGCAAAGGAAAAAGGATGCGTCTGCACCTTCAGGTATTCCCCGATAACGGAGACCAAATTCACTTGCAAATGTGAATCCGCTTTTGCCATAAAAGTTGATATTTCCTTCAAAACACACTGCACCGAAGCCAAGCTCTGTTGCTTTCTCAATTGAATAATCAAGCAGAATTTTACCATAGCCTCGTCGCTTTAGTTCAGGTGTTATACATATCGGTCCCATTGTCAAAATCGGAACATCTCTTTCGTCATCGGCCTTGATATTCGCCTTTACAAACACATTCTGTCCAATAATTTTACCGTCCTTTTCCATAACAAAATCAAGCTTTTTGACAAAGTCAAGATGCTCCCTAAGCTGCGTTATAAGATAGTGCTCCCGGCATCCCGGGCAATATACATTCCAGAACGCCTCACGGATCAAGCTTTCCACCTCGTGGTAATCTTCTTTTCTTTCTAAACGAATAATATAGTCATTTTTAATCATTATTTTTCCTCCTGAAAATTGTTGACTGCAATACAGGGAGGCTTGTGCGGAAATTGTATTACACAGCCTCCGGCTATGCTACAATATCCAAGGTGTTGTTTTTCTTCAAACAGCAATACTC
>CACXES010000031.1 GCA_902766745.1 uncultured Ruminococcus sp.
CAGAAAAATACGATATGCCAATATTATATTCCTGTCATCCACGCTCAAAGAAAAGAATAGAAGAATCGGGATTTATCCTTGATAAGCGTGTGATCCAGCACGAGCCTATGGGATTTCACGATTATAATAATTTGCAGATTAATGCCTTTGCTGTTGTATCCGACAGCGGAACATTGCCCGAGGAAAGCAGTTTCTTTACAAGTGTAGCTCATCCGTTCCCTGCGGTTTGCATAAGAACAAGTACAGAACGCCCCGAAGCTCTTGATAAAGGTTGTTTTGTGCTTGCGGGAATAGATGAAAAGAGCCTGTTGCAGGCTGTTGAAACGGCTGTATTGATGAATGAAAATGAAGATTACGGCATTCCCGTTCCCGATTATGTTGATGAAAATGTGTCCACTAAGGTAGTTAAAATTATTCAAAGCTATACGGGCGTTGTGAATAAAATGGTCTGGAGAAAAACTGATTTGTTCTGAATGATAAAACAATAATGAGGTTGCTTATGAACAAAAAGATAATATCACTGATACTTTGCGTTTTGATTTTTATCGGCAGTATATCAACATTAAGAGTTTTTGCTGAGGATTATGAACAGCTTAATACCGTAAATGATTTTGATACAGCGAATAACAGCGAAGTGAATTATGGGGTTTTCAAAAAAGGTGATATTAATCTTGACGGCAATATCGATATTGCTGATGCAACTTTGCTTCAAAAGTGTCTTGTAAGTATAGAACAAATTTCTATGATACAGAAATGCAATGCAATTTTTGATAATAACAGCTTAAAAATTGACATTATAAATGTAACAGAAATTCAAAAATACCTCGCAGGAGTTATTGAAACGCTGGAAAATCCCGATGAAATTATTGTGTATAATCAGATGCGTCCGGAGGTTCAGAGCTATATTGATAATGTCACATATGACGAAACGGATTATACTACATCAAATATTGGAGATTTCGTTTCAGGTACAAGCAAGAACATACCTGATGGTTGTAAAATCAAAATAAATAAGGCAGGGAAGCTTTATGTATATGACGGAGCAACAGGCGGGTCAATGGTTAAAGACAGCGTTGAGGGTGACAATTACATATACAATTTCACCCCTGATGTTGTATCATGTTACGTGAATGTAGTTGACGGTGACATTGACCAGATAGGTGAAATAAAGCCAACAGGCAATGTAAGAATGATTAATTCGGTTAGAACTTGGAACGTTCGTGACCTTGGCGGTTGGGAATGTGACGGCGGAACCGTAAAGTACGGAAAATTGTTCAGAGGCGGAGAAGTCAGCCCGGAAGATGCACCTATTTTAGTAGATTATCTTGGCATAAAGAATGATATAAATTTAAGGGGAAAAAGGGAGGCGACATGGACTACTTCGCCTTTAGGAGAAAATGTTGCTTTTCATGTTTATGATTCTTATGCTTGGTATTCAATCAATAATTCGGAATTGTTGAAAAGTATATTGATAGATATTTTTGATTCTGTAGCTAACAATGAACCTGCATATTTTCACTGCTCCGCAGGAGCCGATAGAACAGGAACAGTTGCCTTTATTCTTGAAGCTATACTTGGTGTGAATCAATCGGATATGGATAAGGATTATGAACTGACTTGTTTTTACTCGGGAGTATATTCCGATGCTCACGCTCGCCGAAGAAACGAGAGCGAGTGGATTGGCTTAGTTAATTCATTTTCAAATTATGACGGAAACACTTTAAGAGATAAAGTGGTCAACTGGGTTTTAAGCCTTGGCTTTAGCATAGACACGATTAATCAGTTCAGACAAGCTATGATTAACGGCACACCTGAAATTTTAACATATGATGTGACAATCGAAAATTGATTATTATTTGTGAAAAGGGTAAAAATAATGAGTTTTGCATTTAAAGGGAGAACGCTGCCACATTATAAGATGAAAGAACAATAATATGGAAGGAGTGTTGATTATGGCGAAACGCAGGAAGTATAAGAAAAGCTCAAAATGTCCTGAGCCGTTCAACACTCTACTTGATATTGCAGGCGGAATAGCTATGAACGCCATTGCAAATAAAATGGAGAAAAAGCACCATTATTCTCAGAAGGGCAAAATCAATCCGTATAAAGTATCCGCTTTCAAAATTGGGACGGGAGGCTTTAATTCAACAGAAGATATTATTAAAACAGGTGCTTTTCTCGGAGCTATCGGCTCTTTTGATGCGGAAACAGACACGTCATATCCAAAACAAAAGATGATAAATGTTACTCCTGAAGATCCGATTTTTAATCAGATAAAGTATTCTTCCACAATCAATAATAAGTATGCTTGGAGATTGAATTGTCAGGACGGTAGTGAG
>CACXES010000032.1 GCA_902766745.1 uncultured Ruminococcus sp.
GTGCGGACACTAATTTCTTCAATTTCATTTTTAAAATCCTCCATTTTTATTGTTTTAAATTTTTTCGGGTCAATCAGAAAAACTATGGTTTTTCTAACCCCCCTCAATTAGGAAATTATGGATTTTAGTCATCCTCGACCCCTCCTGTTCAATCGTAATTATATTATAAATTTATTTTTTCTGATTAATATCGTTAATTTGAAATATCACATCTATGCCGCCGCCTCGGGGCATACGATTATCCTTTCCGCTACAGTCGTAGCGGAGTCGGTGAAGCGGAACACTTCCCGGAATGTTTTTCAAATTATACAACCCGCGCGGATTGCTTGAAACAAACGTTTCCGTAACACAAGGTCATACAAGCAGGCAAAATGCCACGCAAGCAAACACATGGTTACACAATCCGCGCGGACAGTCGGGGGACTGCTAATTCATAAGTGCCGTCAGGCGGTCGCACATCACCGCAACCTCGGCACGGGTCGCATTACCCTTCGGGTTGACCTTACCGTCACTACCCTGAATAATCGACGCCTTAACCATAGACGCCATTGCCGCAGAGGCATAGCTGTCTACATCACCCTTATCGGCAAAGGCATCCAGTGCCGTCAAATCCTCTGCCGCAGAAATATATCCCTTATTTTCAAAGGCACGATACGCAAGTGTGATCAGATCCTGTCTTGTGATGCTTTCCTCGGGTCTGAAGTTTGTGCCGTCACCTGCGGCAATCCCTGCCGCCTTGGCGTGTCCGATGGCTTCATAATAATACATATCACTCGGAACATCGGCAAAGTTATCGGTTATCTCATCATCTATACCCATCATTCTGACCAGAATCAGAATAAAGTCGCCACGCTTGATATTTGCCGCCGGGGCAAAGGTGGTATCACTTGTACCGTTGATTATACCCTTATTGCGGAGTCTGTATATTGCATCCGTTGCCCATGCATGGTTACCGAGGTCGGCGAACTCTCCGGGAGCTGTGACTGTACCGTCGGTGTTTCCGGTATTTCCGGTGTTACCGCCGGTAACACCCGTACCGCCTGTTCCACCGCCGCCGAAGCCGCCGCCGGCACCACCGCCACCGCCACCGCCGCCGGAACCTCCGCCGCCGGTATTTCCGCTGTCGGATGCGTCGGTTTTAGCCTTTGCCACATCGGAAAATTCACCGGTGCCTGCCGCATTGACCGCAGCTATCGCCGCATAATAGGTCGTATCTGCTGACAGACCGTTAATCTCTGCCGACTTTGTATCGGCATTCTTGATTTCCTTTGTCTTATCAAGCTTATCTTCAGACTTTCCGTACTTTATTACATACCCGGTTATATCCGAAGCCTCCGGCTTTGTCCAGCTTACGGTAAGCATCTTGCTTCCGCCGCTGACACTCGGCTTTGCCATTTTTGCGGGAACCGTTCCGACCTCGCTCGGGTCGGAAATGCCGTTAAATACCTCGTAGTCGTACTTGTCCACCTTACCGTCACGGTTAAAGTCTGCCGCTCCGCTCAGCTCATCGGCATACGTCTCATCATCAACTGCCTTCTTGCACTCTGCCTTATCTGCCGAATCGACTTTTCCGTCCGCATTGATATCGCCGGGGATAAAGCCGCTGTTATCTATTGTCAAGACCTCGTCAAAGGTTACACCCTTCTTAACATACGGAACATAGCCTATTCCCGAAACCTCAACCGTATATGTTTCATCGGCAAGCAGTGTATTTTCAACCGTAAATGTAGGAGTATAGGTTTCATTTTCGCGGTGACCGCCCCTTGCCACGGGAATATTATTCAAAACCGTGCTCACGGTATAGCCGTTTGTCTTTTCACCGGTAATACGTATGTCTACACCGCTATCGGAATAATCTCCATTCTCGTTCGCTGCCGAAAAGTCTCTGACCTTATCCATAAGGATTTTAACCGTTGCCGTCTTACCCTTATTCTCTGTTTCAGATGCCGAAACGGTGATTTGCGATGCCTCCGCAGCAGGAATATCCTTGCCGCTCACGGTACAATATGTACTGTCGACATTGCCGATCTTAAGAGTAACCTCGCCCCCCGGCTCACCGGCAAAGGTCAGAATAAACAAGTCCGTTTCATCGGAAAAGCTAAGCGGTTTGCTTGCCACAATGCTCGGCATAAGCTCCTTGGACGTATTTACCTGTGCAGTGTTCGGAGAAAGAAGAATGCAGTCAGGCGGATCATTCTTACCCTGAAGGAACTGTATTGATTTATACTTCAGGTCGCCGCTAAAGCTCAATGCGGTCTGAACGATTGTTGCCGCACCTGCCGCACCTCTTACGCTGACAAGTATCTTCGCCTCGCCCGACAGGGTCGTGCTGTCTGTGGCGGTAACATCCTTAAAGCTGACCTCAAGCGTCTGCTCGTTATTCTGCGTCGGGGCAGCCAGTACAACACCGCCGGTATAAACCGGAGCCGCCGTCAGTGCCATTCCGAACGCTGCCGCTATCGAACCGATTTTAAGTTTAAGCCTCGATTTCATAGTAATCTCCATTCCGCCGCCCTGCATCGGCATAAATATTAAATAAATTTCTCTTATCGGCAGGGCAAGGATTGATAAGAGATTATTACGCCCATATGCGTTTCCGAGGCTTTGCCTCGGAAGCTTTCGCACAGGCAATTTAATCCGCCGGAGGCATAACGCAAAATGCGCTTTCACGTTATCGCTCCTTTAAATTTCCGTTTTTCAGGTGTGTTCTGCCGCATAAAATTTCATTTGAAGCAACACCGCATTTATTCCAAAATTATGTATTCATTCCGGATATAACACGTGTTATAATTCAAATGTAAAAAATAAGCAAACGACAGGATACAAAATCCCACCTTGCAGAACACCTTAATTCTACCACGAAAAATCAATTTTGTCAACTCATTATTCGGTTTTTTTATATTTTTTCCATATTTTATTACAATTATCCAAAATACTATGTAAAACACCTATACCAAATGTATAATTAATAATAATATTATTAATTTTCATGCTTTTGACATATATTTCTTTAATATCCCATATTCAGGCACACAAAAAAGGACTGTCCGACCGGGCGAGAGGCGGCGAACATCTGCGCACGTCCTCGCACCGATTTGCGGCGGTCACGCCGCCCCAAAGGAAATCATCGGAAAGCCTGCTTTTCATATTCATTCTCCGTATGCTTTGCGGCAAGCTCCAAAAACGGATGCTGCTCAACCGCATATTTAACCGTCTTTTCTATCCCGGCATAATCTGACGAATTCAAAATCACTATCGGACTTGTCAGGTCATAGCCGGCATCTCTTATCCCCTGTCCGTCAAACTCAATCAACGGTTCACCCATTTTTACCTCATCTCCCTCACTGACAAGGGGACTGAAATATTTACCATTTAAGTTCACGGTATCTATGCCGATATGCATTAAGATCCGCACTCCTCCCTTCGATGTCATGCACAAGGCATGATTCGCCGTCGGAATATTATCCACCACTCCGTCACAGGGGGCAGAGAGCAGGTTTGTCTCGGGGATTATTGCCGCCCCTCTGCCCAGCATCTCACCCGAAAAGAGAGGGTCGCCCACTGCGTCCAAGGATATCGCTCTGCCTCTGAGCGGAGCGTATATAACATCCCGTGCCGGTTTTTTTGCCGCCGCCTCCGAAACGTCCTTGAAGCCGCCGATAAGAGTTCCGGCAAAGCCTGTCAGAAATGCCGCCGCACCACCGATTGCGGTGTAAATTATGTTCTGCGTTTCAAATGCCGCAAAAATTCCTGTTTCTTCATTAATATTTATATCTGCTCCGCACAGACCCATTAATAAGCCGCATACACCGCCGCCAAGCATCACCCAAATCAGCGTCCGCTTCAGCTTAAAGCTTACTCCGTACAGTGCCGGCTCGGCTATGCCGCACAGGGCAACGACCCCTGCCGGGACGGCAAGGTGTCTCAGACTTTTATTTTTTGTTTTAATCGCCGCGGCGAGAGCTGCTCCGCCCTGGGCAATGTTACAGCCGAACACTCCGGCACCGAGCAGCCCGATAATACCTGCGGGCATATTTATACCGACTCCCCCGAATATAACCAAAAGCGGCGAAATTGCTCCCGTTACCGCCGGGACGAGCCACGCCGCATATCCGCTAAGGTTATTCAACACCGCAGAGATTCCGCTCCCGACCGCAGTGATTAAGGGATTTATAACCAACACTGCCGCCGCACCTGTCACAATCAGAGTTATCAACGGCTTTGCGAAAACCTTTACCGCCCTCCGAGCTATCCCGTCCGCAAGCCTTTCGATATGCGACATAAGCCATACCGATAGAATTACCGTAACAACCGACAGCGGATAAGTCCCTGCGGCGGTTTTGATAAGAGGCAGACGTTCACTGACATATGACAGCGCAATAAAATCAGGGTGCAGCAGGATTCCGACAAGAGCCGCTGCTGCTGCGTAACCGCAGCCGAAGCTCCGCGCCGAGGATACAGCCAGCATAAACGGCAAAAAATAAAAGGCGGAATCCGCAAACACAGCCGCAATGCGGTATATTTGGGACAATTCATTCGCTGCGCCAACAACTCGAAGCACCGATAAAGCTGCCTTTAAGATGCCTTCACCGACCAAAACAGGAATAAACGGCTCAAATATATCTGCGGCGGTATCGAGCATTTTCGAAAATCCCGATATTCTGCCGTTTTTTTCTTCCTCCACCTCGGCATCAGACGCCGAAATATCATTCAGCGCACGGTACACCTTTTCCGCATTGCTGCCTATTACAACCTGATACCGCCCTTCGGCACGCACAATGCCCATAACACCCTTAACACGGCTCAATGCCTTGCTGTCTGCGGCATTCTCATCCTTCAGGCAGAATCTCAGCCGAGTCGCACAGTGTGCAAGGGATACTATGTTATCTATGCCGCCCACATATTTTACTATTCTCTCCGCCAATGCTTTATAATCCATCGTTTCTCCACTCCAAGGCTTATTTTGCTCAGGAATTCAGTCCCTGCCGCATTCCTCGGTATATAACCTGTGCGCAGCCAACCCCCTGCGCTTGCTCCGATTCAAATTATATGATTGACGGATTTATGGAAAATTATACATACAGATTCTCGATTCGTACGCAGTACGGAACGCCCTGCCTAAAACAAAAGTATACCGCAAGGGTTTTACGGTATACTTTTAGTTTGATGTATTAAATTTTTAAGTCACAGGCTTAAATGCTGCCTGAGTCAAGCATATTCTGCATTCTCTCCTTGACCTCATTCTTCGCCTCTTCGTCGCCTATGTTCTCATTGTCCGAGGAAGCTCTGCCGCTCAAGTCTCCGCCGCTTAATTCATCGTCGTCGGAATCCGAGTT
Source organism: uncultured Ruminococcus sp. (assembly GCA_902766745.1). Classification (GTDB taxonomy): domain Bacteria; phylum Bacillota; class Clostridia; order Monoglobales; family Monoglobaceae; genus UMGS1820. Next base: position 5,337 of record CACXES010000032.1, read on the forward strand.
GGTTGACGGAATAAATTCGCCGTTATCCGCCATGGAATCGTATACGACAATCTCGCCGAGCTTCAGCCCCGACAGAATCTGAACCTTATTCTCATCGCTGATGCCGTATCTGACCGTCCTGAGCTCACAGCCCTTCGGAACCTTTATTTCGGGATTATTATTCTGATTTTCGGTTGTCTCGCTCACATCTCTGTCCTCGCCGGAGTTGTCAAGCTTAACCAGTACAAGCGCATTCTGACCGTCGGTCTTCAAAAGTGCCTTCTTATCTACCGCCATGGTATTCTTGACCGACTCCAAAACTATCTTGGCTTTAACGCTCATTCCGGCTTTAAGCTTTCCCGGCTCCGGAATCGTTATTGTTACATCAAAGGCAGTCTTTCCGCCGTCAACGGGTCTGCCCTCTAACGATACATTGCTAACCTCGCCGGAGAATGTTGTATCCGGGACAGAATCACTTGTAAGCGTAACACTCTGTCCCTTTTTAACCTCGGAGATTCTGTCCTCACTGACCGAAACGGTAAGAGTAAGCTTGCTTGTGTCCATTACAACCATCATCGGCTTATAAGAACTGCCGGCACCGACATTATCGCCTGTTTTACTGTTCTTCTCTGTTATCACGCCTGACACCGGCGACTTAATCGTGTAGTTATCCAACTGCTTTTGCGCAGACTGTACATCAATCTCTCCCGTTTTTTTATCGTACTCGGTGCTTCCGGCGGTTGCGCTTGCCGAGGTCGGCTTTACACTCGCCAGTATCTGGCCCATGGAAACCTGACGGCCGACCGCAACATTTACCATCATTACCGAGCCCGATACATATGAAATAATCGGAACAACAGCCCCGTCCGACTTCTTTATGGTTCCGACCTGAGACCCCGCCGTAACAGATGCACCCTGCTTTATATTTATCGTCTGAATCGTACCGGTATCGGTAGCGGTGATTCTTGCCGTCCCCGATACAGCACCTGCCGAATTTGGGTCCTTTGCACGATCAAGCTCGTTCTTCGCTCTCTCAAGTGCCAGCTTTGCCTCGGTATCGTCAAGCTGATAAAGCACATCGCCCTCTTTCACGCTGTCACCGACCTCATAGTTACATTCGGCAATCTTCCCGGCAACCAATGACATAATCTCATACTTATCACCGGGGCTTAAAACTCCGCTCTCCTCCATCGTGCTCACTATATTTTCCTTTGCCACTGCAACCTGAGCATAGTTTCTGAGCGGATTTGCTGATTTAATTATACCGAAGGCGGCAAGCGAAATAATGCCGAGAATCAGCACCGAACATACGCATATCGTCGGTATACGGTGTTTTTTAATAAATTCCGCAATACCCGCCTCAGATGAATTCCTTTTCTTTTTTGCGTCAGAGCTTTTATTCAGCGCCTCGGATATTTTAGAAACATTCAAATGTGTCGTATCCGAAAGCTCATCTTCTTCATCCTCGTTGTCATATTCAGGGTCATCCCCCTCTTCATAGGAATCAAAATCTTCATATTGACTACTCTGTTCAATCTGACTACTCTGTTCAATCTGGCTACTCTGTTCATTTTGGCTACTCTGTTCATTTTGGCTACCCTGTTCCGTTCCCGACGCACTCTGCCCCTCAGCAGATTCCGATGCGCTTTCGCCGACTTCCGAAGCTTCCTGCTGCATCAGCACGAAATCCTCAGGCTCACCCGAATCCTTATTTCTGCCGGAAAAAAATCTGCCCATCAAAAGTTCCTCCTCACAAATTCCTATTTAAAGCCCTAAGGCCTTTATCCAAAATCCAAGTCACTCCCGGCTGCGTATCAATATATGACACAAACCGAGCTTACTCATTATACCAAATTAAACCGTTTAAAATGTTAAATAAATGTTAATTTATCTCTAAGTTTATATTAATACCGGTAATATTTTCCGTCTACACAAAGTATAATTTAATAAGACAAGCCGCATCGCCCAAGTCAAAGCACAAAAGGAGCTGATTTACATGGATACAAACCCCGCAATAATCATTGCCGCACTGATAGGCTTATTCCTTTTATATGTCCTCTGCCGCCTGTTCATAAGGCCTTTGAAATGGCTGCTGAAGCTTTTGCTCAGCTGCGCACTGGGCTGCCTTGCCATGCTTCTCGCAAACAAGCTTTTATCCAATTTCGGTATAAGCTTTGCCCTGAATCCGCTGACCGCAGCCTTGAGCGGTATTCTCGGTCTGCCCGGCATGGCACTCACTCTTATTCTGCAGAATATTCTTTAATACGGAGCCATGCCGCAGACAACACGGCTGCGACCTTCGGTGTCGGCTATAATTTCCGTTTTTATATAGCCGCAGTGACGGAGAATTTTTTCAACGTCACGTCCTTGGTCATATCCTATCTCAAACGCAATAAATCCGCCGCTTTTAATTTTCGCAGCCGACGCAATGCGCCGATAAAACATAAGTCCGTCCTCGCCGCCGTCCAGGGCAAGTCTCGGCTCATAGCCGCGAACCTTTTTTTCAAGGCAGTCAATATCGCCGCGTCTTATGTACGGAGGATTTGACACAACCGCATCTGCGGCCTCGGACATATTGTCACGCAAAACATCGGATTTTACAATGCGAACCCTGCGTGAGATGCCGAGCTTCTCCGCATTGCGTGCCGACACCTCAAGTGCCGTATCGGACACATCCGCAAGTGTAACGGTGACGTTTTTGTTATATGCCGCAACACTCAAGCCGACGCAGCCGCTTCCGCAGCACAAATCCCAAACCACAGCTTTTCTGTCAGGCAATCGTTTGAGTGCCGCCTCAACCAGAACCTCAGTATCCGCTCTCGGAATCAGGACACCGTGACAGACCTCAAATTCAAGCGACATAAACTCACAGCGACCCGTTATGTACTGAACAGGCTCGCCCTCCGCCGCCCTTTCCGCATCGGCGTAAATTCTTTTTATATCACTCTCACCGACCTCATCCTCACCGAGGAGCAAATGCGTTTTGTCGATATTCAGTGCGTTCATTATAAGCACCGCCGCATCTGCAGACGCCTCATCGTCACCTGCCGCCGACAAGCGGCTTACTATCTCGGTGCGCAGCTGCCTAAGCCTCATATCTCACCACTTATCCTCTTCCTTATTCTCGGGTATAACCGCCTTAAGTGCGGTAATGGCAACCTCTATCTGGCTGTCGTCCGGCTCGTTGGTGGTAATATGCTGAAACAACATTCCGGGCTTGCTGATTATCCTCGTCAGAAGGTTGTCGTGTCTGCCGGCAAACTTGATTATCTCGTAGGATATACCTGCCACGACAGGGAGCAGCAAAAGCCGCAAAATCAGTCTTGTAATCACCCACGGTATGGCAACAAGGTATTTCCCTATATACGGAATTGCCGCAAAGGTCGCCTCATCCCACGGAATGACCGAGTACACAAGTATACTTATTATCATTACCAAAAGCAGAAAGCTGGTGCCGCATCTCGGGTGAAGCCTTGACTGCTTTCGAACGTTTTCCACGGTCAGGTCAAGTCCCTTTTCATAGCAGAAAATTGATTTATGCTCTGCCCCGTGGTACATAAACACACGCTTTATATCCTTCATCCTTGACACAAGCGTCAGATACAACAGAAAGATAACTATTCTCACCACGCCCTCTATCAGAGTCAAGCCGATACGGGCAGTGATTATATTCTTCAAAAATCCAGTCAAAAACGCAGGCAGCAGTATGAACATTCCTATGCTCAGTGCCATTGAGAATATAACCGATATGTAAATCACAATGTTCATTGCCTTCTCCGACCCAAGCTTTTCGTCGAGCCACGCCTCGAATCTTGACGGCTCCTGCTCTATCGGCTCTCCCTCGTCATCAACGTCTATAAACTGCGCCGAAAACATCAGAGACTTCACGCCGATAATCATGGAATCCACAAAGTTAACACATCCGCGTATGATCGGAAGCTTGATGAATTTCCCTGTGCGCACCTTTCCCAGCTTCATATCATCAATCACAATTTCTCCGTCAGGCTTTCTGACTGCGGTTGCCACGTTGTGCGGCCCGCGCATCATCACCCCCTCCATAACCGCCTGACCTCCGATGGAGGTTCGGTGCATGGGACAGGTGGTTTCGTTATTCTTATTCTCCATATATTAAACCTCCCCTTTCAGGCTGAATACGCATTCTAATGTATGCTGCAGCCAAAATTTATCTTCACGTTAATTTTCAACAACGTAAAACATATCATTGTACAGTATACCATAAACAAAATTATATTTCAATATAAATCTTGACATACTTTTTACGATTTTATATGAATTTTTGCTTTATTTTGATAATTGCACGAAGAACGGCATAATTTTCGCATATTACGGCGAGCGTAAATCATAAATCTTTAATCTTGATAAACGCACTTTCATATGATATAATGTCTGTAACATGAATAATATATAACGTATCGGAGGTTATATTTGATGAAGAAACTCATATCATTTACAATGATTTTTGCACTTTCCTTTACACTTTGCGGCTTCTCCTATGACGCAGAGGATTTGACACAGGCGGCATCACGGCATATAGCCGATACCGCTCCCAATCCCTCTGTTTCCTCCATAGGCGGCGAATGGGCGGTTATTGCCCTTGCACGCAGCGGAACAGATGTTCCGACGAGCATCTACGAAAATTATCTTAAAAACCTTAAGGAATATGTCAAAAAGTGCGGCGGCGTTCTGCATAAAAAAAAGAGTACCGAGTATTCGCGTGTAATACTTGCTCTGACGGCTATCGGCGAAAATCCGGAGGATGTTGACGGCTATAATCTTATGACCCCATTGGGCGATTACGAAGAAACCGTATGGCAAGGGGTAAACGGCGCAGTCTGGGCACTTATCGCCCTGGACAGCGGAGGCTACGAGGTTCCCGTGAACACCGCCGCAAAGGTTCGGGCAACCCGCGAAATGTATGTAAGCGGAATCCTTGCCGCCCAAGCTTCGGACGGCGGCTGGACACTCATGGACAACGGAGCATCAGAGGCGGATATCACCGCCATGGCGATTACTGCACTGGCACCCTACCGAGAGTCATCCGAGGTGTCCGCCGCAATCGAACGGGGACTCACATACCTGTCCGAGGTTCAGACCGAAAACGGCGGATTTTTCAGTCAAGGCGAGGAGAACTGCGAAAGTGCGGCACAGGCTTTGACCGCTCTGTGCACTCTCGGAATTTCCGTTGACGATTCACGGTTTATAAAAAACGGAATGACCGTTTTGGACAGCCTTATCTCTTACCATGACGGCAGCGGCGGCTTTTATCACAGCATCAGCCATAGCGGAAATTCGCAAATGTCCTCGGAGCAGGCATTATACGCACTCGCCGCACTAAAAAGATTCAAAGAGGGCAAAACCGCTATATTTGATATGAGTGATGCCGTTTCCGTAGTCTCAACCTCCACCGAGGTCGAATACGGCCTGCCGGGTAAAAATCCGCTTGTAAAGCAATTACCTGTCGGTTCGCCGAAAAGCTTTTCCGACATACAGGGTAACGCCGCACAGAGCGCAATCGAACAGCTTGCCGCACGAGGCATAATCAACGGCAAGAGCGAAAATGAATTTGACCCCGACGACACAATAACCAGAGCGGAATTTGCCGCAATCATAACACGAGGTCTCGGACTTGAGCAACGCAGCGAGAAAATCTTTGCCGATGTTTCGGAAAATGACTGGCACTTCGGCTATGTTGCGGCGGCTTACAGTGCCGGAATCATTAACGGAGTATCGGCGGAGGAATTTAACCCCGGCGGGCTTATAACCCGAGAGGAGGCTGCCGTGATGCTTCGCCGTGCCGCCGCTCTCTGCGGAATGCACGACACCTATGACGGCGACAGCGTACGCAATATTCTCGCCGCCTTCACCGACTATATCAAGGCAAGCGACTGGGCAAGGGAGGCTCTCGCCTTCTGCTTTGACAAGGGTATTTCGGACGACAGCGCAATGGAAATTCTGCCGAAGGCTTCCGCAAAGCGTTCAGAGGTCGCCCTTATGCTTTTTAATATGCTGACCTCGGCACGGCTTATCTGAAAATATAAATTTTAATCGGCGTGTATCAAAAACGGCCTTGCGGACAACCTCCGCAAAGCCGTTTTTGTATTACAAGGTCTTACATTCCCTTTAAGAATCTGTCAACCACAAGCTGTCTGAACTCCGGTGAAAGGCTGGCGAAGTACGCCGTAAAGCCTGTTACACGGACAACCAAGTCGGGATAGAGATCCGGGTCCTTATTCGCCTCCATAAGCTTGTCGGCATCCAAAACGTTAATATTTATCAGCGTTCCGCCCTGCTTCATGTGTCCCTCAATCAGCGACAGTACCGTATCGATTCCCTTTTCGTCACAGGCAACCTCCGGGTCAAATTCTATCTGCAACGGTGCGGTGTTTCCCCAACCGCACTGAACGGAGGCAATTCCGTTCGACTGCGCAGTCGGCGCACCGTCCTGACGAAAGTGAGGGTTCGGGTTTGCCCCGTGGGAAATCGGTTCACCGGCGCGGCGGCCGTTGGGTGTTGCGCCGACCTTTGAGCCGTACTCAATGGTGCGCGACCAGCTGAACCACCCGGGGATGAGCTGTCTGCCCTCGGGCATTTCCTGCGCCTTTATCATTTTAACCCAATTGTCAGTCAGTCGATTTGCCCACCTGTCCGCCGCAGTTCCGCCGTGGCAGTACTTAGGTGCGGAATTGAGTATCAATCTGCACCGCTCATCTGCAAAGTTGTTGTCAAGAGCCTCAAATACCTGCTCCCAGCTTAGCACCTTTTCCTTCTCCACTCGTGTTTCAAGAGCACCGAAGGAATCCGCAACAACCGCAAGTCCCGCACCGTCAACGCCGACGGTATAAAACTCGGCAACCTGTGATATATCCTCACCCTTTTCAACGGTGTTTCGCATCATCAGGTTCATTATAAGCTCCGGTGTGACCTCCCATGCGTGGTCAATATGCAGGTTTATGCCTGCCGCAGTGACTTCGATTGCCTTTTTCAAATGCTTTTGGTATATTTCAAACAGCCGCTCTGTGCTGTACTCCTTCTCCTTGCGCAAATCAGCTATTGCCTCGTCAAGCACCTTGGCAATATTTATCTTGACCGTGTCGTTCATGGGGAACTCCTTGCCCGGCACGCACATCCAGTTACAGCCGACAGCTATGCGCTCCCGTGCGGTTTTCTTGTCCACGCCGTTTCGCATATATCCCTCCGCAAGAGCCTTATCATTGCAGAATCTCGGCCATGCGTTCTTGTTTTTAAGCAGGTAGTACACCGCTTTCCTCAAAAACTCCTTGTCACAGTTTTCGTGCATTCTCACGGTCAGGTTGCAGGCAATGTTTATGCTGTCCGCCGCCTCTAAAATCAGGTATGACAGATGGTTCGTCCTATCCTTGTCATTTTCGTCAACACCCGAAATCTGATAATAATGCGGATCTATCAGCAGAAGGTTGGCAATCAGAAACTTCGCCGTTTCATCGTCTAAAATCCCCGCCTTTACATCCCTTTCGTAGTACGGATAGAGAAGTCCGTCAAGCTGAAATCCCGCTCCGTCACGAGTGTAAATTCTTGATGCACAGTTAAAGAATGCCGTCCACTGACACGCCTGCCTGAAGGTCTTCGGCGGTTCGGTTCGCACCGCCTCGCAGGTTTCAAGCATCATCTCTAAACTTTCCTTTATCTCGGGTCTGTCCTCCTGCGGAATCATCTCCTTGATTTTGGCGATGTGCCTGTCTATAAAAGCAATAATCGCCTTAACGCAGCGTTCCTCCGCATCGTAAAAGTCCTTCTTATCTTTATTTATGGCTCTGTACTTTTCAAGCTTCTTTAAAAGTCCGCCGAAGCCCAGTTCAAAGCCTATACGGTAATCGCAGGCAAAGTGCGCATCACCGTCGATACCGGTGGTTATGTTATACTTCTCCTGCCACGGCTTTAAGTCGTCATACGGAAATCTCTGCTCGTCCCAACGCTTGCTCCACTGGTTAGTTGCGCCGTTTTTGATAAACTCAAGATTTTTCAAATTATTCTTAAGCCAGTCGGGCATATAGTGCAGATCACCTCTGTAATTTACAAGCATATCCCGCCATCTTCCGCAGAGCATCTCCATGGGGTCCACATACGGCTCATGGGCATCGATTACTCGACAGAAGTTTTCGCTCATACCGTCATAGCCGTAAAAGCTTCCGTTTGTGCTGTTGTACCACGGCTCCACACAGTAGCCCTCGGATATGGGCACCGTTCCGAAGTCGTCCAGGTCGGTGTAGCCGTTCTGCTTTCTCTTCTCCAGTGTGTGACGGATTTTCGTCTCACGCATGGATTTTAATCTGTCCTCATATGTAAGCATTGTCATACCTTCTTTCATATCTGCCCGACGGATAAGCCGGTGTCAAATTCATATTTCGATTTAAGTTCGGTCATAAAGTCCTTGTCAGGCACGGCAAACCTCACCGTTTCCATCCCCAGTGCCTGCTGCTTTGCCACGCCCAAAGGGTGATACGGCAGAAGCTCATATTTAACAACATTGCAAAGAGATCTCATAAACTCGGATATTTTATCTATCCCCTGCTCAATTTCGGATATTACCGGGGTTCTGGCTACTATCGGTATGCCGAGCGTATTCAGTCGCTTAAAGTTCTCCTTTATTTTCTCGTTCGGCACGCCGGTATACTCCTTGTGCAGGCAGCTGTCCCATATTTTCATATCCGCCATTACAAAATCCAGCTTGCGCAGTATTTCCTCATCAAAGTATATCAGTGACGTCTCCGCAGCACAGCCTATTCCGTTTTTGCGGCACAAATCCACAGCCTCGTTTAAAAAATCCCTCTGTGCAAACGGCTCTCCGCCGGAAAACGTCACGCCGCCGTCCTCACCGTAATACGCCTTGTCCTCCGTAACCTCCGCAAGAACCTCCGCCGCAGTCATTTCTCTGCCGCAGACTACCCTTGCCCCCGAATAGCAGCCCTCGATACAGCGACCGCAGTGAATACACTTTTCGGGATAGAACATAATCTGTTTTTCAAACGAAATACACTCCGGATTATGACACCAGCGGCAGGACAGCGGACAGCCCTTTAAAAATACCGTTGTGCGAATCCCGCTCCCGTCATGGATTGACGCTCTCTGTATGTCCGCCACAAGTCCCTTTGTCATTTTCGTCACTTCCTCTCTGTGCCTGTTTATTTCAGTCTCTGCACTGGCTCCGCCTTGCCGCTGTCGGAGGATTTCATTGCGGCATCAAGCAGTGCCATAACCTCCATGTTCTTATCCAGTGTCAGCATCTCATGTATCGGCTCACCGGTTTTCACATGATGCGCCCACTGGCACGGCATATTTTTATACTTCTCGTCAACCTCGATTTCGGGAACCTCCACCTCGTTGCCGTAAATATCATACGCCGCAACATCCGGCGAATTTTCGGCGCCGCCCGTACAGGTTATCACTCCGCCGCTGCACATAACCATGGGACCCGACGGAATAACCGCTCTCGGCGTTGTCCACGTTCCCTCTATAACCGACATCCTGCCGTCATACTTGATAATTGCGGCGAAGTTGTCATCCGTATCTCCGAAGGGCGTATTTAAGTTTTCACCCAATGACATAATACTCTCGGCATCACTGCCCATAAACCACTCTGAAAACAGACAGCCGTAGCAGCATATGTCAAGATACACACCGCCGCCGAACTTATTCTGATGCCACCAGGTCTTGCTTCTCTGCTCGTCTGACATCTCCTCCGCATTCTCGGTTACTCCGCGGTGCTTCGCACCCTTGCCGAGAGGGCCGGTATGCCCGTTTATATAGCGAAGCTTCAGCGGATCGCCCACAAGCCTTGCGTCAAGGGCGGCCTTCATCTTATGAATATACGGTCTCCATACCACCGGCCAGTTTACAACCGCCTCAATGCCGTACTTTGTAACCGCCGCATGAATACGCTTCGCCTCGTCAAGATTCACCGCAATCGGCTTTTCTATGGAAACGTTTACGCCGCGCTTTGCACATTCCTCGACAACCTCCGGCTTCATGCAGTTTTCCGTCAGGATAAAGGCGATGTCAGGCTTGACCTCGTCCAACATTTTTCTGTAATCCTCATATATATTGCCGCAGTAGTTATCTCTGACATTTTCCATGTTCCACCGTGGCGTATATCTCAAATCCGGAATACATTCCACCCCCGATGGTGCGTCTGCCGCCGCCGCAAGCTCAAAATCCGCCTGCTCGCTGATGTAGAGTGCAACCTCGTTTACGTGCATATGTGCAAATCCTATTATTACCGCTTTTATCATCTCTCTGCCGCCTCTCTTTTTATATTAATGTCCATATCCTAAGCGGAGAAGCTCCGCTTCGGGTATGCTTGTTTATACAATTACTTATGCAAGCTCCGACGCCTTGATCTCACGGTTCTCCTCGGCTGAACGGTAGAAGCACTCTATCGCCTTGGTAACCTCAAGGTTCTGATATTCCTTGATGAGATATTCCTCTCTGCCGGCTAAGGTGTTCATTATATTCCTGTACATATATCTGTGCTGTTCAAACGGAACGCCCTTATATTCGCCGTTGTCGAACCACTTCATCTTGCACTCGGTCTGGTATCTGCCGATGTTCTTATAGAGGGTTTCACCGTTGACCGAAAGTCCGCCCTTATCGCCGCAGATAACCATATCAAGATTCGTGGTGGGCAGGTTAATCGCCCAGGAGAACTTGAAGTTTACGCTCATGCCACCCTCAAGACGCATAAATCCGGTTGAGAAGTCCTCAACATTAAATTCGCGGTAGTCATACGGCCGAGGCGTGAAGGTTCCGTCATACGCACCGCTCTCCGCAATGGAAAGCAATACATCCTCACCCTTATTTGCAATCTTTGTGTAGGTGCTTCCGGATACCGACTCAACCTTCTTGTCACCCACAACCCAAAGGAGCGAATCAATAAGATGAACACCCAGGTCGCAGAACGGGCCGCCGAAGTTATGCTCCTTCATATGGAACATTCCCCATGTAGGGATTCCTATTCGTCTTATGAACTCAATATCCGAAAAATACACATCGCCGAGCTCGCCGCTTTCCACAAGCTCCTTAGACTGCTGCATATAATTTCTCCATCTCATACACTGACAGGGGAAAAGCTGCTTTCCGCAGTCCCTTGCCGTCTGCCACATTTCCTTTGCGTCCGCAAGGGTCAAAGCCATCGGCTTTTCGCAAGCAACGTGCGCACCTGCCTTGAGTGCCTTTATCGTCCATTCCTTGTGATACATATTCGGCGTGCATACCGCCACAAAATCAGGCTTTAACTCGTCCAGCATCTTCTGCGGATCTGTATACCAATTCGGCACATCATGCCGCTTTGCGGTTTCCGCCGCCGCCTCCTCTCGGATGTCGGCAACGCCCACAACATCAACCTTGCCTTCCTTTCTCAGTATGTTAAGCGCAGGAAAATGCGCACTGTTTGCAATCATTCCGGTGCCTATTACGGCAACTCTTAATTTACTCATGGTATATTCCTCCCAAATATTTCAATAAGCTCAACCCTGAAACGGATCAATCGTGTTTTCAATCATACCGCTCTCACAGGAGCGTCTACCTGCGTCAAACGCCGCCATAGCCCTCATGTTAAAATCAAGAGTCAGCAGCTCGTGAAGCGGCACACCGTCTGTATAGTGATCTATTATATTTTTCGCAAGCATATTCTCTGTCGGCTGCGTTTCGTGCACCTCGTTTGGCGAGGGCGACGGCTTATACGGAATCAAATCCCGATACACCTTTACAGCCGGGTCAAATCTGTCGGCAACGATTACGCCCTCAGTACCGTAAATCACCGGCCCTGTGGCAATCTCACCGTTGTTCATGGTTGACCATGAGCCCTCAATCAGACCAATGGAATCGCCGAAGTCAATAGTGAACGCAGAGTAATCCTCCACATCGGAAAACGGAAGAAAGAAGTTTTTCTTAAAACCGCTGACCCTCTTTGCGACCTTGCCCGTAAACCAAGTGGCAAGCACACATCCGTATCCGGCGTAGTCGCAGATAGAACCTCCTCCCCGCTCTCGCCGGTACCACCAGAGCTTTGAAAGCTCCTCGGGCGTGTACTCGTTAAGCTTATACGGCCCTCTTGTGGACGGGCTTCTGTAATGCACTCTCAGCACATCACCCACCGCCCCGCTGTCGGCAAGCTCCTTTGCCTTGTTAAACGCCGGGAACCACGCAATCGGCCAGTTTATGATAAGCTCTGCCGTACTTCTCTTTGCGGCACGGTACATTCTCTTTGCATCTGCCATGTCAAGCGCCATAGGCTTTTCCACAATGACGTTTATACCCATTGCAAGAATTTCCTCCGTCGCACGGGCGTGATCCTTTATATCGGTTGTAAGCACCGCTATGTCAATGTCCTGTGCCAACAGCTCACGGTAATCATCCCATATCTTGAACTCAAAATCCGTCGGATAGTTCAGCTTTCTGCGAAGCTCACTCTCCTCCTCGGTATACGGCGGATAATCGGCAATTCCCACCAATTCAATCTCATCGGGGTACTTTATAAAATCATGCGACATAGTATGTACATGGACGTGCGCCATTCCGATAAATGCAACTCTGAGTTTCTTCATAATATATGACGCCCCCTTAAAATACGGTTTCAAGCTCAACCGCCGCACCCGACTCTATCGCTTCGGGTATCTTACACATTATCTCAAGGATGTGCCTTGCGTGCTCCGGTGAGAGAACAGGCTCTGTATCATTCTCTATCGCATCTATCAAATCCGCAAGACAGCAGCACTGACTGTTCAGCCTTTTCGGCGGATTTTCCCATTCCATAGGCTCTATCCAGCCGCGGATTCCCTTTTCGGGACTGTCCATATAAACATCGGGAATCGGGTTTGTCATATACGGCTTTGTAACCGCTATTGTTCCGCAATCTCCGTACACCTCAAGCTGCGGAGCCTTTGTTGCCTTCTGTGAAAAGCCAGTATCCACAAGTGCCATCCTGCCGTCACCGAAGTCGAGGGTTATAACATACTGATCGGGGATTTTATCCGCCTTTATCTTCTTTCCGTTAAACGCGCCTGAGCGCACCGTCCTCTCGGGAGTGGTAACCGCCGCCATACAGGAAATTCTCTTTGCCGCACCGAAAAGCGTGGTAACGATCTGAAGTCCGTGAACACCCATATCCACAAGAGCACCCGCACCCGGTTCAAAGAACCACGAGGGATCGGCATCGCGGTACTGGAAGTATTCCGGTCCGCCGTGAGACATATTGCACTTTGCATAGTACGGTCTGCCGATGGTGCCGTCCGCCATCATCTGCTTTGCAATATTCAAATCATAGCGCATTGCATGAATCGGAACGCAAACAAATTTTACACCGTTCTTCTTTGCGGCATCTATCTGCTCGTTCAGCTGCTCCACCGTGGGTGCGGCAGGCTTCTGTGAAATCAGATGCTTACCTGCTTGAAGAACCGCCATGTTTATCTCATGATGTGCCTGAATTGACGCTGCGTCTATTGCAATGTCAAAGTCGCACTTTTCTATGAGCTCATAGACATTTTCATACCAATTCGGTATATTATATTCCTCACAGGCCTTCTGCGCCCTCTCGGGAATAATATCGACGGCGGCAACGATATCCGCATTTGCCTCTTTCCTTATATTCGGAAGATACTGCCAGTTGGCAAAGGCGCCGCAGCCTACCACCGCAACCTTCCATACTCTTTTACCCATTTTTTCACCTCATAAACTATATTATCTCATCTGCCGAAGAATTTTGCGGCAGATTTAATCTTTGTATTTACATTTTACGATTTTCTGCTATAATAGTAAATAGAATATATTCTCAAAAATTTGTACTATATTAACATTGCTGAGGTGATTGCATTGTTTTACAAGGTAAAATTCGATAGGTTTCCTTCAATACACAAGTTCTACACCGTGGTGCGGAACACCGTCTGGGGAATCACCGACCCGGAGCATATTTTAATCATAGTGACTGACGGCAAGTGCAGCATAAAATGCGACAATGAAAGCTATACCGTCGGCGCAGGCGAGGCATTTTTCGTGCCTGCCGGCCACTATTACGAACGCCGTCCGATAGACGAAGCACTTTGCACAATGCACTATCTGCACTTTACTCTGTCGGATGAGGTTATCCTCGCGGAGCCTGCGGAGCTTGGGTCTGAGCTTGAAGCTATGCGCCAAAGGATAGACAGTGAAATAATAATGGGCGATACCGAGCTGTCATACCCGAGCGATATTTATATACAAAATAAAACCGTTTTTTCGGACTTTGACACGATTGAGTCGCTGCTCCGCGGGTTAACCCTATTCTCGTCCAAGCGGCAGCTTATGTGCAATCTTCGGGCGTCAATAAATTTAAGTGCCATACTGTCTGTCATGTCTCAATCCGCAGTAGACGCTCTCATGACGGACGGCGGCATACATCCCTCGGGCACAATTCCGCCGAATCTGAAAAAGGCGATAAGCTATATCACACGTCACTATTCGGAGCAGATAAGCTTAGACGAGCTTGCGGCGTACTGCTGCATCTCCAAGCAGCAGCTTATCCGCAGCTTCCGACAGGCACTGAACACCACACCCATTAAGTACATAAACGACTATAAGCTTGCCCGTGCCAAGGAGCTGCTCTTCAACTCACCGAATCTGCAAATCTCCGAGATTGCCGCAGAGCTCGGCTTCGGCAGCCAATACTACTTCACAAAGCTTTTCACCAAGTATACCGGCGAAACACCGTCGGCGTACCGCTTCCGTACCGTGAATTACGACAAGATTCAAAGCGGAGAAAAGTCCGCCCCGAAAAGCCGAAGAAGCTTACAGTGACACCTCTCTGCCGAGACTTGCCGACCTGTAAAACAGCTCCAAAACAGCGGCCACATTCTTTGTCTCCTCGGGAGTAATTATCGGCTCCGCCTCGCCGCGCAGAACCTTTCGGAGGTTATCCGCTATATACATATGCCCGAAAAACGGCGTATCATAGGGGCACTCCTCCGTTTTAAGATTCTTTTCTCCGTCCTCGCCGAAGTACA
Source organism: uncultured Ruminococcus sp. (assembly GCA_902766745.1). Lineage (GTDB taxonomy): Bacteria > Bacillota > Clostridia > Monoglobales > Monoglobaceae > UMGS1820. The sequence goes on from CACXES010000032.1 coordinate 20,345, forward strand.
CCTTGCCGGACGGAAGGTCAATGCCTGCCCTGCGGCTCACCAGCCTTATATCTGATGCCTCGGGCATATTTGATGCCCACGCCACCTTAAAGCTCACCTTTGCAGAGTTTTCAAAGCTTAACATTCCGCAAGCAAAATCCTCCACATCCATCTCCTCGGGATCAAACGGTCTTTTATTGTGAACCTCCCCGGTCAAGGCTCCGCTGCCTTTGAGGGAGCCGATCTCCGACTTGTGATTCTGCATTGTAATTCCGCTGACCGACTTGATTTTCGGATTTCCCATAAGCCATATCAGGGCATCCAGCATATGCACCCCGATATCCACAAACGCTCCGCCGCAGCTTATCTTATTTATGTGAAAGGTTCCCCATGTGGGAATCCCCCGACGTCTGACCCTCGCTATCTCTCCGTAGTAAATTTCATCCATGCCGCCCTCGTCGATAAACCTCTTTGCCGCAAGGCGGTCGGGGGTAAATCTCATACTCTGACACGCCATAAGCAGCTTTCCGTTCCGCTCCGCCATGTCAAACATCTCGCAGGCGTCGGCGTATGTAAACGCAAGGGGCTTTTCGCAAAGCACGTTCGCCCCATGCGACAAAGCCATAAGCGTATATTCCTTATGAAAGCAGTTTGGCACGCACACCGACACAACGTCCGGCTTCTCTCTCTCGAGCATTTCCTCCGCATTGGTATAATATCTCTCTATCCCGTGACGCTTCGCCGTATCTCTCGCCGCCGCCTCGTTTATATCCGACACAGCCGCAATCTCAAAATCCTTCGGGAACTGCCGGTATGCCGGTATATGTGCGGAGTTTGTTATCATTCCGCAGCTTATTATACAAACCTTAAACATTTTCCGTCTCCTCCAAAAATCCGAGTGTCTCGCCGTCCGGCTTGGTTGCCCTGTATTCGAGTCCGACATATCCGCCGTAGGGGAGGGTGTCGATTTCACGGAGTATCTCTCGATAATTTACGCTTCCCGTTCCCGGCTCATGCCTGCCCGGCGCATCCGCCACATGAAAGTGACCGATAATATCGATATTTTCTTTTATATCCTCCATTGAAAAGTCACCCATCACACTTTGGTGATATATATCGTAAAGCATTTTGACGTTCGGACTGTTTATCTCACGCAGAAGCTTTAAAACAGGCCTTGCATAGGGCATGCAATAGCCATCTCTGTCAACGCTGTTAAGCGGCTCAACAACAAGGCTTACTCCCTCAGCCTCTGCTGCGGCGGCCGCCGCCTTGAGGCAGGTCTTAACGTTTTTCTCGTTATATTCACCCTCACCTATCAATACAATCATTGCCGCCGCTCCAAGTTTTTTGCAGACAGGTGCGCTCTCGGCAATTGCCGAAACAAGCTCCTCCGCTCGCCCTGCGTTTAAAATCCCCCGCGACAGGTCATAGGACAGTTCCTCGTCACGGCTGTCAAGATTGAATATGGAAAGCTTCATATTATTTTGTTCAAGCAGCTGCGAAACCCTGTCAATATCCTTGTTCGTCCACTTCCAGAACTCCACCGTATCTATTCCGCATTCCCGAACCGCAGCAAAGCGATCGTAAAAATCCATATACGAAAACATCATGTCTATACAGCAGCTGATTCTATTCACGGTTATCTCTCCTTTTAAAAGTCATATCTGTTAAAAGTCATGTCTGCGCCTTAATGGTTACAGGTAACTTCGTAGTATTTCGACATATCCTCGTAGTTATCCTTCAGCTCATAGGTTATCCGTTCCCAGCTCTCCGGCGCTCCGCCGAAATCGGGAATATCCATAAGCACGCCGCCTGCCAGCGCAGATTCGTGCGCCACAAGTCCCGGTATCATGTACCGTGCCGCCTCCCAGGCATTATTGGGCGGCAGCTTTCCCGTGGTTACCGCCCTCACAAAATCGTCAACCAAAAACGGATGTGAGTTATAGTGTGAGAACTTAGGCGTATTTCGCATTGTCTTTGGAAGTCTGCTCCTGTCCTGAATGGGCGCAAAGCCCTCAATATATTTAATGGATATGGGGTCACGGTGAACATCCATTGTTCCGTTTTTCAAGTCCTCGTTATATTCAATTGTGTTTACCAGATTTCCGACATCCTCGATATACGGCTCTTTTCCGCTGGCAATACCTATCTGATAGGTGTGCTTTGTCACCGAGCATTCATACGCAGCCTTTTCCCCGTACATACAGGTTATGTATGATGAAGGCTTGTTTATGCCGACCCTGCGGAACTCGTTGATTCGCGCAACGCCGCCCCCGGACATCTGAAAGATTGCCGTTTCGTTGCTGAACGGATTCTGCCAGTTGTTCTTGTCCTCTCCGTAGATATTGTCCTCATGATTGTCACGGTAACCCATACACGAAACCTTAAGCGCATACTCGTCTATTGCCGAAAACAGCATGGATATCGAATGTGTGGGATAGAACATCGGCGGAATCCCGGCAACTCTGCGCCAATTCTCACCGCCCGAGCGCTTAAAATCATTATACATTTCGCAAATATCGTGGTAATACTGCGACTCGCCGTAGACAAACTTACCCATTTCTCCGGTTCTGTACTTCTCACGGCAGAACATAGCACAGGGGTAGTAATAGCACGTCTCGCCCATCATGTATATCTGCCCGCTCTCCTTTACAACATCAATAATCTCTTTGATTTCTTCGACGGAGCAGCCGATAGGCACTGCGCTGTACACATGCTTTCCCGCCTTTAACGCCTTAACAATCATCGGCCCGTGAAGGTGCCTTTGAGTGAATATTCCTATACAGTCCACATCGGGTGCCTGCTCCAGAACCTCCTCGAAGGAGGAAAACCCTCTCTTCAGGTGATGCTTCTCCATTGATATTTTTACACGCTCAGGCTCCAAATCCGCAACGACAACCTCCTCCACATCGGGGTGAAGGTTAAAAAGTCTGACAAAGTCGTCCGAAAACGCACCGAGACCAACTATTCCGATTTTCATACTATCATCTCCAAGTAAAGTTTTTATCATTATACATCATATAATTCAATATTTCTATTGATAAAATAAGCTTTTTATTGTATAATATGAGCATAAGGAGGATGAATAAAATGAGCAGGAATTTCAGTATTGAATTTTCGGAAACAACTGCGGTTTCCGGGCATAGCTTCGGAGTTTTTTCGGGAACTGTTCCCACGCCGGACAGATATGTGTGCACCGAGAACGATAAGCCATTTTCGAGATTTTTTTATGTAGCAAACGGAACAATCATATTTGACCGAGGCACCGCCGATGAGGTCTGCGCCCCTGCCGGGAGCATTGTGTATCTTCCCAATAATATAACATACAAATCCGAATGGCCTGCCGGAGAGACAGGCAGGTATATCTCGATAAACTTTCAGTTGGACGAGTTTTATGTCAGACTTCCCGAAAGAATATGCATTGCGGCGGTTGACAAAGGTGACTACTACCTGAAAATGTTTGAAAATATATATAACATATGGATAAAGGGCGCTCTCGGCTATAAGCTTGAGGTTCTGTCCGAGATATACCGACTTTTGTACAGTCTAATGAGCGACAGCGTCTATAAGCGTACAAAGGCGGAGCATCATACGATTTACAGGGGGATCCTTTATCTCGAAAATCACTACCTCGAGGACGTTTCGGTGAAGGAGCTTGCCGCCATGTGCAACACCGGGGAGAGCAACTTCCGCCGCCTGTTTCGCCGATACAAAAATATGTCGCCGGTCACCTATAAAAATTATCTTCGGATAAGAAAGGCGTGCGATCTGCTCCGCACCGGCGAGTACAGCGTTGCCGAGGCGGCTTATGCCGTCAACATAGACGATATATGCTATTTTTATAAGCTTTTCACCCGATTTATGGACACCACGCCGAAAAAGTTTATACCTTAGTAATTTTGCACTATTTTCATTGTCACTTTTTGGTAAAATGATATGGATCTTCTTGACATAATTGCAAATTAAGGCTATAATTATAATAGGAAATGAAATTAATATATTGAATAATTTCAAATATTGCATGGGTGTTACGCGGGCAGATAATGTCCGCCACTACCATTATTCAGCATTCGGTATTCAATATGGTGTAGGGCAGAGGCTTGCTCCTGCCGATATCACGTAGGACAATGATTTACAAATGTCCCGTTACGGCGGCATTGCACAATTCATGGAATTGTGGATCGTATGAAGAAAACAAGCGATACATAATTTGGAAACATCCATATTCTATACAATTTTTAATTATCGCAAACGTCTATATAACTTAATAGCTGATTGTAAAATTATAAATTTGAAATTTGTGGATAACATCATAAAATCCGAAATAATTTTAATGAATAATTGCCCTGTGCCCATACAGTTGCCAAGCCCAACTGCAATGAAAAAATTATTTCGAATTTTATTCGGAGAAAAGGCATCATATATTTATTTATAAAAATCCGTGTAAAATCTGTCTTTTAAGACTTTTACAAATGGCTGAATTTATAACTTAACCAAAGGAGAGATTCTATTATGCAAAAGAAGTTAATTTGTATTTTATGCAGTCTTATGTGTCTGTCAACGGCTTTTGGTACTGCGGTCTATGCTGACCGTAGCGACGCGGAGCCTTGTGGCAGAATTGACATCGGCATAGGCGATTATATTCAACTTGGCAAATACCGCGATATTCCGATTTTATGGCGCTATGTGGCGGATGACGAAAACGGAAAGCTTATCCTCAGCGATAAGATACTGTGTCTAAAGGAATTTGATGCTGAGCCTACAAATTCTACCGGATCACATATAACAAGGCATATACCTACGTTCCGACCTTATGGGCATGAACCTGTAGGCAGCAATTACTGGGGCGACAGCAATATAAGGTCTTGGCTTAACTCCAAAGCGCCTGCCGGTGAGGTAGAATGGCTGTGCGGAAACCCACCCCTTTATTACGCTGATGAAATGGGCTTTTTATCGGACGGCAACTTTAGTCAATCAGAGCGATCGGTTATAAAAAAGGTCAGACACAAAAACCTTTTGGACGACGCCGACCCCGGCTGCGCCGACGGCGGAGACTCATCATATTGGGGATACCGCCTTTCCGACAGAATGTATCTTGACAATATATACGATTTTATGGAAACTCGCTATGACAACATATGCTATGAATATACAGAGGATATGATGTTTTTGCTTGACCTAAAGCAGCTTATCGGCTTAAAGCAAAACAGCGCCCTGCTCGGCGATGAATACTATATTGCGTATATTGCGCCTGACTTGCTGGAAATCAATGGTGATACAAATAATGGCGTTGAAGGTTATAATAGATCTTTCTATTACGGAACGACCGTACCGGATAGCAATCAAACGACATATCCGTATTTTTTACGCACTCCGTACGCATATGATTATACACGGTCGACCCACCCAACAAGTGTCTATACATATCCAAGCGGCACAAGAACAATGATATTCGGAAACAGTCCCGAGTCTGCCGATATCGAAATTGATGATTGGTCTTGTGATTACAGCAACGGTATTCGTCCTGCTTTTTATTTAAACGAAGATAACACCTGCATTGTATCCGGAAGCGGTACCCAAGATGACCCGTATGTTCTGACAGGCAAGTTTGAAAACAATGAGATTTATGACAAAACCCTTTATATTGAATCAAATTATAAGAAAGCACCCAAGATATCGGTATTCCTCGATGGCTCTGAAATTAAGGTTTCGTATGCTTATTACAATAGAGAGAGGTTTGATATCCCTCTGGAAGATGTTGTGGATGCTATGGGCGCAACTCTTGAGTGTTATAATGATTATTGGCGAATCAATATACGCTACAAAGACAACATATGTAAAATGAGCCCCCTATGCTTAACAGCTCTTATAAACGGTAAGCCGGTTTTATTAAAACATTGTCCGGCTAATGACTATGGCATAAGTAATATAAACCCCTTCATACTTGAAGATCTATTTGGCGTCAAGGTAGATTGGTCATATCCCGAACAAAGAGTATATATAACACAGTAAAAAGGAGCGGTGTAATTATGCGTAAGCGATTAATATGTTTAGTTAGTTTTATATGCCTTTTCTCAGTCTTTAATCCCACTGTGTGTAAAGGCATGGTCGACATAGAATCTAACAATATAAGTATAGGCGATTATATTCAGCTTGGCAAATATCGTGATATTCCTATACTGTGGCGTTATGTTGCAAACGATGAAAACGGCAAGCTTATTCTCAGCGATAAGGTGCTTTGTATAAAAGACTTTGATTCCGTACCTACAAATTCTATCGGCTCACATACGACAATACCCACGTCTGATGACTATCCTCATGGATATAAAAATGCCGGCAGCAATTACTGGAGCGACAGCAATATACGATCTTGGCTTAACTCTAAGGCACCTGCCGGTGAGGTGGAATGGCTGTGCGGAAACCCGCCCGACTTATACGCTGATGAAATGGGCTTTCTGTCAGACGGTAACTTTAGTCAATCAGAGCGATCGGTTATAAAAAAGGTCAGACATAAAACCCTTTTGGACGACACCTACCCCGGCTGCGCCGACGGCGGAGACTCATCATATTGGGACCACCTTCCTTCGTCTTCCTATCATCTTTACGACTTTATAAATGACAATTATACCAATATATGCTATGAATATAATAATGATATGATGTTTCTGCTTGACACAAATCAGCTTCACAATATGATGCAAAACAGCGCCCTGCTCGGTTGTGAATACTATATTGCGCGTATTGTACCTGAGTTAATGGAATACGATAGCAACATAAACGCTCAGAATTTTAACCCGGACAACAGTAGCATATATAATACATATGTGGAATATCTCGTCGGTTGCTTACAATCACATGCTGATACGGCAACATGCCCATATTTTTTACGCACCCCATATCCACGTGTATACAAAGAGTCCGATAGTGATGGAAAACCCATACCCTATAAAAACGGTTCAATGGTAATAGAATCTTGTCGAGCACTTGAAGATAGCATTCAGATCATACAAAGCAGGTCAATTGAAGATGGCGTACAGCTCATACCAATCCTTTGCAATAACATCAGCGGTATTCGTCCTGCTTTTTATCTGAATGAAAATAATACTCGCATTATATCCGGAAGCGGTACCGAAGATGACCCGTATGTTCTGACAGGCAAGTTTGAAAACAATGAGATTTATGACAAAAGTCTTTTCATTAAATCAAATTACAATACGCCGCCCAAAATATCGGTATTTCTCAACGGCTCTAAGCTTGAGCTTGATAAATATGTTGGTTACGAAAGAGGTAAATCAAAGATTCCCCTCAGAGCTGTTTTGGAAGCCATGGGTGCAACGGTTGAATGGGACGATGATTCACATACCATCACTGTTTATTATAACAACAACACTTATGAAATGAACCTCGATCATTCTACGATAAGGAAAAATGATCATCTTTTTACAACAAGATTCTCTCCAAGAGAGAGAAACGGCACAAGCTTTATGGATGCTCGACTGCTTGAGAATTTTTTCGATGTAACCGTTAATTGGTCATATGCCGACCAGGCGTTTTACATCACACAGCACTAAGCTTCTGTAATACAACAACTGCCGCAGGATATACACTCATCCTGCGGCAGTCTTTTATTATCCGATGATTTTCTATGCTTTGTCAGCTATTTTTTAAGCTCACGAGCATTGTAATTTATCTCCGGCGGATTTTCAAGGTAGTCAAGAGCCTCGTCAATATCCTCCGTAACCAGATACAGCTCCTCGCATTCCTCTGCGATAAAATGCTTTTCTATGGCGGATTTTATACATGCTGCAAGCTCATCATAAAAGCCGCAGATATTGAAGATAACAATAGGCTTATCGATTCTCCTCAGCTGACGCAGGGTCAGAATTTCAAAAAACTCCTCCATTGTGCCTATCCCGCCCGGGGTGATAATAAATCCGTCTGCCTTGTTCTCCATTCCCGCCTTTCTCTCGCGCATATCGGCGGTATAGGTGATTTCGGTACACTCCTCAAAAATCCTCTCCACCATTTCATCCCGGAAAAATTGCGGGATATAGCCGTATATCTTTCCACCGCCTGCCTTTACTCCGCGTGCCGCCGCACCCATTGCGCCGGTGCAGCCCGCACCGAATACAAGCGCATGACCGCGCCTTGCCATAGCCTCGCCGAGCTTATATATCTCATCTGTGTATACTCTGTCAATTCTCTCCGATGCTGCGCCGTAAACGCATATATTCATAACAAAACACCTTCCGTCTTATAATATTTATGTCCACATATATATTATAATACCATATTTTACTCAATTTTGCAACCTAATATTAAAAATAAACAGGCAGAGCCCGACGGCTCTGCCATATAAAGCATAAATTTTATTCCTTACCGTTCCAGCAATATGTGCAAAGCTTACACGGCTCGATTCCTATTGAATCGATAATTCCCTGAAGCGACTGAAATTCCAGTGACGCAAAGTTGAGCTTTTCACAAATGGCATTTCTGAGCGACTTACCTCTCTCTGTTGAGGAATCACAGTATTCCTCGATATGTTCAAAGCCCTCCTCGCCCTCAAGCTCCATTATCGTGCGTCTGCCGATAAGCTCCATCTCATCGGTGGCTCTGGAGAAGTTAAGGTACTTACAGCTGTACATGATAGGCGGACAGGCAGAGCGCATATGCACAGCCTTTGCACCGTTCTCATACAAAAAGTCAACCGTCTCCTTAAGCTGTGTTCCCCTGACGATCGAATCGTCCACAAAGAGCAGGTTTTTATCCTTAATAAGCTCATGTACCGGAATCTGCTTCATCTTTGCGATTTTATTTCTTTCAGTCTGAACCGTCGGCATAAAGCTTCTCGACCAGGTGGGGGTGTACTTTATAAACGGTCGCGCAAAGGGTATTCCGCTCGCATTGGCATAGCCGATTGCGTGCGGCGTTCCCGAATCCGGAACTCCGCCCACATAGTCAATGTCCTCCGCATTTTTGGCTTCACGGTCATGCTCCGCCATAATCTTACCGTTGCGGTAACGCATTGCCTCGACGTTTACCCCCTCATAGGTCGAGGTAGGATAACCGTAATATGACCACAGGAACGAGCATATACGCATTTCATCCCTGCCCGACGCAAGTACCTCTATTGAATCCGCACTAACCCTAACGATCTCAGCCGACTTAAGCTCCTTCTCAAAGCTGTAGCCGAGCTTTTCGATTACATAGGACTCAAAAGAAACACAATATCCGTTTTCGTTCTTGCCGATTATAACAGGAAGTCTGCCCATTCTGTCGCGAGCGGCAATCAGGCTTCCGTCGTCGGTCAGTATAAGGATAGACGCACTGCCCTCTATTGCCTCCTGGGCATACCTTATTCCCTCGGTAAAATCGTTCTTTTGATTTATCAAGGCGGCAATCAACTCCGTCGAGTTGATTGCTCCGCCGGTCAAGGCGTCAAAATGCGAATGACCGTCCTTTAAGTAGCCGTCGATAAGCTCCTCCGCATTTTTCACAACGCCTATCACGCATATGGCATAAGTGCCGAGGTGCGAACGCAAAAGCAGCGGCTGAGGGTCATAGTCGCTGATGCAGCCAATCGCCGATGTACCCTTCATTTCGTTAAAAATATTTTCGAACTTAGTCCGAAACGGTGAATTTTCGATATTATGAATCTTCCTTTGCAGACCAATCTCTTTGTCATATGCCGCCATGCCGGCACGGCGCGTACCTAAGTGCGAATGATAATCCGTTCCGAAAAAAACATCCTCCAATGCGTCTTCCGATGACGCAACACCAAAAAATCCTCCCATTTGATTCAATGCCTCCGTTATCCGTTGATTATAAGCCGAATCAAAACCTGCACAAGCCGGTTTTATTTGCCTTTATCCGTGCATTATTATACATTATTCCGGCAGCGTTTGTCAAATAAATTATACCGTTTCGGAAATTTCTACAATAAATTCACAACCGTCCGCGTCATATATGTAACATCTGATGAACCGATAATATTTCACCTCTTATAAGAGTAACATATACGGTAAATACATTCATACATACGAAGAAATAGTTTACAAAATGTTAATCTTTTTACTATTGACTCCTTAATATTTTAATCTTAAAATATCATAAGATGCAATTTATATGCTGCTTGTATGCTCAGCCAATTGCACGCATCAACGAAAGGTTGGGTTCGTATGGAACAAAACGGAAAAGTGAACATTTTCTCCAAAACGCTCGGTACCATTGTCCGTGGCGCAAAGAAGGTGTTCGGGGGGATTTTCGCATTTGCAAAAAAGCACAAGGTACTGTCAATCGTAATAATCGCTGTTTTAGCGGTTGTCGTCATCTTTGCTGTAGGAAAAACACGGGCTGCGAAGGATGCAGCCGGCACAGCCAATACCGAGGCTACGGCTTCAAGAATGACCATATCCGAGAGTATTACGGGCAGCTCGGCAGTTGAAGCGAATAACGAATATTCTGTTGTTCCGCTTGTCACGGGCGAGATTCTGACGGCAAACTTCGAGGAAGGCGACTATGTCACGAAGGATCAGGTGCTTTATGAGATTGACGCCTCCGGCATTGAACCCAGTGTAAAAAGCGCAGATTTAGCCATCGAAAAGGCACAAATTGCGTATAATAAGGCTCTCGCATCTCATACGGACGATATTGCCGACAAAACCCGGGAGAGCAACGACCTCGCTCTGCAGAAGGCTCAGAATTCCTATAATCAGGCTCTGGACAATTCGGGAAAGCTCACGGTGAGCTCCGATGTTTCCGGTACGGTCAGCGAGGTTTACGTATCGGTGGGCGATACGGTTGCAAACGGCACTAAAATTGCCGAGGTTGTGAACAATGACAAATTAAAGGTACGGGTTCCGTTCAACGCCTCTGACGCAGACAATATCTATTCCGGCGAGTCAGCCGAGGTTTGCCTGCAGGGGTCGGGCATGACCCTTTACGGAGTTGTTGCCTCGGTCAGCAGCGGCAGCGAGACAACGGACACCGGCATGAGGATTAAATATGTCACCATAGAGGTTTCAAACCCCGGCTCAATCTTAGAGGGTGACAGCGCAACCGCTATGGCGGGCGGCTATGCCTGCAACGATACCGGTAAATTTGAAGCGGCAGACAAGAGAACCGTTATCGCCGAGGTCAACGGCGATATAGCCTATGTTCCCGTTGTAAAAGGCGATTACGTTTTATCCGGAAGTGCACTTGCTTACATAGACTCAACCTCGGTTGATTCTCAGACCCGAGATGCGGAAATAGCCCTCCGTGAGGCAAGGCTCAAGCAGGAGAGTGCCAAGCTTGAGGAGATGGACAGTGACGACTATGCCGCAAAGCTGAAAGCGGCACGCCTTGCTCTGGATGACGCCCTTCTGCAAAAGGAAAAGCTGCAGTCGCAGCTCGACGACTACACTATCACCTCGCCGATAGACGGAACCGTAGTCACAAAGAACAAGAAGGCGGGCGATAAGATTGAAGGCGGCAGCGGCGGCGGGTCATCTTCATCTGCGACAAGCACCTCGTCAAGCTCAAACGTTCTCGCCGTAATCTACGATATGAGCAGCCTTTGCTTTCAGCTTGACATAGACGAGCTTGACGTAAAGAAGGTTGAGGTCGGTCAGGAGGTTAAAATTACCGCTGATGCGGCAGAGGGCAAGACCTACACGGGAGTTGTCGAAAACGTAAGTGTTAACGGCACAATCGGCACAAACGGCGTTACCACCTACCCGGCAAAAATCAGAATCACCGACGCAGACGAGAATCTTCTTCCCGGCATGAACATTGATGCGGAAATAACCGTAGAGCAAGCGGAAAATGTCATTGCGGTGCCGCTAAATGCTGTCAACCGCGGCAATACGGTCTATGTCAAGGGCGAAAAAACCGATGAAAACGACAAGGCACCCGAGGGCTTTAAGACCGTATCCGTTGAAACCGGCATCAGCAATGATATGTATGTTGAAATCAAGTCAGGAGTCAACGAGAACGATACGGTATATGTTACCGCTCAGTCCGGCGACAATGAGCAGAACGGCATGATGCCCGGTATGGGCGGAATGCCCGGCGGTATGGGCGGCGGTATGCCCTCCGGCGGCGGTATGCCCGGGGGAGGTATGCCCTCCGGCGGCGGAGGCAACAGATCCGGCGGAGGTATGCCGAGCGGAGGTGGCAGATAATGACGCCTTTAATAGAGTTTCGCGATATATATAAGATTTATCAGATGGGCGACAGTGAGGTTCACGCCATTGACGGAATTTCCATGAAGGTATACAAGGGCGAATTTCTCGCCATTGTCGGACAGTCGGGCAGCGGAAAGTCGACCTGTATGAATATAATCGGCTGTCTTGACGTGCCAACAAGAGGCGAATACTTTCTCGATGGCAGGGACGTCAGCCATATGACCGACGATGAGCAGGCGGAGATCAGGAACAAGAAGCTTGGCTTTATCTTTCAGCAGTACAATCTTATTCCGAAGCTAACCGTACTTCAGAATGTGGAGCTTCCACTGCTGTATGCGGGACTTTCCGATAAGGAGCAGGAAACTCGCGCACTTAACTCTCTGGAACGTGTCGGTCTCAGAGATAAGGCGAAGAATATGCCGTCCCAGCTCTCCGGCGGTCAGCAGCAGCGTGTGTCAATTGCCCGTGCCCTGGCAGGAGATCCGTCAATCATTCTTGCGGACGAGCCGACCGGTGCACTTGACTCCAAGACAGGCAAGGAGGTTTTGGGCTTTTTAAAGCAGCTTCACAGCGAGGGAAACACTATTGTACTTATCACCCACGACAACACCATTGCCGCTCAGGCAGGGCGAGTAATCCGCGTTCAGGACGGACGGGTGGTCTATGACGGAGAGCCCGACATAGCAAAATTTGCCACTGTGGCACACGCAGGCGATGAGGACGGTGAAAACAATGAATCTTAAAAAATCATTCATGCTTGCCCTGTCCAATATTCTGTACGACAAAACAAGGTCGATACTTACCATGCTCGGCATTATTGTCGGCGTTGCCGCCGTTATCATACTGGTCAGTCTTATGAACGGAATGACCGGGATGATTACCGATACCTTCAACGAGATGGGTACAACAACTCTTACGGTATCGGTTACGGACAGAGGCGGCAGCAGAAAGGTCAGCGAAGCGGATATATACGAGCTTCGAGACGAAAATCCTCAGCTTTTGTCGGGCGTTTCTCCTTCGGTTACGATTTCAAGAGCAACCGTAAAGGTAAGTGGAAGCTCCGACACCGTTACCACAAACATAAGCGGCGTCAGCGAAGAATATGCCGATATGAAGCAGCTCACCGTGACAAACGGCTCGTTTCTGAACTATATGCAGGTTCAAAACAACAGCAAAAGCTGCGTTATCGGAACGTATATACAAAAGGAGCTTTTCGGTGCCTCTGCCCTGGGGCAGAGTCTTAAGATTAACGGTCAGGTATATAAAGTGGTCGGTGTTCTTGAGGAAAAGGACGATTCCGGAAGCGGCGGCTCGGACGATGTAATATATATTCCGTATACAACAGCGCTCAGAAACAGTACAGCAGCGTCGATATCCATGTACACTCTTACCGCAGTATCAGAGGATGTTGCCGACGAGGCTCTTGCGCTTATAAAAGCAAAGCTTTTGGAATTATTGGGCGACGAAGATTATTTTACGGCAACAAGCATGGCGGAGATGATTGACAAGGTTAACGAAATGACCGGAACCATGACTCTGCTGCTGGTTGCCATTGCGGGAATATCCCTGCTTGTCGGCGGTATCGGAATAATGAATATTATGCTTGTTTCCGTTACCGAGCGCACACGCGAGATCGGTATAAGAAAATCTCTCGGCGCAAAGAGCGGCGCAATAATGTCACAGTTTGTAATCGAAGCCGGAACGGTCAGCGGCGTCGGAGGTATTATCGGAATTGTATTGGGTTCGGTGGTTGCCATACTTGTCGGCAAGCTGCTGAACCTTGCAGCCATACCGTCCGTCGGCGCAATTGTAATAGCGTTCGGCGTCTCTGTGGGAATCGGAATTATATTCGGCTATCTGCCCGCCAAGAATGCAGCTAAGCTGAATCCGATCGACGCACTTCGTCACGAGTAAGCAAAGGTAGGCGATTGCGAAATGCAGTCGCAAAGGATTTGAAAGGAGATAAACCATGAAACGAATTTTTTCATTTATAGTATCCGTTGCCGTTATTTTGCCTGTGCTCGCCGCGCCGGCTGCGATGCCTGTTTATGCGGCAGATGAGGAAAGCGGCATCATTTCCCTTATGAAGGAACTTGAAATAATGCAGGGAGACGATAGCGGTGATATGGAGCTTGACAGAGCAGTATCGAGAGCCGAATTTGCCAAGATTGCCGTTGTGGCAGCCAATGCGAAGGACGCAGTCACCTTTGGACTTAAAATATCGCCTTACCCCGACGTCACCTACGACACGTGGTTTGCACCCTATGTAAAGGCCGCTGTCGAGAAGAGGTATATAAAGGGCTATGAGGATTTTAATTTTCATCCCTACGACACGGTCACCTATGAAGAAGCCGTCACCATAATGCTCCGTGTTCTGGGCTACAGCGACTCCACAATACAAGGTGCATATCCCTACGGACAGCTTTCCCGGGCAAAGGATTTGGATATGTTAAACGGTGTGGAGGGTGAAATAGGCGAAGAAATGAGCCGCCGCAAGGTTATGTATCTTGTCTGCAACGCTTTGCAGACAGAGACCGCTTCGGTGTCGGCGCAGTCCTCAGGTTCTTCACAGGCGGGCACATCCTCAGGCAGCTCGCAAACGTCACAAGGCTCTCAGACAAGCTCCTCTTCAGGAGGCGGAAAGCTCTTGTCCGCACACGGCTGTACGGTTATCGAAGACGTAAATATTATTTCGACCTATTCCGATGATAAGGATATCGGTTACGACAATGTTATGACCTCTGCCGGAACCTATAAAAAGGGCAGCTTCTTTGATGACAGCTCCACGGGAATGATTGGGAAAGCATATATAAAAAATTCCGACAAGCTGATCGCCTTTGTACCCGACGGCGGAAACAGGACCTCGGATACATATCTTGTTTACTCGGTTGTGAACAATAATATCATCGCATATAAAAACGAAGCAACGACACAGCTTGATGTCAGCGACACCACAAGAGTATACAAGGGAACCACCGTTACAACCTTTGCCGCGGCAAAATCGCAGCTTGAGCTGGGTGACAGAATAAGCATAACAAGAACAGAAAACGGAGATATCGACTACATTACATACATAGACGGAAATCTGCTTGGACCGCTGACCTCAATCGGCGGAAACTGGCAAAGCAGCTGGAGCATAGGCTCGGATGCGGAAATTACAAGAGACGGCTTTTCCGTCAGTGCAGCGGACATTCGGGATTATGATATTGTATACTACCTTCCGGATTTGAACATGGTAATGGCATACAGCGACAAGGTCACCGGAATATATGAGAAAGCAAACCCGAACCGTGATGTACCTACCTCGATAACCCTATCCGGCAAGGACTATGAGCTTGAAGGCTCTGCGGCGTTTAACAAGCTATACTCCGGCGGCAGCTTTGAATACGGAGATACGGTAACACTTCTTCTCGGCAAGGACGGCAAGGCGGCAGACGCCATAAGCCCCTCGAATATGACAAGCGGCGGAGTCGGCTATCTCATCGGCACCGGCACAAAGGAATACTCCAGCGGTGCTGTCAACACCTTTACAAACTATTATATCAGGATAGTAGGCACGGACGGCACGGCTTATGAATATGTCACCGACCGTGACTACAGCGAAAGCGTAAATTCCGTGGTTGAGCTATCCTTTGACAACGGCTACGCACGCATCAAAAAGGTGAGTGATTCGGGAACGGGCGGAACCTTTAGCTGGAGCAGCCGCCGCTTGGGTTCGGCAAAGCTCTCCCCGGGAATAAATATCCTGGATATCGGCACAAGAGATATAACCCATACAGCGACGTACTGCAAGGTATACGGGCAGCGGCTCGACGGAGTTGAGATTTCATCAAAGTCAGTCCTCTACTCCCACAAAAATTCCTCAGGCGAAATAGACACTCTGATACTTGACAATGTCACAAACGATTCCTTCAGCTATGGGCTGATAACAAAAGCAAGCGTTGCTTCGCACTGGGTAAAAGATAAGGATGGTGGCTCCACAGAACAAACAAGCGGAACATACGATTTTATGGTTGAGGGTAATCGTTACAGCGTGACGGTAAGCGGAAAGTTCAGCGTAAGCCGCGGCGATGTGGTAAGAATCTCGGGTTCCATGCAGAACCCCGACGTTATGACGGCAATAAACGCGATAAGCGGAAGTATAACGAGTCTTTCCTCCGACAAGCTGATTGCCGGAAACACCACCTACAAGCTCAGCGACCGCATTACGGCATACAAGGTTGAGGATTCAAGCAGCGGCGAATATTCGATGCTCTCCCTCAGCGATGTTATAAATAACTTCAAAAATTACAACATACGCGCATATTACGACAAGTCAGACGAGACGGGCGGCAGAGTTCGGGTATTACTTGTCAGCGACAAATAATACGGAGCATCCTTATTCAGACAACAGGGGCAGGTATTTCAGCCGCTCCTGTTATTTTTAAGTCCGCATTTGCTAAATCCGCTTTACAAATCGACGGTCATGGTTTATAATATAAAAAACAAAAAACTTCGGAGGTTTAATATGTCATATATAAATTTTATGTACGGAAAAGGCAGTCTCGGACTTGACATCGATGATAATTTACTTGATGGCGTTCTTGAATCCGGACTTCATTCCTACACCCCGTCCGCAGATGAGGCGGAGCTTGTCAAAACGGCAATGGGCAGCCCATACGGCGGGAAAACCCTGCGTGAGCTTGCCGAGGGCAGAGAACGGGTTGTAATTATCGCAAGCGACCATACAAGGCCTGTTCCGTCAAAGATTATCATTCCGCCTATGCTGTCGGAAATACGCGATGGCAATCCCAATGCGGATATAACCATTCTTATCGCAACAGGCTGTCACAGGGGCACCACCCGTGAGGAGCTTGTATCCAAATTCGGTGAGGAAATCGTGAACAACGAGAAAATCTACATACACGACTGCGACGACGAGGATATGCTTGTCAACATCGGCACTCTGCCGTCAGGCGGCGAGTGTTGTATCAACAGGCTTGCGGCAGAGGCGGATTTGCTTTTGGCAGAAGGCTTTATCGAGCCGCACTTCTTCGCCGGATATTCGGGCGGCCGCAAGAGCGTTCTGCCCGGAATATGCTCACGCAGGACGGTACTTGCAAATCACTGCGCCGAATTTATCGACAGTAAATCTGCGCGTACCGGGATTATTGACGAAAATCCGATACACGAGGATATGGTCTGGGCTGCACGCACGGCAGGCCTTGAATACATAGTCAACGTGGTTTTAAACGCAGAAAAAAAGGTTATTTACGCCGTTGCCGGTGATATGGATGCGGCACACTCCGCAGGCTGCGAATTTTTAAGCCGTTACTGCGGTGCCAAGGCAAAGGGCAGTGATATTGTAATCTCAACCAACGGCGGCTATCCCCTTGACCAGAACATCTATCAGTCGGTAAAGGGTATGACTGCGGCAGAGGCGGCGGTCAACGAAGGCGGCGTTATCATTATGCTTGCCTCCGCCACGGACGGCACCGGCGGCGATGAATTTCGTGACAGCATGAGGGCAAAGTCAGATCCTGCCGAAATATACGCCGACATTATGCGCCGCGGCAGAAACGAAACCGTTCCCGATCAGTGGATGACACAGATTTTATCGAGGATTTTAATGCGCGCAGCCGTCATATATGTATCGGAAGCGGACGACGACCTTATCCGCGATTATCATATGATACCGGCGTCAAGTCTTGATGAGGCAATGAAAATTGCCCGTAGGCTCAAGGGCGACAACGCATCTGTTGCGGCGATTCCTGACGGCGTTTCGGTTATGGTTACAAGATAAGTCCTCCTGTGCCGAATAAAATATATGGGTATTTCATGAAGAATTTCGGCGGATTTTGCGGCTGCGCCGGTTGACAAATCCGCCGATATGTAGTAAAATTATTATCACCAAATTACAAGTACATGATTGAGGAGACGGTACGATGCCCGAAAAGAAAATACACAGAATTCTTCCTGCTCTGCTGTCTGTTTTTTTGTTTATTTGCAGCTGTTGCTCATGCAGTGCAAGGAACAGTGAAACAGAATATGTTTTGCCCGACAATTCGCCGAGGCTCAAGATGTATATGGAGTCGGTCAAGGTTGAACCGAACGGTGGCGTGACCGCCGGAAATATCACTGTCAGCGGCGGCACTGCGACTGAAGCATTAAAGCTTTTTGACGGAGATGCATCAACCGTCCCGGTCTCGGACAAGGATATGACCGTAACCTTGGATATGGGCGTTGAGATTCTCTTTTCACAGATTCGCTACACAGCGGCGAAAATCGACAGGGAAAACGGAAACAACTGCCTCGGGACGAGGTTCTTTGCCTCCCGTGACAGTAAAACCTTCACGGAGCTTGCCGTTATAGAGGACAGTACACCTCCCGAAAGCTGTACAAACGAGATCAATTTCAGCGGCTTCGGTCAGTATCGGTATTTCAGGGTTCAGCTTCCCTCCGGCGCAAACATAAGCGAGCTTGAATGGCTCGGCACAGAGGGCTTAACCACTGTTCCCCGAAGCGACGGCAAGCAGGATATTCATCTGTCGCTTGTGGCATATGATGCAAAACAGGATATTAACGCCACGGTTTTGGCGGTTGCATACAACAAAAACGGAGTTATGAAAACGGCCTCGGTGCTTGAACGCCGCTTTGAAAAGGGAAAGTCGGATACTCTTGACTTGATTGTTCCCGGCGTTGCCTCAGAGGAGGGCGACAGCTATCGCATCATTGTAATAGACGACAAGGGTTCCTCTCCCATTGCTGCCCCTTTGGACTATAGAATAAACGGTGCTGCGGCAAGCTTCAGCGTTGCCTCGGTATTCGGCAGCAATATGGTGCTTCAAGCGGATAAGCCTATTATCATATGGGGAAAGGCTCCGAAGGACAGAACCGTTACCGTAGCCCTTGAAAGCAAGCTCGGCAGCGTGCCGCAGCAGACTGCTACAGCCGATGCCAACTCCCACTGGGAGGTAAACCTCGGAAGTCTGTCGGAGGGTGGAGATTACACTCTGACGGTTCGCTGTGACGGGAATGTGGTCAAGTACAAAAATATAACCGTCGGCGATGTTTGGCTTTGCACCGGGCAGTCAAATATGGATTACTATATGATGAATGGCGACGACACTGCGGCAGAGCTCAAAAATCCGCAGAATGTGGCTAACAAAAACATTCGGCTTATGAATCTATGGAATATGGGAATTGACGGTGCGGCAAACCCCGTGGATAATCCGCCGTTCACCGGAATCCCGTGGCGCGAGGCGGATGCCGACACCGTTGCCTACTGCTCGGCAGTGGGGTATTACTTTGCCAAGGATATAGAAGCAAGCACAAACCGCCCCGTCGGAATAATCAATGTCGCTGTCGGCGACACTGAGATTAACCGCTGGATTGCCAAGGGTGCAAAGTGCGGTGCCTTCACCTCCACCGACGGAGATTTGTACAACAACAGAATCTATCCGATGAGCCGCCTTGCAATAAAGGGAATAATCCTATACCAGGGCGAGGCGGATCAGTACAGAACACACTTAAGCTCCTCGGTCTACAGTGATGCAATGGCGGGACTTGTGGATTCCTATCGGAAAATATGGGGTGCCGACCTGCCGTTTTACTGGGCACAGCTTGCAAGATATAAGGTTGATGAATCCGAAATCCGCGAGGGTCAGCGGCAGACACTGGACAAGGTTGCGGTCAAAAAGAATACCGGCATGATAAGTCTGCTTGACATTATCGGAAGATACGAGGGCGGCAAGGGAAGCTGCCGCGAGGATATACACCCATGGGATAAAAAGACGGTTGCGGAGAGGTTTGCGACACTTGCCAAGCGTGACTGCTACGGCAGCGATAAGCCCGCCACCGGACCGATTTTCAAGTCGGCAAGGCGTGAGGGTTCAAGCATGATTGTAAGCTTTGAATGCAGCGGAAGGCTGACCGTTATGGATAAGAACCGCTACTCCGATAAGGTAACGGATGCGCTTATCAAGTCTGAAAATATCGATGTTACAAAGCCCCGGGAATTTGAAATCGCCGGAAGTGACGGCGTATTCAAGCCTGCCGAGGCAAAGCTTGACGAGAATACAGTTATCCTGACCTGCAACGAGATCAAGACTCCGGTATATGTTCGGTACGCATGGGGTGCTTACCCCGAAACGCCCAATCTCACCGACGCATCGGGGCTGCCTGCGGCAACCTTCACCACCGCAAAATAATTTAATATTGTAAAACAGCACAGAGTCTCTCGGCTCTGTGCTGTTTTGTGTATGTGTATAAAGCTTACTCCTCTTCCGCTTCTGTCGCCGTATCTACTTGAGCTTTTCGCTCCATTCGCTCTCCTTAAAGCCGACCAAAACCATATCATCACCCACTAACATCGGCCTTTTTACAAGCATTCCGTCAGATGCGAGCAGCTTTAGCTGCTCCTCCTCACTCATGGACGGAAGCTTGTCCTTCAGCTCCATCGACCTATACAAAAGTCCGCTTGTATTGAAAAACCTCTTTAAGGGCAGACCGCTGATTTTATACCACTTCTCCAGCTCCGAAAATTTCGGATTATCCTCCTTTATGTCACGAAGCTCATATTCAACTCCGTTGTCGTCAAGCCACTTTTGAGCCTTGCGGCAGGTTGTACATTTAGGATAGCAAATAAATTTTAACACTTAAACCATCTCCCTGTTATTTATTATACATTTTTCATAATTATATCACATACTCCGCCGAAATACAACAATAATTCAAAATATACGGAAAATCGTTATAATATTTCTATAAAATCGATATTTTCTATTTTATTCCATGTTTATTTCCGAAATCTCCTTTAACTCCCCCTCCCATCAGGCATCCACCTGCTTTCGGGATTTTGAAAATTCACTTTCAAACGAAATTATATTTATGCCGCCGTCTATGTATTCTCTGAATATTTCATCGGGTGCTCTGCCATAGACAATTATATTTTTCGGCGAAAGTCTGCGCACCACACTCCTATTATATCATTATTTTTTAGGATTGCAAGCACCTTGGATATCCGCTCCCTGCAATTTTTATTATACTCAATCTTAAGTGACATAAAGTGCCATACCTTTATTAATTAATAAAATTCGCGCAGACGTAAAGTAAAATCTTTCCGAAGTCCGAAATACACAGACAAACGTCAAATAACTTGTCATAATAATAAATTTTCTTACATAGAATTGTACAAATAATAATGCGTCCCATGTAGATGCATTTTAAAGTACAGATTTGGAGGAGATTTATATGATAGAATACAATGTCTATCGGGATATTGCAGAGAGGACGCAGGGAGATGTATACATAGGCGTTGTGGGGCCTGTCAGAACGGGCAAGTCAACGTTTATCAAAAAGTTCATGGAGCTTCTGGTGCTTCCCAATATCAAGAATGAGTATAAGCGTGACAGAGCGCAGGACGAACTTCCTCAGAGTGCAGGCGGCAGGACGATTATGACAACCGAGCCGAAGTTTATCCCGGATGAGGCGGTGGAGATAACCCTCGGCGACACTGCCGCATTCAACGTGCGTATGATCGATTGTGTGGGTTATATCGTGGAGGGCGCACTGGGACATATAGAGGACGAGGTTCCGAGAATGGTTCAATGTCCCTGGTCGGACGAACCTATTCCCTTTGAAACCGCCGCTGAAATCGGCACAAAAAAGGTGATCTCAGAGCACTCAACCGTTGGAATTGTTGTAACAACGGACGGAAGCATAACGGAAATAGACCGCGGCGACTACATTCCCGCCGAGGAGAGGGTTATATCGGAGCTTACCGCCATAAACAAGCCCTTTGTCGTTATATTAAATTCGGCTCATCCCGATTCTGAGCGAACACGGCGATGTGCGGCGGATATGTCCGAAAAGTACGGTGTAAAGGTTATGCCGATGAACTGCATGACCCTCGGCAAGGCAGATGTGGATATGATTATGCAGAGCATACTTTATGAATTTCCCGTCTGCGAGGTCAGCTTCTATATGCCCGAGTGGATAATGGCGGCAGAGGGCGAGGGCTCACTTCATTCCAAGATGAACAGTGCCGTATTTGAATGTTTCGAGGGCGTAAAGAAGATTTCCGATGTAATGGGTCTGCCCGATAAATTAAAGAAATACGATTTCATTCAGGACGCTGCGATAACCTCCGTTGCCTCCGGCCGCGGTGCGGCAGATATCCGCATCACCGTTGACAATGGTCTATTCTACAATACTGTTACGGAAAAGACAGGCTTTGTCATAGAAAACGAACGCTGCCTGTTAGAGCTTTTGGAAAGACTTTCGGATATAAAAAAGAAGTACGAAAAGGTCGAGGCCGCTCTCGAGCAGGTTAACAGCACCGGCTACGGAATTGTATCTCCGACGCTCGACGAGCTGTCTCTCGAAGAGCCGGAGATAGTGAAGCAGGGCAGTCGCTTCGGCGTTCGCCTTAAGGCAAGTGCCCCATCTATACATATAATGTGTAACAAACCCAAGTTCTTAAAAACCGCATAAAATGGGCATTTTTAAAGCACAGAGTTTTTTAAGCTCTGTGCTTTTGCTATGGTGTTTAATTAACCTTTGGGCGGAAACGGATCGTTACCATAAGAGTCTTTGACTCTAATTCGACCATCTGTACCGTGGATTACTAATTCAGAATGTTGATTGCGGGCGATTTCTCTGCCAATTGCAATTGCGTCATACTGAGTATCTGTGCGTACCGTGGCTCGAGAATTTCCAGCACCTTTAACTTGCCATCCACCATCAGGATGTGGTGTCACATGCTGATTCTTAGACATAATAACACTCCTTTCATAATTTAATATGAAAGGATGGAACTGCCAACATCCTTATATTTAAGCTTTTATTTTACAGGTATACGGAAAGCTTTTAAACCGTACTGACTTGCGTAAATACGTGTTCCATTTTTGAGCGTTATATATGCTGTAAATATATAACGAGTAGAAGAATCTTTAGAAGTATTCAATGCAAGCACCCCCTTTTCCAAAAGATTTTTTCGAAACGAATTCGAAAATCAATTGAAAAAAGTTTCTGCATATGTTATACTAAATAAGTCAAGATTAAGTATAGGCAGTTCTATGCATATACTTTTTTCGAATTTGAACACATTCAAGGTGGTGCTTGAATGTGTTCTTTTTTTATGTCAAACAGCAATGCTGTATGGCATCTTATGTTAAGCACCTTGCATTTGTAAAATCAAAAAGCATTGCATCTTCTTCTTTAATTAAAGTACCATCTATGCGGTATGCATTTTTTGACAAATCCCAGCCAGTCATATCTTGCAAAGTATTTAATAAATCTTTTGCATTCCAACGAACTGACAAAATATTTTTTGCGTTTTCTTTGTAAAAAGAGGCATGATTTGGGGTTTCTTCAGTGCACTTTTTTAATGCTATTTTCTTCTCGTCAGCATTAATCAATAGAACAACATATTCCGGATATCCCATTTTCATAATTACAGCCTTATTAAATGTAACTCCGTTTTTCGTTACCGAAACGTAAGGAACACCCTCTTCAAAGTTGAAAGTTTGAAATCCTTCAAAAAAAGACATTCGCCTCATCTCCTTTGCAATTTAATGTTCGATAGTATTATACCATAACAAAAGAAAAAAATCAAGTGTTTTGTAAATAATTTTCATTCAATTTGCGATCGCTTTGTGGTTGAAAATTACTTTCATTCGTTTCTGTTTGTTTTGGTTTGCTACGCATTGTTCTAATTCATTTTGGTTAGTTCTAACTTATTTCAATTTGTTTCAATATGTTTTTAATCAATTCTATTTCGTTTGAATTAATATTTACTTTAAACAATCACAGAATTCTTTTTCAGAATCATTGTCCTTAACATAAATTTTCTTATAACAATATTGCTCTAAGAAGAATTTCCTAGATATCATACTTGTTATTTTTTTATGAATTGTTCATTATTTCATTTTCTTTCCATCACTAAAAGCCGTACCAACCACATCGCCAATTTTACGATAAGTATGGTGTACCGGATCGTAGGTAATAGGACTGAATTTATTCAAATCAATTTTGCCGTTATCATCAAGTATTCTTTCATCAGCACAGACATTTACGATTTCGCCCACAAGTCTGCAAGTTTCTTCGTCATAGCTGATTAGCATGCATTCAAGTGCCATAGGCAGCTCGTCAAAAAGCGGAGCATCTACAAATCCACTCTTTGTAGCATGCCAACCTGCTTTTTCTATTTTATCAGGTTCTTTATTTCCTGAAACAATGCCTACATAATCACAGGCAACAACATTTACTGCATCTGCAATGCTTACCGTGAATGCACCTGTTTTAACAACATTCTTTGCAGTCTTGTGACCATCATCTACACAAATTGAAATCTGTGTATCATCACTTATCCCACCCCAAGCGGCATTCATCGCATTGGGTTTTCTATTCTCGTCATATGTGCCGATAATCAATACCGGCATTGGATATAAAATAGCTTTTGCTCCCAAATTTTTTCTCATGTTTACAACTCCTCATCACTAAAATTCAACTTAACAACCAATCTATCACATTTATCTGTTTTATACCCTCATAATTGGTGCCGTTGCCTATATCGTCAAGGGTTAGGAGCGTCTTTGGGTAGTTATCCTTTATCTCTTGAAGCGGTGATAATTCTCGTTCTAATGTCTTTTCATCAAGCACGCTTGCAGAAACCTGATAGTATTCAACCTCATTCATATTTGTAGCGACAAAATCTACCTCTTTTTCTGACAGCTTACCAATATTTACTCGATTCTTTCTTCTTAGCAATTCAAGATAAACCACATTTTCAAGAATATGACCTAAATCCCTTGCAGATTGACTTATTATATGGTTTCTGATACCGCTATCAACAAAATAATATTTCCCAAGTGTCTTTAAATACTGCCTACCTTTTATATCATATCTGTCTGCCTTGTAAAGAATATAACTGTCAGTTAATGCTCTAAGATAGCTTTCAACCGTATTCGGAGAGATTTTTCTTCCGCTTGATATAAGTGTATCGCTTATTTTCTTTGTTGATATTGGACTGCCTATGCTTGAAGCAACGGTTTTCAAGATGTTTTCCAAAACCGAAACATCATTGATTTTCTCTCTTGCTGCAACGTCTTTTAAAAGAATAGTGCTATATATACCTTCGATATATTGACTTATTATCTTTTCGTCATTTTCAAGATATGCAACATAGGGGAATGAACCATATTTCAAATAGTTGTCAAATATTTCTCTTTTACTTTTACCACTGTCTTTTGTAGCCTCATAATATTCTTTAAAAGAAAATGGCAACATATCAATTTGTATATATCTTCCTGAAAGCAGCGTTGCAAGCTCTCCGGATAACAGATACGCATTTGAACCTGTAATATAAACATCACAATTTTTCTTGATGAACAAACTGTCAACCGCTTTTTCAAACCCTAAACATTTCTGAACTTCATCAATAAAAATATAATTATTCTTATCAGGAACAAGTTTGGACTTTATATGATCATATAACGCCTTATAATCAAGCAAATCGGCATTTTCAAGGTCTTCAAGATTAACCGATATAATTTGACTATCCTCCACTCCTGTTTTCTTTAAATAGTCAATATACAGTTCAAATAAGGTCGATTTTCCGCATCTTCTGACACCTGTAATAACCTTTATAATCTGTTTATCTTTAAGTGCTATCAAATTATCTAAATATTCTTTTCTTTGAATCATTTTCGCACCCCATCTCTTAAGTTAAATATTAGCACAAAACTTCATTTTTGTCAATAGTTTTTGCTCATTTGAGAAAAAACTATTAAAATTCGACAATTTATTTTTTTAATATAATTTTAACTATCAAGCATAGAGGTCATACCCCAACATTTGCTATAAAAAGTGAAATAATTTCACTTTTTATAGCAAAACTGTTGATTTGTTATAATTTATATGGTATAATGAAAGTATATTTACAATAGGTGGCGAATAATTTGGAAGTTTCAAAACAAGACTGGAAACTCTTTCGTGAAAAGATTCCCAATTGGCAAGAATTATATATGGAACAACTTAACAAAGAGTATGTAAAACTGCTCCAAGGCTATGGTGTTGCCTCGGAAAAGTTCTGGGAACTGGAAAAACGTATCAAGAACGACAAAAGAAAAAAAGGCGTGTTAATAAAACTGAGTAAACAAAATGTGCCCTTTGACCTTGTTTGCTTAATCAAAGATGGTGTAATTAGTTTTAAAGATATTGAAGATTTTAGCAGTGATTTACAGGAAACTGTGAGGTTTTTAGCAGAAATATAATCAATAATCGGAGGAATGAAATATGTGTGAAGCAATCAATGAAAACAAACGTGCAGAGCTTATCTCTACATTGGTTGAAAATTTGCCTGTGTTCCGTGCAAAACTTGGAGCTACGCAGGACACATTTGCACAACGTGTTGGTTTAACAAAAACTACACTCAACCATATAGAAAATCATAAAAAAGAACTCACTTGGAGTAATTTTATAACTATCATCCTTCTCCTTATGCAGAATGAAGATACGAAACCATTAGTTGAGGTGATGGGACTTTACCCCGAAGATTTGAAAAACTTCCTGATGTTTCAGGAATAAGGAGTGTGGATTATGGACTTCTATATAATGTCAAAAGATGTTGCAGTTGCAAAATGGCAGAACAACAACCTTGAAGTTATAAACGAAAAGATGTTGCCTTTATACTTAAAGAATACAGGCAATGTAGAAAAATGGCTCGAAACAAGAGCAATAGATTGCCATAGAGCAAATTCCAGATTATTGAAGAAAGCACTCCGTTTAGCTGAAAAAGATGATGTTTCAACAGTGTTATCCGTCAATGCCGCAACAATCACGGACAATTATTGGATAAAACCAGTAGATTCAGATTTGACTTATGCAGATGTTAGATTTGATAATGACTACTTCGCAAATCTCGCACTGACAGGAAACTACGACAGCTTTAACAGAGTTGCCAACAGCAAAACATCTACAACTCCCGAACTCACCAACATCGGAAGTTTTGAAAAGTGCTGGAAGTTGAGAAACGGCGAGTGGTGGATGCACAAAAAGGCGAACCATGATGAAATGTTTTCAGAATTGTTTATATACAAATTTGGTGTTGAACTTGGTTTTAAAATGGCAGAATATGAGCGTGGAAACGGCGTTATAAAAACAAAGGACTTTACAGATAATGCCCTTGTGAATTTTGAACCCGCCTTTAACATCTTGGGAGATGATGAAGACTATATCAAAACAGTTGAGATGCTTAAAGTTGTCTGCCCAGATGCAATCGGCGATTATGTCAATATGTTATTCTTAGATACAATCTGTGCAAACCCCGACAGACACACCTTCAACTTCGGTGTTTTAAGGGATGCAGATACTGGTGAAATCTTAGGTTTAGCACCCAACTTTGACAACAATATGGCACTTATATCAAGAGGTTATCCAAAGAATATTACACGCAAGAATGACTTGCTCATTAAACTTTTCAATGAATTGATGCAACATGATGAAAGTCTTAAAAAATACATTCCTACTGTTTCAGAAGATTTGATTAAAAAAGTAATTAAATCTGTCGGTATGCGTGTAAAAACAAAAGAAATAACAGAGTTTATTATAAATGGATATAAGCTTATAGAAAAGTAATTGGAGGGCTATTTTATGGCACTTGAAAATAAATTGGGCATAACAGATTCATCTGTTCTTGCTCGTGAAGAAGAAAAAATCAGTAAAAAGAAAGCACTTGAACTGTTTGAGACCGGTTATCTTGATACACTACAAGCAGGAACATTTGAAAGCCTTTCTCTCATACACAAATATCTTTTTGGTGAAATCTACGAATTTGCAGGTAAAATGCGTGAAGTAAATATTGCAAAAGGAAATTTCAGATTTGCTCCGCTTATGTATCTGCAAGCGGCACTTGATAATATTGACAAGATGCCTCAGTCAGATTTCGACGCTATTATCGAAAAGTATGTTGAAATGAACATCGCTCATCCCTTCCGAGAAGGTAATGGCAGAGCAACACGCATCTGGTTAGATTTAATCTTAAAAAAAGAATTGGGCAAGGTTGTAGATTGGAGTTTGGTCGATAAAGAAGATTATCTTCTTGCTATGGAGAGAAGTCCTATCAAAGACATTGAGATTAAACATATACTTAAAAATGCCCTTACAGACCAAATAAACGACCGAGAAGTGTATATAAAGGGTATTGATACAAGTTATTACTACGAGGGCTATACAACCTTTAAAACAGAAGATTTAAAGTAGGTGCAGATTATGGATAAGATTACAATTCCCAATAACGGACAATCAACTGAAAAAGTGAAAAGATATACCATAATGCACGAAGATATACCTGTGCTTGAATTTAACAGAGAAACGGATGAAGTTATAGTTTTCTGTAAGGAAAGACTTCCTTTCGGACTTCGCGGCAAGGACAAGATTTCCGCAGTATCTGTATCTGAATGGCTGAATGACAGAATTAACAATTTAAGCAGAACATATATGAATATGGTCTATATCGCCCGTAAGGTTGGCAGAGACAGAGATAAGGTTATCAAAGATAGCTCAGGTATATCTTTTACAGATAATTTCTGGATTAAAACCCGTGATTCTATTGCAGATTGGGACGAGCTCAAAAAATTAAGAGATGATAATATTGCCCTTAATAATGTGGCATTAACAGGCGAAATTGTAGAAAATGAAGATATATTAAAAGGCTTTACATCTTTATTTACTACAAAAGGCTATTTCCCCAAAGCTATATTTGGAGGTTATATTTATAAGCTGAAAAAAGATGCTGTTTTGGAATACCCTGCATACTTAATCGGAAAACAAATTGGCGTAAATGTCGCTGAGTGTGATTTAGACAGTGAATATGTAAAGATTAAGATTTTCAGAGGATGTATAGTCAACCGTGTAAATGGAAATAATCTCCAATATAAAATAAAAGGAGATAATAAATTATGACACAGTTGAATGAACA
>CACXES010000033.1 GCA_902766745.1 uncultured Ruminococcus sp.
TGACATTTTCTTTCCCTCTTTCTGATTTCTTTTATTATATCAGATTTTTGGGTGTTTGTCGACTCTACTTAAAGTATACCATTCCAAAACGGCAAAATGATGATAACCCATTTTTCTTCCGTTATGACGCCACGGGGGGAGTTCGTTTGTTTTCCCAACCCACAGAATATCGGGCATTTTACTTAAATCTATTTTGTACACAAGATTATTCATATACTTTTCCTCTAACCCAAAGTATTGATTGTATAATTTGATTATATAGTATTCTCGCATATAATTCAAGAGAAAGATTTCTTATAACCAAAAAATTAATATAGTATATTTCACAATTGCCGGGTATAGGCTATAATTTATACAAAGAATTTTCAGTACTTACAAAATAAATTGAAAGGAATATATGAAAAATATGTTTAAGGATTATTTAACTCCGTATAAATACGGAAAACCAATTATGTCGCCGTCGGGCAAAGAGGGCGAATTTGATCGTTATGGCGTTGATAATATGCGAATTTGCCGTCATAACGGGAAATTCTATATGTTTTATATAGGATTTGACGGCAAAGGATACAGGACTGCTGTGGCTGTATCGGAGGACCTGTTACACTGGGAAAGGAAAGGCGTAGTTTTAGATGCAGGATCAGGCAGACCTTGGGATACAAACGGACGAGCTGTTTCTTGTTTATTGTGCGATATAGATTTATACGGGAACCGCGAACTGATAAAAAAAGACGGAAAGTATTGGATGTTTTATCACGCATATCCGGGAGAGGGATATGAAGTAGGGGCTGCTGCTAACGGAATTGCTTGGACTACCGATGAAAACTTACTGGAATGGCATTGCGAACCCGAACCTGTTTTTAAAAAAGGACAAGCGGGAGAATGGGACAGCGGCGGTCTGTATTCCGTGTGGATTGTTCCTTATGAAGAAAAGTACAGACTTTATTACAACGGGAAAAATCCAACAAAACCCGGAGAGATGTGGAAGGAACAGGTTGGCGTTGCGTTTTCGGATACATTTTATAATTGGAAGCGTTATGAAAAAAACCCAATATTTAAAGTTACACCTAACCATTGGGACAGCGTATTCTCCTGCGGTCAGCATGTTTTGTATGACAGCAAAAACAAGAGGTGGGTTATGTTTTACTGTGGGTTTGATTTGCAGCATGCACAGGACGGCGTTGCAATCAGTGATGACGGTCTTGTATGGGAAAAATGCGAAACTCCCATTATTCCATACGGCAAGGCAGGAGAGCTTGACAGCACACACGCACATAAACCGTGCATTATATATGATAATGGGAAATTATATCATTTTTATTGTGCGGTAAGACCTACGGAAACTGAGGAAGAAAGGCAGAAATTCGGGAATGAGTATCGATGTCTGACCGTGGCATGCTCCGAGCCGTTTGATGAATAATATTAAGCACTGGATTGTATAACCAATATATCAAAAAAGCAGCGGGAATATCGGTTTTCAGCCATTATTCCCGCTGCTTTGTCTGCGGTCTGAATAATTAATACAGACCCTATACTGCTTTACTTCAATTTTTATAGAGTTAACTTACGGTTTATTTTCACTTTGCGGATATCGGTATCGGTTTTGATTGCCTCCGATATTGCATATCCGGCGTTTTCGCCCATCTGACAGCAATTTCCCGATACTCTGTACGAAGCCATTGCTTCTCTTGTACCCGAAATACATCTTCCGGCAACAATAATTCCGTCATAACCTTCAGGTATCAGCGAACGCATAGGGACTGTGTAGGGCTTTACGTAAAAGCACCTCTGACCTTTGTTTGATTTTGTGTGCAGGTCCGCATTAAAAGTAACTCTTGCCACTGCGTCCTCGAATTCTGTTCCGTTTAACAAATCGTTAAGTTCCATAGTATATTCGCCATTTATCCTTCGCGATTCTCTTACACCAAGTACGCTTGCTGAAGTTATCAGTTCTAACTCCTTGAATTCATCATCGTATTTTGTAAGATATTCAAAAGCATCAATCAGCTGCTGTCTGCCCTCAATTACTGCATCAGTCAAATCCATTGCGTCAAGAGGATTGTAGTTATACATATGAGTGAACTGAATTACCCCGAAATGTGTGTTCGGAACAGGAATAAGATACGGTACTTTAAAGGGAATCTCCTTTCCCGCTTTTTGGTATGCGGCATTTAATTTCTCATAAATCATCAGCCCGTCTTTGTATTTTTCGGGTATGTTTCCGACAAGAAACATAAGCGTCATTGCCTGGCACTCTGTATAGTCACCGTCTTCTCCTACTTCAAAGGCGCATCCCGCATCAGCGGCAACACAACCGTCACCCGTGCAGTCAACAACCATTTTTGAAGTAAAAGCCTTGCGTCCTTCAATATTTTCGACAACTACTCCGCACACCTTTTTTCCATCTGTAACAGCTTTTGAAAATGTGGTATTATAAAGAATTCTTACTCCGGCTTCCTTCATTTTGTTTTCAAGAATATGCTTCATATATTCATAGTTAAAACTTATATCCCAAAATCCGCCCCACTGATTTTTTTGCTTTGAGCTCTGTTACCAGTTCGTTAACAATACCGTTTTTATCCCGACAGTCAAAAAACGGATTCATAATCCCTGTTGTCCAAGCACCGCCGAGACAGTTGAATTTTTCAATAATAAGTGTTTTAAGGCCCGACCTTCCGCAAGCTATTGCCGTGCCGCAGCCGGCAGGCCCCCCGCCCACAACAATTACATCATAATCATCGCAGACGGGTGTTTTTAAATTCTCGTTAATATATTCCATTAAATATCACCTCGCAGCAATATTATATAGTTTGGTATTGACAATGTCAATGAATTAAATTATAATAAATATGGACAAAATTAAACCGGATGTGAGCGTATGATTGCAGATATTAAAGTCACTTTTTGCACATATTTTAAAAAAATAGATAAGTTTATCTATCCGAGTGAGATTTATGATGAATATACGGCTTTTTGCTTAAAACAAGGCTGTTTTTCTTATCGAATCGGAAATGGTGAGGAAAAAACCATTTACAGAGGGGAATTTGTAATCTGCCCTCCGGGGAAACCCTTTTTCAGAAAAGTAATTGACAGTATTGAATTGTGTATGATTAAGTTCGTATGCAATGAATTCGATGTATTTTCGAACAGTATAAAAGTTAATGATGTTCTGCGGTATAATTATAATCTGAGCAAACTTGAAGATTGTATTTTTTGTGGTGATATGGAAAGTCAGCCGATTTTTTCTCATTATTGCAGGGACATCATATATATGCTTAACGAAAGCAGCTTCGCAGACAGACCGTTTGCCGAGGAAAAGAAATATATTGAAAATAATTACAATAAAAATATAAGTATTTCAGAGCTTGCAAAAAATTCGGGATATTCGGTTGTTCACTTTATTAACAAATTCAAAAGCATTTACGGTTGTACGCCGGGACAGTATCTTTCAGACATACGCCTTCGCAAAGCCAAGGAGCTTTTGGCGTGTTCATATAATACATCAAAGGAAGTTGCCTTTATGTGCGGTTTTAATGATGAACTGTATTTTATCCGATTTTTTAAAAAGCATATGGGCATCACTCCAAAGGAATTCAGAAAAAACCACATTTTATAAAAGTTTTATTCAAATTTTTTACCGTCCAACGGGACGGGTATTGCTTCAAACGGCAAACCGTACTCTGCCAATCGGGCAACTTTTTCATCTAATATTTATTATATCAGCTCTGTCAAAAAGATTTTTGATACATACTCCTTTGATTTATAAGGCGCTATATAATCAAACCCCGCATACTTTCGGTCAAAAGGTGAATTTTGACAATTCGCCATACAGGTCATCGGTTCGATACAGAAAAACCCGTCAGCATTACCGTTATATAAAAGCCGCCAATCAAACTTCATATCATTCTCATACACAACCTTGATATTATTCTTTAAATCGTGCAACTCTGCTTTTCCGTTATTTTGGATTTTACAGTTTTTGCTTATCGGACATTCAAACGGCATAAAACTTCCCGCATTTATTTTTGTATCACTATCATCGCAAGCCAATATCCTTCCGGTCGGCAAATAATTTTCATCCCGCTCCGCTTCGTTTCCTATTTCGGCATATATACGCACGTCGTCGGCTTTTGACCCGGAAATAAACGGAACATTAAACGTAGTATGAAATCCCAAAAAATTCGGCATATTCTTATCGGACAGGTTTGTAATTTTTGTTTTATGCTCCATACCGTTTTCCGACAAGGTATATGTTATTTCCATACGAAACTTGTGCGGAAAATCAAGATATCGGTTTTCAAAAACACAAGTAACACAGCTTTCACCGACCTCGGCAACATCAAACTCCGTTTCGTGCATAACCCCGTGCAAATGGCAATTTGTTGATGCCTCGTTTATCGGGAATTTATATATTCTGCCTTCAAATTCAAAACACCCGTCGGATATTCTGTTTGCGGGATACAATACAGGCATACCGTACAAATACGGATTGTCGGTATTTTCGGGATTATTCGGTTCCCGTAAAATCACAGCATCGTATTTTGAATTTCTTAAACTTATGCAATTTGCTCCGCGGGACGGATTAATTATCGCTGTATAATCACCATATTTAATACTAATCATAAATTCCTCACCAACCCCATACCAAAATTCATCATTGTATTACTGTAAGCCCTCCGATTTACTGTGGCTTAAAACAATCTTCCAATCCGCATATCTTTTAATAAAATCAACCCTTTTACGTTCGCAATCATCTTTGGGAACAAATTTCGGATTATTCATTTTATCTTTCAAGTTATCTATCGTTTCCCATATGTAAAATTCATCACCCGACAAAACTATTTTATCATTTTCGGTTATGACCTCGACAACACTCGACCCGACAGAGTGCGACGCAATTTTTACGGCATTTACCCCGTTGCAAACTGCATATTCATCATCAAATAAAATCACATTCATATCATCGGTGAAATTATCTTTACCGTTTTCATATTCATCACGCTGAATGTATATATTTGAATTTTTAAAATACTTTACGCACTCTATGTGGTCACCATGTGCATGGGTTATGATAATATCCGTAATAGCATCGGGTGTAAGATTAAATTTTTCCAAGGCTTTAATCGGGCCGATAAAATCATATGTATTCCAACCCGGCATACCTTCGCACCCGGCGTCAACCATAATCTTTTTATTATCAGCCGCAATCAGAAAATTCCTGAATACTATCCTGAAAAACTTATCTTTTGCACCGTTTTCATACACAAAGGTTTCGGGCATATCTCCCCATCCGTATACAATTTCAGCAACTTCCGTTTTCATTTCATTCTCCTGCGTCTGTATTACCGTTGTTTTTCAATAATTCCTTGGGCGAATATCCGTATTTGCTTTTAAACTGCCGTGCGAAATAGCTGTAGCTGTTATATCCCACCTCAAAAGCAACCTCCGTCATAGACATAGGAGTATTCGCAATAAGCTCACAGGCCTTCTCAAGCTTCATTATATTTATATATTCCGTCGGCGAAGTGTTCATATATTTTTTGAAACTCTTCCATAAATAGCTTTTCTCGACCATTGATTTATTCAAAATATCTTCATAAGTCAACGATCCGACATCTTGGCTCTTTATATAACAAAGAAGCTCCACAAACCAATCGGGCATCTTTGTATCCACTCTTGATTTGCAATACAAAAGCGATGATAAAAGTTCCGTTACGAGTCCGTGATACAAATAACCGATAATATCGGAATCCTTTTGTTCGCTGTATTTTAAGAAATGTGCGCACATCACTCCAAACTCCGTTCGGTCGAAGCAAACAACCGAAGGGAGTTCTCCCGAAAATATTTTTTCTTCAAGAACTTTACATTTTGCAAACTCTTCTTGCATAATATCGCTCGGAATTTTTAAATTGAAAAATTCGAACTGCGACTTTTCATCGGGAAAGGGTTTAATATAATGCACATCGTCAGGTCTGATAAATACCGCATTTTTGTTTTCTACAATCTGAATATCCCCGTCAACTACATTAAGAGCCCTTCCTCTCACGACGAACAATACCTCAAAAAAATCCTCATGATCATGGCAATCCGAAAAGAAATAGTCTATATCATGCCCTACGTGTAAATAATCATCAGCAGTTAAATGCAATATCTTGTCCATAATAATCTCCATTCCGCCGGAGGCTTAAGGTGAAAGATACTTTCACCTTAATTCCTCAAAACATCATAACCATCCTAATTTAAAATCAACTGTTTAAACCCAATTACGGATATCTAATAGTTTTACCTACTGCTCAGGACAAACGCTTTTGATTAAATCGTCCAAATCAGACTTCGCCTTTTCCTCGGAGCTTGCAAACACTTCGAAATAGAACTTGATTTTGGGTTCCGTTCCCGACGGCCGCACCGCACACCAGCCGTTTGGCAGAATAAATTTCAATACGTCCGATTTTGGAAGCCCGTTAAGACCTTCTTTGTAATCAAGTTTTTTCTCCACCTCAAAGGACATTTCGCCGCTGCGGAATTCGTGCATCATTTTCTGTATCTTTGCGCTTCCCTCTATTCCTTTAAGAGTGAATGTTTCCAGCTTTTGCGCACAATAACCGTATTTTTTGTAGAGGTTTAAAAGTCCGTCGTAAAGCGTCATACCCTTTTGCTTATAATCTGCCGCAGTTTCGCATATGAGCATTGCGGCAACAACGGCATCTTTGTCCCTTGCATATGTTCCCTTAAGATAGCCGAAGCTTTCCTCCAAGCCGAAAACAAAACTGTTTTCTCCGCTATTTTCATATTCCTTTATTTTTTCTCCGATAAACTTAAATCCGGTTAAAACATCAACGGTAGCCGTGCCGTAGTCATCGGCTATTTTTCTTACAAGCTCACTTGTAACAATGGTTTTTACAACCGCTCCGTTTTTGGGAAGTGTGCCGTTTTCCTTTTCTTTTCTCAAAATATATTCAAGCAGCAAACACCCCGTTTGATTGCCGTTTAAGACCTTGTACTCGCCGTTTCCGTTATTTACAACCACGCCTATTCTGTCGCTGTCGGGGTCTGTGCCGAAGATAAGGTCTGCATTTTGCTTCTTGGCATATTCAACGGCGATATCAAAGGCTTCGCTGTTCTCGGGATTAGGAGATTTAACGGTAGGGAAATTGCCATCGGGATTTTCCTGTTCCGGAACAACAAACACATTATTTACCCCGATTTCACTTAAGATTTTGCGAACCGGGATATTACCCGAACCGTGAAGCGGTGTATATACCACCTTAAAATCATCGGGAATTTCTGTGCCGAGCGATTGCGCCTTTACTGCGTTTATATATGCAGTGTCAACCTCCTCGCCTATTATATTTATATCGGGATTTTCACACAGCTTAACATCTTCAAAAATATCGGTATTTTCTATGTATTTTATAATTTTATCCGCTGTTTCGGGAGGAATCTGTCCCCCGTCCTCACCGTAAACCTTATAGCCGTTATATTCCTTTGGGTTGTGGCTTGCCGTAATAACAATACCTCTTGCACAATTTAAGTGACGAACCGCAAAGGAAAGCATCGGGGTTGGTCTTAAATCGTCAAAAAGATATGTTTTAATACCATTTGCGCACAGCACATTTGCCGCTTCGAGCGCAAATTCTCTTGAATTATTTCTCGAATCGTGTGCGATAACCACACCCTTTTCAGCAAACTCCGCACCGCAGTCGAGAATTTCATTTGCAAGCCCTTGGGTTGCCTGACGCACGATGTAAATATTCATCCTGTTTGTACCGAGTCCCATAACTCCGCGAAGGCCGCCCGTACCAAACTCCAAATCTCTGTAGAAGCTGTCCTCTGCTTCTTTTTCGTCTAATTTCTTTAAAATTTCTTTTTCGTTATCCGACACAGTATTTGAGTCTAACCACTTTGCGTATTTTTCTGCGTAATTCATTTTATCTCCTTCAAAATTAAAATATAGCTGAAACAACTATGATTTATGCGTTGCCCCTAATCTACTTGAACAAAACCCAAGCCTGCTTGGGCGAAACTCCCGTTTTCTTCTTAAAATATCGGGAAAAATAGTTACTGTCACTAAAACCGCATAAATGCGCTATTTCCGATATATTTGTATTCCCCGATTCCATCAACGCCACTGATTTCAGAATTCTTAATTCCAAAATATAGCTGTGCAATGACTTTCCGGTGTACTTTTTAAATTCCGAATTTATATAATTGGGATGGAAGTGAAATATTTCGGACAATTCGGAATTACTGATTTCCTCGCAGTAATGATTTTGTATGTATTCAATCACATTTTCAATATTAATGCCATCACTCTTTTTGGAAACCTTTTCTGCCTTTTGCGCTATTTTGAGAATAATATACGACAGCTCCACAGATGTATTAAGGCGGTAAAACGACAGCTTCTTTTCATAATTATTATTTATTTTGCGAAAATACTGGCGGAGCGAATACCTATCGGGTAAAAAACAGTATTTATCAAAGCAAGGGGCATCCGAAAAGGTTATTTCTTCAAACTGCGTTATGTCACCGGAGGCTTTAATGTTAACCGGAGGCACAGGCTCTTCATAATGTGAAAAGTTTTGAGTGAAGTCAAAATTAATCGCATTGTAAACAACATTGCACGGCATAAGATGATAGGTTTGCCCTGAATTTATGAAAAGCAAGCTATGCTGCGGCATAACAAAAAGTCTGCCGTCAACCTTTATCTTCCCCTCGCCGCTTTCAACAAAAAACAGCCTTGCGTCAATCGGGCAGTATTCGGGAAACACTGAAGTTTCCCGAATGGTTAAATATCTTGAAAATCTTACAAACGGATTAATATCCTTCAGTTCCATTTAAAATTTCACCCTTTACTTATCTCTCCACATTGTATCGCAATCGCCGCTTGTAACAGTATCGTCTTCTATAATCAGCTTATACAATTCATCGGCAAACAGCTTGTGCATTTCCCTTGTAGGGTGGTTAATCCGATTTTCCAACAATAATGTAGTATCGTTTGTTTTGCTCAGCTCTTTCCAAATCGAATAACAATCGCAAACCGTCACCCCCATTTCTTCGCAAATACAAACGGCACTTTCCATAAACAAATCCATCTTTCCGGCATTTTGCATTTCGGCAGTCTTTTCGGCATATTCCAAAAGCGGTTCATATGTATCCGGTGCAACATAGGTATTCAACATATTGGGCGTCATAAAAATTACATCCGTGCCGGTTTCAATACACCGCCCGAAAATGGTTCTCAGCGACTCTGTATAATCATTCAAACTGCCGTTGACATCGTTCAGTCCAAAACAAACAGTAACCAAATCCGGATTGTGAGCCAAAACCTGCTTGTCCAATCTGTCTACAGAACTTTTTGCATCAGTGCCGCCTATTCCTGCGTTTATCACATTTATCGGAACATAATCTCTGACGTTATTCAGTTTCCTTTTTAATACATTCCAATACACGGCGTCGTAATCTATTTCCCCTTGACCGAAGGCACCGTGGGTTATACTGTCGCCGAAAGCAACTATTGTGACAGGTCCGTTTTTTATGAGCTGCTCCGCATCCATATTCAGCTTATCTTTGATTTTCAACTCAGCCATCTCCCATACACTTGATTTACATTAGCTTTATAATTAAACTTAATCCTTAAACTTTATGAAGTTTCTGTAAATACATTTTAATCCGTTTCGGATTAGCACCCAAACTTTTTCCTATACTGCACATTCCCTACTTAAATCAATGATTAATGATTAATGATTATTAATCATAATAATCATACACAGTCAGCACCGCATTGAACGACTTCGGCATCGCTGTTGTTTATTATATTAACCTTAATATCATCGCCCTCTCGCTTCCACGAAACGCTGATTTCCCCGGACGGAAGCTCGTATGAAAAGCTTGCGTAATCTATTGACTTCGGCGGATTTATATTAACCTCCGCTTTTTTACTGTTGATAATCTTAACCCCTGCAATATTCTCGATAAACCATCTTGAAATATCTCCCAGGAAGTGGTGGTTATGGGAGGTTATAACACCCTCCGGAAGGAACTGCTCGACAAGGGTTGTTTCCCCTCTCTCAATCAAATTCCCGTATGACGGATATTCCTTCTTTGTAATCATCTCAAAGGCCAATTCCGTGTCGCCGAACTCCGACAGCACATGAAACAAAGCACGTGTGCCCAAGAAGCCGCAGTCAAAGCTGTTGTTCTTTGCGGCGATAAATTCCTTTAATCTCTTGTATGCTTCATCACGCTCATCATCCTCAAACAAGCCGTAATACAACGAAATTGCCTGACTGCTCTGACACTCTCCCTTTACAGTCATCGAATCAAAATCTATCATTGTATTTCTGAGCGTTGCTCTCAAGTCTTTGTATAT
Organism: uncultured Ruminococcus sp.; assembly: GCA_902766745.1. Classification (GTDB taxonomy): domain Bacteria; phylum Bacillota; class Clostridia; order Monoglobales; family Monoglobaceae; genus UMGS1820. Next base: position 10,367 of record CACXES010000033.1, read on the forward strand.
TTCCTCCGCTTTATCCGCATACGAAGTATTGCCGATTGCCGAGAACATTACTTTCGCCTTGCACGCTATATCCATAACCATAACGGTATCGGTAAGCGCAAGAGGTGCGTCATAATCTGCACCACCCTTTCCTACCGGAACCCAATCGCCGAGGCCTACCGCAATGGTGCCGTCCTCACTGCGCCGACCCATAATATAATCAAAATATTTCATCATTGCGTCGGCGTTTTCCTTTATCACTTCCACGTCGCCGCGGCACTTATAAAGCTGATACGGAAGATTGAATAAAACACTGTCCCACGCAGGACCGTTGCCCCATTCATAGCCCCATCCCGAAGTAGGCACTATGCCCGGCAGTTCGCCTTTTTCCGTCTGTGCCTTTCTGATATTCCTGAGCCATTCCGCCCAGCTTTTCGTTGTGTCATAAAGCAGCATCATATGAGCGGCAGACATAGACGCATCGCCCGTCCAACCGTTCTTCTCACGGTGCGGACAGTCTGTGGGGAAATAGTAGAAGTTGGAACGATCCGACCTCACCACCATTTCAAACAGCTTATTTACCGTTTCGTCACTGCATTCAAACCGACCTATCGTTTTTAAATCCGAACTCATCACAAGATATGTCAGCAATTCCTTCGTCGCCTGTTCTTCGGTTATGCCCTTTACAAGGACGTATCTGAAGCCGTGATATGTAAAGTCGGGAACGAATTCTTCAACGCCGTTACCGTTTGCAATATACAAATCCTTTTGACCGTACCTGCGATATATATCTTCGCAATGCGGTCTTATAAATATTGTCGAATCAACATCAAGCTCTCCGTCCTTTAATGTTTCCCCATGGAAAAGCTCGATTTTCTGCCCCTGTTCAGCATTGATTTTAAGTCTGCAAACCCCGGCATTGTTTTCGCCGAAGTCATATATATACCCCTCGCTGCACTTAGTGACGGAAACAGGCTGTATCTCCTTTGTTGTTCTGACAGGCTCCGCCTCGCACAACTTGATTTCTCCGCCCGGATACTCGGCTTTAACGGCATTATCCCACAAGCCGTCATCAAATTTCGGTTCGTTCCAGCCGTCTATCACCTTGTTTGCATCAAAATATGTACCCATTCTCAGCTCATCAAAATAAATCGGTGACGGATGCACCTTAAAGGTTTCATCGGTAATCAAACAGAAGCTCTCGTTTTCACCTTCTGCGGTTAATTCCGCACTTACCATGGGTGCTCCCCGCCATTCCGCTTTGTCAAAATCCCAAATAAACCCGCCGAATGGATTCATAAATCCGTTTCCGAGAATTATTCCAATTACGTTTTCGCCCTCGGTGAGCAAATCCGCTATGTCATATAAATCATAATAGCAATAATGCAAAGGATTACTGATATACGGCGCCAATGCACCTTTTGTTATATCCTTTCCGTTAATAAATAACCTATAAAATCCCAATCCGCAAATTTTTATTTGAGCCTTTTTCGGTTTAAAACCCAAAGCAAAGGCTTTTCTTATGTACGGTGCAGAAACATATTCGTCAAAAGAACAATATTCTTTCGTTGCTCTGATAAAATTATTTTTCATTGTTACTTTTCCTCCAAATATAATCTTAATTTTCAACTTAGCCATCTCATATGAACCTGAACTTTATTTCCATATGAACTATTTTTGCCTAAAATTAACTTTCTATCTTCTTTGATACAATTTTATAGTATCATATAATATTTATATTGTCAAGTTAAATTTGAGTTCGTCGGAATTATAAATGCCAAAAACCCGCAATATCGGCTTAAGTCCGATATTACGGGCATCATAATCTTCAATTTTCGGCAATGGTGTTTCCATCATCCGATACAGTCGCAGGTTTAATACCGCCTGTATCCGTAACACAAAGTATAACTCAGTTTGCTTCGGGAACGCTTTCCCAATCCTTCAAAAATCTTTCTATCCCCGCATCGGTCAGCGGATGCTGTGTCATTTGACACAAAACCTTATAGGGTATTGTGGATATATGTGCGCCTGCTTTAAAAAGTATCCGAACGCTCTACGCTTGAATATACAAATTTAATTTCGCTTTTTTGTGCATAAAGACAGGTGCCCGTTCTTCTGTCAAGCCATTTTAGAGATTTTGATCGCCCATCGGCATAAATTTTTTAAAATTTTATAAAATAGGTTGAATTTATCCTAAAATAGTATATAATATATACGAGACTATATGAAGGAGGATTTATTTATGAACGTTAATACAAATAATCTTGTATCCATTACCGAGACAAAGTAAAACTTCTCACGGGTTGCACGCATGGTTGATGAAAACGGTTCCGTTATTATTTTGAAAAACAACTCACCTCGTTACCTTTTGATAGAATTCGAAAAGGCAGAGAAGGAACAGTTAGCCGATAACGAGGACCTTCTTGCTGTTTTCAAACGTCTTATAGCTAAAAACCGTGAAGCCTATGAGGTGCTTGCCAAATGATAATTTCAAATTTTGATTTATCAGTCTGTTTGCAGAACTCAATATACTCTCATTGCAATTCAAGCGGTGGAATAATTTTATGTTCTTTATAAATCCGCCAATGTTCTCTGCGTTGTTTCAGTTATTTTCAGTACTCAGATATAACTATATTTTAATATTTAACCGTGTATTCGTCAATATTAATTTCGACATTTATATTGTATTGGCAAAAGTTGATTTATTTTGGGAATAATTATGTCATATAATACTATTTTCGGACGCTACATCGGATTTCTGTTATTCTTAAAGCTGTTTATAAGTTCACGGCGGCTTTCAAACCCGCAAATTCTGCACAATCTGTCCAAACGATATTTAATTCCGTTTACCGTCATAAAACTTTTTTCGGCAGCTTTTTCGTAGCTTTCCCCCGCAGACAGCATATTTAATAACGATATGTCATTATCGCTGCAATTTTCAAACAGTTTTTCGATTTTCACCATTCCCCGTATTTCCTCATCATCATAGAATTCAAAATCCGTATTTTCCTCTCCGACAGGCTCCTTAAAGCCCTCCTCCAATGGAATATTGTTTGTCGTATCTCTCACAATGATTTCGCTCTTGACATTAATACTTACGGATTGCAAATTCGGATTTTTCTCCAGCATACGGTATATATCTATCGCCGTTTTTCCGTACTCTTCATAATTCAGGGCAACGCTGGTCACCGACGGCCGGTTAATCTGACCGAGATGCGTATTTGCAAAACCCACGATAAAAAGGCTGTCAAGCGCATTCGGCAAATCCTTTTTCAAATAATTGATAAGCGAAACCGCGGCGTAATCATTGGTACAAATAACGGCATCGTATTTATCGATGTCTCTTACAAACTTGTTTCTGCAATCTCTTAAATCTCCGAAGTTATAATATACACTTTCGCGATGTTCAAAAGCGGACAGCTTAATATTATCCGCCGTTGAAGAAGGGTTTACCCCGTACAGTGCAACTCTTTTGCGTCCGCAGCTTTCAAGATAATGCAAAATATCCTTTACTGCCGAATAAAGGTCTGTGCACACATTGCTCACCGAAAGGGCGTACGGCCTGTTACTTACGAGTATCAGATATGCCTTGTGTTGCTTTTTAAGCAGATTTATCGTTTCGTATATCCAAGCCGGAGTGGTACCGACAACGACAATTGCGTCAAATTCATCACTTGTAAAATTAACACTTTTAAAATCGTACTTTATCTTTTTTGCTCTTGCCTGCTGTTCGACTCCGCTTATAATTCGTTCACACCAGGTTGTTTCACGATATTTTTCTTCCAAAACTATATGTACCACTCTCAATCACCTCGTATTATTATAATATATCATCAATTCATAAAAAGCAAGAAAATACAGAAATTTTAGTCAAATTTTTTTGCTTTTCGTCTGCATCGAAAAGTTTTACAATATACTTAAAAGGAGTGAAACATATATGAGCAATTCAGTAAAAAAAGAAAAGAAAATAATACCGACTTATATTCCCAAAAAGGCTATGGACTTGCCGATGTTTTTTGAGAAGAAGCCGTACCAGGGCGCAAGCGGAAGGCTGTATCCTCTTCCCTTCTCCGACAGTATCAGCGATGAAAAAACAGATGTGGAATACGACGTATACACGCTTGAAAACGAGTATATTATGACGCAGGTTTTGCCCGACAAAGGAGGTAAAATTCTGCGCGGATACGATAAGGTCGGCAGTTATGACTTTATCTATTACAACGAAGTTGTAAAGCCGGCACTCGTCGGACTTGCCGGCCCTTGGATTTCCGGCGGAATTGAGTTTAACTATCCGCAGCATCACCGTCCCACAACATATATGCCGCTTGAGGCCGTAATCGAAGAGGGTGAAAACGGTGAAAAGACCGTATGGACAGGCGAGGTTGAACCGTTTAACCGCTTAAAAGGTATGGCGGGTATTGCCATAGACGAAGGCAGAAGTTATATAAAGGCAAAGGTCAAGGTATACAACCGCACAAATCAGCCGCAGGTGTTTATGTGGTGGGCAAACCTTGCTGTTCCGGTAAACGAAACGTATAAAACAATATTCCCGCCCGATGTCGAATGGGTAAACGACCACGACAGACGCTGTACAATGAGCTGGCCTATCGCCAAAGGCGTTTATCATACCGCAAGACCGTTTGACTACGGTGACGCTACGGATATATCAATGTACGATGCAGTAAAAGTTCCGTCCTCCTTCCTCGTTTCGCAAGGACAGTCGGATATGAATTTCGTTGCGGGATATGACGGAGGAAAGCAAATGGGAATTGTGACCGTTGCCGACCACCACATTTCTCCGGGTAAGAAAATGTGGCATTGGGGCAAGGGCGATTTCGGCGATATGTGGTGTTCAAATCTTACGGATGAAAATGGTCCGTATATTGAGCTTATGACAGGCGTGTACACCGACAATCAGCCGGACTTCACCTGGATTGCGCCGTACGAAAGCCGTGTGTTTGAGCAATACTGGTATCCCATCCGCGAAATAGGCGATGTTAAAAACGCAACGATTGACGCCGCGGTAAATGTTGAACAAAGAGGCGAAAAGTTATTTTTCGGCTTTAATGTGACCGGTAAGTTCAAAGACGCCAAAATCAACGTGTATAATAAGGAGTCGGTTGTATTTTCCGATACGGCGGAGCTTGACCCGACAAAGGCATATCTTAAAGAAATTGATATGCAAGATATGAATATTGATGATATAAAGGTTGAGCTCATATCAAATGACGGAAAGGTTCTTGTTGATTATAAGACCTATATCAGAGGTCAAAAACAGCCGATTACCCCGAGAAAGCCGGTTGTACGCCCGAGCGAGCTTGAGACCGTTGAAGATTTGTATATTAACGGGCTCCACCTTGAGCAGTATAAACAGCACAACTATGACGCACGCGATTATTACCTTGAGGGCTTGCGACGTGAACCGTCCGACATAAGATGCAATACCGGTATGGCAAGAATTTCATACAAAAACGGTCAATTTGAGGATTGCGTAAAATATGCCGACTCGGCAATAAGAAAACTCACCGAAAGAAATATGCACCCCACCGATACGGAGGCAATGTACTTAAAAGGGCTTGCACTGAACGTCCTCGGTAAAGAAAAGGAAGCATACGACATTCTTTCGATGGCTGCCTGGGATTACAAATTCCGCTCTGCGGCATATTTTGAGCTTGCCTTGCTTGATTGCAAAAATAATGATTTTGCGGAAGCTCTCGAAAAACTCGACACGTCAATAAGCTATAACTCCGGGCATACAAAAGCAATGAACATAAAGGCGCTTGTCCTGTCAAAGCTCGGAAGATGCGATGAGGCAAAAGTCCTGCTTGACGAAATACAAAAGTACGACCGTCTTGATATGTTCAGCAAATATCAGCTTTTGAACTATGGCGGAGATAAAAACGAATTTAACGAAATATTCGGCGAAAAATGCGAAAATTATCTTGACGTTGCTTATGATTTAATAAACGGCGGATTTTACGAAGATGCACTTAATATAATCGACATATCGGAAAAGGCTTATCCGCTGTTTGATTACATAAAGGCATACTGCAACGGAAAGCTCGGCAACGCCGAAAAAGAACGGGAACTTCTTAAATCTGCCGAAGCACAGGACACCGGCTACTGCTTCCCGTCACGCCTTGACGATATTGCCGTTTTGGAAAACGCAATATCAAAAAATCCCGACGGGGATAATGCGTATTATTACCTTGGCTGCCTGTTCTATGACAGATTTGCCTTTGATAAAGCAACCGAACTTTGGGAAAAGTGTATCGCACTTAACCCCAAACATCCGAAGGCGTTCAGAAACCTCGCGCTTTCGTACTTTGACAAAAAGGGAGATTTCCTCTCCGCTAAAGAATGTATGGAAACAGCCCTGGCAAACAAGCCCGATGACCCGAGACTGATTTTGGAATATCAGCAAATACTGCGTAATATGAATTATTCGCCGGAATATATGCTTGACGTTTATGACAAATATGAAAACTTGATGCTTCAACGCGACGATTGCTACCTTGACAAAATAACGCTCAAGTGTATGGTCGGTGAATACAAAGAAGCAATAGATATGGCAAAGCACAGACGTTTTCATATATACGAAGGCGGCGAAGGCAAACTTACAAAACAGCACGCCTGGATGCACGTTTTATACGGTAACCGACTTTGCAAGCAAGGCGACCTTGCCGAGGCCGAAAAAATTTACAAAGACGGCATAAATATGCCGAAGTCTTACGGTGAGGCAAAGACCTTCTTTAACCAGGAGGCACATATATACTACTATCTCGGCAAGCTTCTCGAAAGCGAAGGAAAAGACTCCTCTGCCGCATATAAAGAGGCCGCCGTATACAAAGCCGCCGTTTCCGAATTGTCACTTTTCCGTGCTTTGGCACTCAGAAAGTTACAAAAATATTCCGAGGCAAAGGCTGTGCTTGATGAGATGGAAAGCGTTGCGGATAACTTCATCGAAAATTGTGATATGAGGACATATTACGGTGTCGGTTCTCCTTCACCTATGCCGTTTGAGCTTGATATCGTAAAGAACAATCTTACGGACGGATATGTACTCAAGGCATACGCCCTGCTTGGTATGGGTAAGTTCAACGAGGCTGATAAGTATATCGAAAAAGCAAGAGAAATCAAACAGTGCGACTTCAGAATTTATGCTTACGATAATATAAAAGACAGCGTTATATAATAAAAAACACACTGCATCGTTCTATTGATATGAACGATGCAGTGCTTTTATTTATCTATCTTTCAATACTGTACCATAAATTTGATTTATCGCAGTCGGCGGCAACCCCAAACATTTCCTTTGATTTTTCATACCTTTCCATAAATCTGTATGCAAATCCCAAAAGGTAAGAATAATATGCCTTTCTTACTGTTTTGGCATCATCACAGTAAGATATAAAGAACGGCGTTGTACCAAAGTAACCCACATCTTCCTTTGTAATTGCATCATTCCACTTTTTCAGGTATTCATCAATGAGCGCTCTGCCCATAAGAAAATCGCCCTTTGCGGTATATGCCATCGCCTGATAGAACGGAAGTTCCGGGAGGTGCATATTGGAGAAATAGTCTATTTTAAGTTCCAATATGTGGTCATAAATTTCATTCGCCTTATCATATTCACTTATTTTTTCATAGCACTTGGCAAGATAAAACCGGTGTGGTACAAGTTTACACTCATTCCATAAGCCGGCTCCAAGGTTTTGGGGAAGAATTTGCGCTTTTTTGAATTCTTCCGCAGCCTCGGTAAATTTATTCTCCGAAAGCAGCCTTCTGCCAATAGCGTGATGCGCAAACATATACTGTTCGGCAACAGCGTGCTCTCCGCCTTCGCACGGCACAAATGTGTGAGAATTAAATAATTCTATTGTCTTTTCGTATTCCCCGTTTTGATTGTATGCACGCGCAAGCTCGATGCCCACATCGTCACGTAACGTTCCTTCGGAATTGTCAAGTATAAATTCTATTCTCTCTTTTGGATTCACACCCAGTTTTGCCGAAACATACGCATACTCATATACAAGCTGTCTGTTTTTAGGATTAAGTTCAAGTGCTTTTTTAAGCAAGGGAAGGACATCACCCTTGCGGTTTAAATGGCTGTAATATGCAGCAGCAAGATTTCTGTACGGTATGTAAAAGTCCGGCTTTAAATCGATAGCTTTCTCAAAGTGTTCTGCCGCGCACTCATAATGGCCGCTTGCATAGAGCATACAACCATAATAATAATGTGCCATCGGGAGGTCGGTGTTTTCTTCAACAATACTTTTCAGAATTTTGTATTCTTCCGTTCTGAACGGGAATGAGCTGTAAAGAGATGTATTTTCCGCCTTCTCGTAATCACCGAGAATATAGTAAATCATCGGTGACTTATCTTCAACACCACAAAGAACATCTGCCGCCCAATCGTTCATACCGCAAGCGTAAAGGTCAAAAGCAATATCCATACACGTTTGTGATGCATCACTTTTGAGCGCAGAATAATAATCCTCATTGGATATGATGCCGAGTTTGCAATACACATAACGTGCAAGGTGATTTAGAGGATCACTGTTTAAAACACTTTCAACAGTATCAACCGCTCCGGCTCTGTCACCAAGTTTAATCTTTGCTATTGCCTCATATACAGACGCAACCGGGTTCTCCGCATTATATCTGAGTGCGTTTTTGCTGTGACACAACATATTTTCAAGCTGTCCTCTTTTACCGTCTATTGCGGCAATATGTGTCATTGCGGCAGAGTAATAATCCATATTCCACGAAGATTTATAGAAATAATCGTATGCGGTATCAAGCTCATCCTTTGCAAGATATATCAATCCGAGATTAAAGAATATTTCTCCGCTCTGCGGATGCTTATTATATTTGCAAACAACTTTTTCCGCACGCTTTGCATATTCCAATGCCGTTTCAAAATCATTGCGTTTGTAATTAAACACTGCCAGAGCGTTAAGCGAATCAATATGCTCACCATCTCGGTTCAGTGCTTCTTTCCAATAGCCGTCCGGCAAAATTGCGGGATCCCTGTATTGCCAAACGTGAACTCCCTCAAGATATAATTCCTGTGCGGTTTTTACCTCCTTGAAATTCGGCATATCCTCAAATGTATCGGGAATATCATATATATTTTTTTCTTCTTCTAAATAATAGATTATTTCTTTGCCGTCACATACTACAGAAACAGATGAGCCGACGCCTTTAAACTCGGCATTAAACGAGCAGGGAACACCTGCTTTAAACTCAACATCCTTTGTTAAAAGAATGTCATTGTTATACTTTGCGGTTACAGTTGCTTTTTTGTCGCTTGTTGTCTGGATTATCAGCCCGTCACTATCCCAATGCACGGCACCGTTTAAATTGGCGTAGCACGGAATTCCGAGTTTGCCGATTGGATACCAGTGCTGAGAAAATTCCTTGGTTTCATACGGCTCAATCCACGCAAAGTCAGGCTGGTTGTCCGAGTATGAACCCGCCATAAGCTCCGCATATGCGCCGTCCGTATCCGTGAGTGCATTTTCCCATGATGTCGAAAGCTGATTATACGCCCAGGTAAACATTTTCTTACCCGGAGCCGTGTGATGATTTGCAACGTGTACTACACCGCAACCCTTTCCGTGATCAAATCCGCCGAAGAAATCATACTTAGACGGGGCACAGAAATACGATGTCGGCTGAACGGTGTTTTTATGCATAGAAATATCCGTTTCTCCGTTATAGCGAATACCGTTGAAAACACCGAGAGCGTTGGTCGCAACCGGATATGTTGTCACAGAACGCTTATAATGAAAATTCACATACGAAACATCCTTAGGATAAAATATCTGATACTCTTTGTTTACGGGAACAGCGGTATTCTCCCACCAAAGGAATGAGCTCGTGACCGATGTACGGTTGCACAGCTTCATACGCGTTTCAAACTTTGCTTCTCCCGGTTTTAAAACAATTCCAACCATACCCTTCATTCGTTCAATCGGGTCATGCTCGGACAACCACACTATAACACTGCCGTCGCCCTGACGCTCAATGCAATAATCCGTAGGCATAAACGTAGAAGCCCTGTGATGGAAAGGCCAGTTAAACTCCAAACCCCCGGAAACCCATGAGCCAAGACATCCTATAAGTGCCGGCTTTATTACGTGTTGTTTGTAGAAAAAGTCATATCCCGTTGTCTTGTCATACGCAGAATATATTCTCCCGCCAAGCTCCGGTAAAATTTCTATCCTCAAATATTCGTTTTCAAGACGTACACACGTGTACTCCTTGTCCTCTTTGTGCTCTCGGTCTACCTCAAGCACAATATGATTCGGATACGGATTTCCGCTCGTCCTTTGATGTACACGGTTCTCCGCAAACATCGGCATTTCTTCCGCCGCCGGTTCACGGTATGTAGGTATTTTAATTTTGCACTCTGTTACGCTTACCATATTATCACCCTTCCTAAATTTATCAATGTTATAATACACAAAAACACTAAAAATCACAAGACAAAAAATTATGCAGATTATGCACGAAATTTGATTTGCATATTCTGTAAATGTATTATATAATTATTGTGGTGATTGCTATGACAATTAATATAATAATAGAACCCGAATACAAAGACACCGTGTGGTGCCGTGAAACACTATGCGGAATAGAAAAGAAGGTTGCATCACTTCGATATAAGGCAAGGATATGTTCATATGATATGTTAAATGCCGATATGGAGAATATTATCGTAGTCGGCACATCACCAAGCTATGTTACATCAATTTTGAGTAAAACTTCTTTGCTTGGAATACACACGATAGTAATCAGTTGCCAACCTATGGAAACTGAAGGAAATACAAGTTATGTTCTCATAGACCACAACTCAGCAACAAGGGAATGTATAGAATATCTGCAATGCTGCGGACGAAAAAACATAGCCCTCTACGGAATTAACCGCAATTCATATGCCGATATGATTAAAACAAAATACTTTGAAAATAAAAACATATATTACAGTTCCGGCAAGAATGCAATGCAAGACTGCTATGATGCATTTGCAAAACAGGTGAGCCGTTACAATGCCGTCATCTGCTCAAACTATATCTCGGCAATATACCTTATGAGAAGGCTGAAATGTGCCGAAATTTGTGTCCCGGATGATTTATATATTGTTACCTACGGCGACTCCGTAATAGGAAATATGTTCAACCCTTCACTTACAACGGTTACCCTTGACCACGAGCAGCTCGGAATTCAAGCGGTTAACCTCTGCCGTTTTCCGGATATGTTATCGGAGAGCATAAGCGTGACGGTTCGTGTGCCGTGCAAAATACACGTTGCAAAATCAACAGACAATATTCCATATGTAAAATCGGTCAATAATTTTACACACTCAGATATATCGGATAATATTTTTATGCAAGACGAACAGCTTTTGGAAATACAATCGCTTGAGAAGATGCTTAGAAAATGTGACGATATAGATTTAAAAATAATAGGCGGTTTGCTCGAAAGTAAATCACATATAAAAATCGGGGGTGCGTTGTATATATCGGAAAGTTCCGTTAAATATAGAATAAAACGCCTGCTTACCGGCACAAGCATTGAATCAACCGCAAAAATGCTTGAAATTTACACTAAATACATCGGAGGTTAAAACAGATAAAATGAATAAGATAGCTAAAATAGATAAAATGGATAAAATAACATATTCCGTAATCGGCGGAGGGTGGCGTGCGGAATTCTATTTGAGAATTGCCGCTCTTTTACCGAACAGATTTTCTGTTGCGTGCATATGCGTCAGAAATCCCGAAGCAGCAAAAAGAATATCGGAACGATTTGATGTAAAAATAATTAATACGGTTGACGAATTAAAATCGATTCCGTGCGATTTTATTGTAAACTGTATAAACAAAGCCGATATTTCCGAATTATCCCTCTCGCTTGCGTCTGATGGATATGCAATTCTTGCCGAAACACCCGCCTGCACAAGCGAAGAGCAGGCTGAAAAATTATTGAAGGCATTTAAACCCGATTATAAAATCCAAATAGCCGAGCAGTTTCACTTTAAACCTATGTATCAATCAATAAAGAAAATTATTTACGGCGGCATTATAGGGGAGGCAAATTATATATATATTTCCGTTGCGCACGATTATCACGCAATGAGTTTGATACGATTCTTTTTGAATTCCAATGGCGGAAAGCTCATAAGCCAAACCGAATTCAGCTCTCCGATTTTGCATACCAATTTCAGAAACGGCGTGGTTCACAATAAGGCATATCAGAATTCAAAGCATACCATAAAAACATTTGATTTTGACGGAAAAATCGCAGTTTATGATTTTGATGCAGAACAATACTTTTCCCCTATCCGTACAGACCGTCTGCTTATCAGAGGTACCCGCGGAGAAATAGAAAATGATACAGTGAGGTATTTTAATGCCGACGACAAGTGTGTCGAAAGTAAAATAGTTCAGCACAAAAGCGGAGCGCTTGACGGTCTTTACAACGCTGACGTAACCTTTGAAAATAAGGTTTTGTATACCTATCCGTTCGGTGACGCAAGGCTCACGGACGAAGAAACAGCAATAGCGACCGCACTTGTTAAAATGAAAGAATATCTTGAAACAGGAACAGAGTTTTACAGCTTTAAAAGCGGTATAAAAGATTGTTTGTATTTGAACGGTACGCTTTGATTTTAATTATTAACTTAAATTTCGGCTGTGGCAAAACGATTTTTGAAATCGTTTTTTTCACAGCCGGTTTTTACATTTCTTAAATTATGTTATATGTATTTACTTCACGAATGAATTAAAAACATCTTTTTCAAAATTGTATGCGGTAACAGCACCCGAGCCGCCGTCATACCTTGAATTCTTCATATATACAGCGGCAATATTATTAACGGAGTCAACACAAAAATGTGTGCCGTAAGCGCTCCGGCCGATTTTATAACATCACTTAATATTTCTCACATTGCCGCAACGGCAACGGCAACGGCGGCATAATCACCTATGTTATCTTTCAACTCGGCAGGAACAACCTTGCAAACCGAGTTTGAAACGGCAAGAGTTTCTGAGTCAATAACTTTTTGCATTTCAAATCTGAGAAGGTTTTCACATCTTTGAAATATACTCCCGATAATTACTCGTTCCGGGTTCAGAATATCTATCAAAACAGAAAGAAGCGCACCGAGTTTCCTGCCGCAAATCCTGTATATCTCCAATGCATCTTCGTTTCCTGCACAAGCGTATTCCGCGATAAGTTTTGCGGTTATATTATCAAGTTCATCATAGCTTTTGCAGTATGAAACATTTTTCCCTGTTTGCAATCTTTCTGTTGCTTTTATTTTCCCGAGTTGGGCAATACCGTTACCGGAACAAAATCCCTCCGCCGAACCTGCTTTTCCATATCCGACAGGGCCGTTTTCGGACAACCTTATATGTCCTACTTCACCGCAGTTGTCATTTGTTCCCGTATAAAGCTTGCCGTCAAGTATCAATCCCGCTCCCAGCCCTGTTCCGAATGTTAGGAAAACAACATTTTTAAAGCCTTTACCTGCACCGTATTTCCACTCTGCAACAGCACAGGCGTTTGCGTCATTTTGAAGGATAGAATCAAGACCTGTTTTTTCTTTTATATATTTAATAATTTCAACATTATCCCACCCAGGCAAATTGGGAGGTGATTGAATTATTCCGTTTACAGAGTCAAGAGGGCCCCCGCAACTGATTCCTATTTTCCGCCCCCACCCCATCTTTTCGCCTTCATCACACATCTTATCTATCATATCATAAGGCGATATACTTCTATCCGTTTTAATTACTTTTTTATCAATTATTTTTATGGTGTTGTTAGTCTCCTCGGCTAAACAAACGGAACATTTTGTTCCTCCTATATCAAATCCGGTGTATCTCATATACATCATCCCCCATCTACATACTTATACACATTATACCTCATAAAACAAAATTATTCAACTGTGAAAATTAAATATAAATAAAAACCCGCCCCTACAAATCTTTATTTTGTGCTAAAACCGATTTACTTTGTGCATTGATTATAATAATCTTTTTGATATAATCAATGTATGATAAATATAAAAATCGGAGGAATTCTAATGATTACA
>CACXES010000034.1 GCA_902766745.1 uncultured Ruminococcus sp.
CTCTCTCGATTGCGCCGCTTCGATGCTCACAAACTCATCGGGTCGCTCTGTGTATAAATCCTTGCTTTCCCAATCCGTATCCGCATATATATTCTTGTAAAACCTTTCGACAAACTTATATAAAAATCCGTCCTTATTTAAGTTCCAAGTGTTTTCTTCAAATGCTGTCGGATTTTCCGGCTTGACCGCATTTTCGTCATATACTTTTCCCGCTTTTCCGTATCCGATTATCTCACGAATCTTTACTTCGGCGATGCTTTTTAACAATCCCTTTTCAGTAAAGCAGTCACCCTGTTCATTTAAGAGGTCAAGATAGTCAACATACAATTTCGTGCCGAGGACAGGGTCTGAATAAATATTAAATGTCTGTCCCTCCTCTATGCGCCGTGCCGCTCTTGTAACTGCCGGTTGCAGCTTTTCGGGTAAATACTTAAATTCCTCCGGGACTTCTCCGTCCAATAACACTTCCGTTGCATAGGCGCCGTCCTCAGTATATTTCTGAATTGTTGAGCCGCCTATTCCGTCTGCGGAAAGCATAAGATAATCAATATCTCCAAGTTCCGAAAGATACGGCTTTAGCCTGTCCCAACATTTTTTCGCTTTATCGGATGCCGCCTCTCCCGTCGGTTTGGGTTTCTTTTCGTTTACCTTGATTTTTCCGTTCTTTTTTGTTACGGAATATGTTATATGCGGTTCGGAATCATCAAGCTTAATAAGCTCGCCGTTCTTAATCGCATACGCTTCTTCATCGGTATCACGATAACCCGTGACGCTCAGAGAAGCCTCATTCGTTTTTTCATCGTAATGCAAATTATAACAAACGCCATAGAGCGTATTATAGAAATAGTTTGTCCATTCGTTTCCCTTATTCAGATTTTCGGTTAAATTCCTTTTAAGCACAGCCTTTATATCCTCATATTCTTCACCACTGATGTCGATATAAGGATTTCCGGCAAAATCAGCGCCGAGCTGACCCCGATAGACCATTTTAAGCGGCTTGTCATAGTCAAAAAGTTTTATATTGACAATATATTTAGGTTCACTGTCGTCTGACGGAATCTGCGCCAGCTTTACGCCAAGGCGTTTTGATACGGAGTCAACCTTGTCCGCTGTCGGTATAACGGTTTCAGCGGTAATGTCGATTGTCTTATCGCTCAAAATTGGATTTCTCTCTGCCTTATATGACCCGGAAAGATTGCTCATAACGGTTGACGCTATAAAATATCCGCTGTCCGCCGCTGCTTTAAGCCGATCGGGATTTATGTTATCGGCAATATCGTTTTCACAATGATATTCACCGGTTATTGCCTCGTGTGTAAAGGTTAAGTTAGGTATCGCAAGCGGCGAAAATGACATATGGTCACTCATTCCGAACATATGTCTGCGAAATGCAACTTCGTCAAAATCGGGACACGCCTTTAATATATCGGTCAGATAATTTGTTTTATCTTCGGCGGTATATACACCGAATTCTTTTGCCTTTGCCGCACCGAGCATATCAAAGTTTATCATTCCGACAATATTTTCCTGTTCGTCTTTTAGTGTTTTTACATATGCCTTTGAGCCGTTTAACCCTGTTTCCTCGGCATCGAATGCAACAAATCTGATTTCCGTATCGGACGGCAGATTTTTAAGAACCCTCGCAAGCTCTAAAAGCACGGAAAGTCCCGAACCGTTGTCGTTTGCGGCGGGAAAACCTTTTTCGCCGTCATAGTGTGCGCCGATAATTAAAATATCTCCGTTGGGTGTTAAATCAGCAGGCTTAACGGCAACTATATTTGTTCCGTTTACCGTTTTTGTTGTTTCATTCGAGAAGTCCATATAGTCAAATTCAAAGCTCTGTTTTTGAGGTTCATAGCCGTATTCCGTCAGCTTGTCTGTCACATAATTCATTGCGTCCAAGTGTGTGGCGTCATCTACCGAACGGGGATACCCTGATATTTCTCTGACCGTTTTCATCATATTATCCGCCGAGGTTTCCGTTTTGTCCGCAAATGAATATCCCGAATCTGTTTTTGTTATGTATTTGTCGGGGAATATATCATTCGCAAACGAATCCGCAACATATGTCTTGTCATCAATTAACAAGGGTGCATCTTTGAGTGTTGATGACTTTCCGTCAACATCGTACAGCCTTTCGTTTATTCTGATTCTGACCGTATGCTTGCCGTTTTTTAGTGTAACGGTATTGTCACCGCCGTTCCAATCGACCGTGTATCCGTTGTTTTCAGCCGCATATCTCAGAGGGAGCAGCTCGGCTTGTGCCTCATTTATTCTAATATCTTCTTTTGTAATCGTAAAATCCTGTGCGCTTACGCCTATTGCCGATACAAGCAATGTTCCGGCAAATACCGCAGCCGCACCTCTCTTTAGTTTCACTGTAAAAATCA
>CACXES010000035.1 GCA_902766745.1 uncultured Ruminococcus sp.
ATAAAATCAAAACATAAAGAACAAAACAGCGAAAATTTCCGGTTGTCAGAATAACCGAATAACGAGGTTAACGGAAATTTTGAGGGATGCTTGGGCATAATAGATATGCTGAAGCCTTAAACAAAATATCGGACGGGAGGTATAAAATTGGACGGCAGAATTTATCTTTGTATTGATTTAAAATCCTTTTATGCCTCGGTGGAGTGCGTGGAGAGAGGGCTTGACCCTATGACGACAAACCTTGTCGTTGCGGACGAGTCACGGACGGAGAAAACCATTTGCCTTGCCGTGTCACCCGCCCTTAAATCCTTCGGAATTCCCGGAAGACCCAGACTCTTTGAGGTGGTTCAAAGGGTGAAGGAGATAAATGCCATGCGGCAGAGAAAAGCACCGAGGCGGAGCTTCGACGGCGAGTCATACGACTATGCGGAGTTGATCAAAAATCCGGCACTCGAGCTTTCGTATATTATCGCCGCACCGAGAATGGCATATTATATGGAGTACAGTACACGAATATACAATATCTATCTTAAGTATATCGCACCGGAGGATATCCATGTTTATTCTATAGACGAGGTGTTTATCGATATCACAAGCTATCTCCGCACATATAATACAACTCCGCGCGGGCTGGCAATGAGGATTATCCGTGACGTGCTGGATACCACCGGGATAACGGCGACGGCAGGGATTGGCACGAATATGTATCTGGCGAAGGTTGCCATGGATATTGTCGCAAAGAAAATGCCGGCGGATAAAAACGGTGTGCGGATTGCGGAGCTTGACGAAATGTCCTACCGCAGACAGCTCTGGAACCACAGGCCGCTCACCGATTTTTGGAGAGTGGGCAGAGGTTATGCCAAAAAGCTGGAGGCAAACAGGCTCTATACCATGGGCGACATAGCCGAATGTTCTTTGAATGAATACGGAGAGGACAAGCTGTATAAGCTTTTCGGCGTGAATGCGGAGCTGCTGATTGACCACGCCTGGGGGTGGGAGCCGTGCACCATAGAGGATATACGGGCATACAAGCCGGAGAACAAGAGCATCGGCTCGGGGCAGGTGCTTCACTGTCCTTATGATTTTGAAAAGGCACGGCTGATTGCACGCGAAATGGCTGAGCTTCTTGCACTGGATCTTGTTGAAAAGAGATTGGCCGCCGATCAGATTGTTCTGACGGTGGGGTATGATATAGAAAACCTTACGAACAGTGAAATCAAAAAGCAGTATAAGGGCGAGGTCACGACAGATAATTACGGAAGAAAAGTTCCGAAGCATGCGCATGGTACGGCAAATATCGGGCGGTATACCTCGTCGGCAACGCTGATTGTAAAGGCGGTCATCGGGCTGTTTGACAGAATCGTAAATCCAAAATTGCTTGTGCGGAGGGTGAATATCTCGGTGAACCACGTTGTTCCCGAGAGTGAGATTGCGGAAAAGCAAAGCTATGAGCAGTTGGATTTATTCACCGACTATGACAAGCACCGGAGAGAGTGCGAACGGGAGGATGCGGAGCTTAAGAGAGAACGTGCGCTCATGGATGCGACAATTGAGCTTAGACACAGGTTCGGCAGAAATGCGATTTTAAAGGCAGCAGATTTGCAGGAGGGTGCCACGACAAAGGACAGAAACAATCAAATCGGCGGGCATCGTGCTTGACGGAGTCTGCCTTTTGCGGAGCAGATAAATCAGAAGTTGCGGAGGAAACGAAATATGTGGAAATGCCCAAAATGCGGTAGAGAATTTAAAAGAACAAATCAAGGTCATTACTGTGGCAAAGCACCCGAAACGGTATTGGAATACATTGATTTACAACCCATAGAATCACATGCCCACTTAACGGAAATGATGACTATATTAAAAAACAGTGTTCCGAATGTAAATGAATGTATATTATGGAGTATGCCGTATTATGTAAAGGAAGGGAAATCCATCTCTTTTTCTGCGTGTAAAAAACACATAAGTTTTTATGTAGGTGTTGAAGCTATTGAAAAGTTTGCATCGGAATTAAATGAATTTGCTGCCAAGAAAAATGCAATATATTTTCCTTATGATAAAGCATTACCTTCAAATTTGATTGAAAGTATTGCGAAATGGTGTTTAGGTTGATTTGATATATCGGTCTGCCATTTATGCACATACTGTTCGGAGGAAGTCATGAATTACAATCCAGATATACACAAATACGACAAAATAATAAATCTCCCTCACCATCAGTCGAAAAAGAGGCGGCAAATGTCCATGACAGAGCGTGCCGCACAGTTCGGGGCGTTCCGCGCCCTGACCGGCTATGAGGAGGCGATTGCCGAAACAACAAGGCATACGGACGAGAGGGCTGAGCTTGATGAGTACGCCGTGGCGGAGCTCAACGCAAAATTAAATTATATAAAGGATAATCCGAGTGCCGCACGGGAGGTTACCGTGACATATTTTGTCCCCGATGCGAAAAAGTCCGGGGGCGCTTATGTCGAAAAATGCGGAGCCGTACGCAGAATTTGTGAGGCTGCCGGGCGGCTTGTATTTGAGGACGGAGCGGAGATTTCCATAGACGAAATAGTGTCTGTGGAAATATTGTCAGCCGATGAAAGCGAATTATTTTAACGGGGTTGCTGCGGCGCAGGCAAAATAAAATCTGTGATTATAAACAAAAATTTAACTTATTACTTATAATGTTATGATTTGTTTTCGTGTATCCCTCCACCACCTTCGGCGGTCCCCCTCCCTTTAGGCAAGGGAGGCTCGTGTGTGGCGTTTTAATTATTCAATATTAATGAATAATGAATAATGAATAATGAATAATGAATAATAGCGGTAGTTTTCCTTGCGGAAAACCAGAATTATATAATGAATTGTTGTAAAATAACTTTTTAATTATGCATTATGAATTATGAATTATGAATTATTTCCGTCATTCTATGACACTGCAAACCAAGGAACGTTCCGGAAGCGTGCCGCTTCACCAATGCCGTTGCGACTATGGCGGAAAAGATTTTCCTTTACCCCGAGGCGGCAGCTTTTGCGTTTAGAAAATAGCCTCCCTTGCCTAAAGGGAGGTGTCAGTCGAAGACTGACGGAGGGATTCATATGCCCTCGTCGCCGTATGCTGCCCCCGGTCGGCAATGTATAAATATTTCAACAAATATGATTTGCGAAAAAATGGGAAGCTAAAAAAACAAAAATTTCTTGACAAAGTAAAATAAATGTGATATATTAATAGTAATAAGTCCTATTACTGTAATAGGAGGATTGAAATGAAGAAGCAGCGTAATTCAAAACAGAAGCAGATGATTTTGGACGCCGTAAGGGCGAGGTGTGACCATCCCACCGCGGATCAGATTTATCTGGATGTGCGCGGAAAGGACGATAAAATCAGCAGGGGAACGGTTTATCGGAACCTCGGGGTTCTGGCGGAGGGCGGCGAGATAACGAATGTAAAGCTGAATGCGGCTGACCGCTACGATTTACGGGCGGGGCGGCACTACCATATCATATGTACCGAGTGCGGACGGGTGGTTGACGCACCAATCAAATACAAAGAGGGCTATGACGAGGAGATTGAGGCGGAGACGGGCTTTCAAATCAACCGGCATCGGTTGATCTTTGAGGGTCTTTGCCCCGAGTGTATAGAGAAAAATAAAAAGTAAGGGGTGGTGTTTTTATGGCTGTTTATAAGTGCAGAGTATGCGGAGCGATCTATGACGAGGAGAAGGAAGGCAGACTGGTGTCGGAGCTTGACGGATGTCCCGTTTGCAGACAGCCCGTGTCGAATCTTGTCCCGATGGTTGAGGAAGAGGAAAAGTTGGAGGAAAATCAGTATTCCGGCGGTCTTGACTACGACGCCGAAACGGTGCGGCATGACACGTCTGCGCGGTATATGGAGGAAATTCACGAGATGGCTGTTACCGGCAGAGCTATCGGCGGCGCGATGAGTACAAAAATGCCGATGCCGAACTGGGATGATGTACTGCTTTTGGGTGCGCAGCTGAATCCGCCGCCGCTGGATGACGGTGAGACGGTGAGCGCCGTTACCGTTATCGGAAAGCACGCTAAGCGGCCCATGGTTCTGGAAAGTCCGGTGTATATCTCGCATATGTCCTTCGGTGCGCTGTCTCGAGAGGTTAAAATTGCACTGGCAAAGGGTTCGGCAATGGCGAAAACTGCCATGTGCAGCGGCGAGGGCGGAATCCTGCCGGAGGAAAAGCAGGCGGCATACAAATACATATTTGAGTATATTCCGAATAAGTACAGCGTGACCGACGAAAATCTGCGTTCCTCGGACGCAATTGAAATTAAAATCGGACAGGGGACAAAGCCGGGCATGGGCGGACATCTGCCGGGCGAAAAGGTGACGGAGGAGATTGCCGCCATCCGCGGCAAGCGCCCGGGGGAGGATATTCAAAGTCCGAGCAAGTTCCCGGAGCTTAATTCAAAAGAGGATTTGCGCGACATGGTGGATATGCTCAGGCGGCGTTCGGACGGCCGCCCGATAGGCATTAAAATTGCCGCCGGGAATATAGAACGAGATCTGGAATACTGCGTCTTTGCCTGCCCGGATTTTATCACCGTTGACGGCCGCGGCGGCGCGACAGGGTCGAGTCCGCTGTTTTTGAGAGAGGCCACGACGGTGCCGACAATCTACGCACTATCCCGTGCGAGAAGGTATTTGGATTCGGTCAATTCTGATATTTCGCTGGTAATTACCGGAGGGCTTCGGGTGTCGGCGGATTTTGCCAAGGCCTTGGCAATGGGTGCGGACGCCGTTGCCGTTGCAAGCGCCGGGCTTATCGCTGCCGCCTGTCAGCAGTATCGTATCTGCGGAACCGGCAACTGCCCGGTGGGTGTGGCAACGCAGAATCCCGAGCTGCGAAAGAGACTTAAGATTGACGCTGCTGCTCAGAGAGTGGCGAACTTCCTGAATGTCTCGCGTGAGGAGCTTAAAACCTTTGCGAGGGTAACGGGAAACCGCTCGGTACACGGTCTGAGCCTTGAAAATCTTGTGACAACGGACAGGGATATAGCCGAATATACGGGGATTCGCCATGTCGGTCAGCCCGGCTTGGCGGCAAATGAATCGGAAATAAATAAATTTGATAAATATAATAAAAAGGAGGAAAAAATTTTGAAAAAGTTCAAGTGTAAATTATGTGGAGAGGTATTTGAGGTAAAGGAAGGCGAAACACCGGTTTGTCCGCGCTGCGGAGCGACCGGCGACAAGCTTGAGGAAGTGGCTTCGGCAAAGAACAAGTACGCCGGAACACAGACG
Source organism: uncultured Ruminococcus sp. (assembly GCA_902766745.1). Lineage (GTDB taxonomy): Bacteria > Bacillota > Clostridia > Monoglobales > Monoglobaceae > UMGS1820. Next base: position 5,264 of record CACXES010000035.1, read on the forward strand.
GAGAAGAACCTGGAGGCGGCCTTTGCGGGTGAATCCGGAGCGAGAAACAAGTATACATACTTTGCGTCTGTTGCAAAGAAGGAAGGCTACGAGCAGATTTCGGCATTGTTCTTAAAGACCGCCGAAAACGAGCGCGAGCACGCAAAGATGTGGTTCAAGGAGCTTGACGGAATAGGCAACACTGCCGAGAACCTTGCCGCAGCGGCAGCGGGCGAAAATTATGAGTGGACGGATATGTACGAAGGCTTTGCAAAGACCGCCGAGGAGGAGGGCTTTACCGAGTTGGCGGAGAAGTTCCGTTTGGTTGCCGCAATCGAGAAGCACCATGAGGAGAGATACCGCGCTCTGCTGAAGAACGTGGAGACCGCGGCGGTATTTGAAAAGAGCGAGGTTAAGATATGGGAGTGCCGCAACTGCGGACATCTCGTTGTAGGTACAAAGGCACCCGACATATGCCCGACCTGCGCACATCCGAGAAGCTTCTTTGAAATCAGTGCTGAAAACTACTGATAACCGCAGATAAATATATGCATTAAAGTATAAATTTAAAATAAATGCAATCCCAAAAATCCGACAGGTAGCTCACCTGTCGGATTTTTGATGTTTTCTCTATACTAAAAGCGGCTGGAGCTGACGGCCGTCAAGTGCCGCCCGAACTGTGGGCATAAGCCTTGTGAAGTCGGCAATCAGCGAATTTTCCTTATTTATACAGTCATCCTGTCCAAAGGGTACCATATATATATTCTTCCGAGCCAGAAGCTTTCCGATGTTGACCGCATTTGCGCCCAGGCCGTCATTGGTGGATATGCCGATAACGATAGGCCGATTATTCCGAAGCTGTGACTTTGCCGCAAGAGTTACCGTTGTATCTGCGATACCGTTTGCAAGCTTTGCGATGGTGTTGCCGGTACACGGTGCGATAACGAGAACATCCAAAAGCCCCTTGGGGCCTATCGGCTCTGCTTCGGCAATGCTGAGTATCGCAGCTCTGCCGCTTATCCGTTCCATTTCGGAAATGAATTTCTCCGCCTTCCCGAAGCGTGTGTCGGTGGACGCACTGTTGTCCGAGAAAATCGGAATTATATCCGCTTCTGCTGACATTGTCTCCGCCACAGGCAGAATTTTGGAAAGTGTGCAGTACGAGCCGGTAACGGCAAATCCGACGGTAATTTTACTATCCATTTTTTTACACCCCCAATTCCTCCAGAATGTTCATCAGAGTGTTTTTGATAATCCGTCCCGCCGTAAGCGGAGCAGCCTTCCCCGGGAGGGAAAGTGCCCAAATGACCCTGCGCCCAAGCTCCTTGGCGGTGTCAAAGTCAACGCCGCCCGGCTTTGATGCAAGGTCTATTATCAGCACATCGGGACGGGTCGCAGACAGCACCTTGAAGTTTAAAACAGGGTGCGGAACCGTGTTGAATATAATATCAAAGCCGCCGGCAATGTCGGCAATTCTTTCGGTTCGGCATGACTTAAAGCCTCTTGCCCCTATCCAGGCGAGGTCGCTGTGCTTCCGTGCCGTTGCGGTCACGTCTGCGCCGAGGGCACGCAAATCCTCGGACAGAAGCTTCCCTATCCTGCCGTAGCCGACCACAAGGCAGCGGCTTTGGTGGATTGTATGCGGCGTGTTTGCCATGGCAAGCTCAATCGCGCCCTCTGCGGTCGGGATTGCGTTCATTATCTCAAGCTCGGGTCGGATAAAATAATCGAAAACCCGGGCGCCGCGGCGTTTGCACGCCTCGATAAAGGCATCATCAAGCCTGCCGCCAAGGATAATGCTGCCTGTGTCCGCAGTGGAGATTATGTCATCAAGGGGTATTTTGACCGCAGAGAGCGGAGAGTTGACCGTCATTCCGTCCGTGGAATAGGGTATGGGCAGAACAATAACCTCCGCACCCGATACGCAGTCGGAAATCGACTTCGCCTCAGATACATGTAAGCTCAGCTCCTCCGATGCACAGCCAAAGCCGAAGGCTCTGACACGGAAGCCGTCTGCCGCAGTCATTGCGGCTGTATAAAGCTGGCGGGTATCGCCGCCAACATATGAAAACGTTAAAAGCTTATTCAAGTTAAACACCTCTGTAATACCAATGTATGAAGGAGGAGCTTGTTTGGTGAAGGATTGCGGCACTCTATGGCACTCAATTATGAGCTATAATAACGATGCAGACGAAAAATAATATAAAGGAGTGTGAAACAATGTCATTTTGGTATGATATTAAACACAAAAAGTATGCATCAGACGGAAGAGACAGCTGGATACGCTCATATGCGGAGAAGCTTGTTTCAAATTTAAGAAGCGAGACAAATGAAACACTTACCGCTCACTATTCCGGAGCGGTGGGCAGGCACAGTGCGGCGAGCGTTGACTGCACTGACGGCAGCACGGTTCAGGCAGCATTGGATTCCGAGAAGTCGGATCGAATGCTGTCGGACGCATCGGTTTTATCGGAACTGAACTCAAAGGCGGAGACGCTTACGGCGGCAATTACGACGGAGGCCGATGCCCGTTCTGCCGCCGATGCCGCCGCGGCAAAAACGGCGGCGGACAATCTTTCCGCCAAGGCGGCAGAGCTTAATGCCGCCATTGTCCAAAAGGTCGATAAGGTAACGGGAAAGGCACTCAGCACCAACGATTACACCAATGCGGACAAGGCGATCGTTGATGGGGTAGATGCCGCACTGGCACAAAAGGCGGATACCTCGGCACTGACAGAGGGGCTTGCGGGAAAGGTTGATAAGGTGACGGGAAAGGCACTCAGTACAAACGATTACACCAATGCAGACAAAACAATCGTTGACGGAGTAAGCTCCGCACTGGCGCAAAAGGCGGATAAAACCGAAGTGCTGACCAAGACCAACACAACTGCGTTTGCGCCCACAGCCGCTTATCAGCCGGCAACAAAGAAGTATGTTGACGATAATATCAGTGCCGCGGGCGGCGGCGATATGCTGAAATCCGTGTATGATATGGACGGAGACGGGATTGTGGACAACGCCGAAAAATTAGGCGGTCAGCTTCCGTCATATTATGCGACCGCCACCGCGGTGAACGGAAAGGCACCGACCTCCCATGCCTCAAGCGCATCAACCTACGGAGTCGGAACCTCGTCAAGCTACGGACACTTAAAGCTTGCAAACAACCTTACGACAACAAGCACATCAGGCTATGCCCTAAATGCGGCGCAGGGCAAGGTGTTGAAGGATTTGATTGACGCAATAATCCCGACGCACCCGACCCTTACGTCCGTCACAGCGGACGGAACGGCCATAGGTGCGGACGGCTGGACGGGAACAGGCTGGTTATGCACATCGGCAAATATAAAATATGCCGTTGACTCAGGCAACAGTGTCGATACAAGCATCAGCGGATTTAACAGGTTCTGCCTAAGGCCGGCGACGGATGACGGAGAGTGGCAGAACTGGACGCCGTATTTTGATTATAACGGTACGGCTTACGAATTTTTCTATGCGCCCGGCAGAG
>CACXES010000036.1 GCA_902766745.1 uncultured Ruminococcus sp.
AATGCGCGTTAGCGCAAGTATTTTAAAATACTCAAATGTTCGATGACCACATAGCTTGTGCATTAAGGTTTCAATGCGCGTTAGCGCGAGTATTTTAAAATACAACCTTCTTAGAGGTGCTTTTGATGAAAAAATTAGGTTTCAATGCGCGTTAGCGCGAGTATTTTAAAATACGCATCAGAGGAATTCGAAAAGTCGAGCTGTTTCAATGCGCGTTAGCGCGAGTATTTTAAAATACGTGAATGTGGAATATTTTCTGATGTGGTATTTATTTAGTTTCAATGCGCGTTAGCGCGAGTATTTTAAAATACTGCACCCTTCCGGGATGCCCGGTTTTACGGGCTTTGCGGGCACGATTTTGCAAACCTACCCCCATTTTGGGCACTCATTGAGGTTTGCAGAAGTACCTGCGAAAATTACGCCGATTTTACGCAAAATTTCGTACAAAGCACCATAAAATCAAATAAAATTCCCTCTCAAGCCGTAATTTTAACGAATAAATCGAAGAGAGATTTGCAAACCTCCCCTCATTTTTAGCACTCATTGAGGTTTGCAATTATCATTATAGCACAAATTTTAAAAATGTCAAGCACTTTTTTTGTTTGAGTTTCCCTATTTTTACGCAAATCATATTTTTTGAAATATTTATACATTGCCGACCGTGAGGGCTGCCGGATTGGGTAATAAAAGATTATGCAGGGAAGATAAGCGGAGCTGTTCCGACCGCTGCGGCAGGAACAGGAAACAACGGCGGAAGTGCGCTTACATTTATTTTACATAAGCTTTACACAAACACGGTGGCAGGGTTTACATGATGTGCTTATAATTAATAACGTATAGTTATGAAAAAGGATATAAAAGAAATAAGCACAGATGCTTATGTGTAAGGAGGAGCCATGAAGAGATTAACGGAAAGATTTTTAAGCACAATGTTGGCTATTGTAATTTTGGTGAGCCTGTGCAGCTGCACTGTAATTGTAGGTGCGGCGACAGACGAATGCAAGATTGTGGATATATTGTTTTCGGAGGTGTTGACTGAGAATCGACCGAATACAATGAATATTACAGTCGGCAGTCTTAATTACAGCGGAGGATTTAAGCTTGAGGTATACGAGGGCGGAAAAGAGCGGCAGAAAGTATTTGAGGGAAGCGGATCCGGCAGCGGTTCGGGCAGCAAGGGAAATACATGGAGCAGCCTGCCGAGCGGAGGGTGCAAAGATGCTGGCAGGAATATACCGTTATATGGAGGCTCAGACAGCACAGGAGCTCGAACGGTAAAACCGATAAAATCAAAAGTGCATATCGAACACCCCTGCGGAGGATTCGCAGGGGTGTTGCATTTTTTGCCCGAAGAAAGAAACGCATATGTAATGTCTGCAGAACAAATAAAAAACAGCAAAGCTGCTGATATTTCAGGCTATTTATGATATAATAAGTGTAAGTGAAAATGCTGAAATCGGTAAAAAACCTTAGCGGTATTCGATATGCCGGAGCACATTTGCTAAAACGAATTTTTGTGTTTCGATAACAAATTAAGAAAAAGTCATTGACAAGTCAAATGATAATGAGTATTATAGACCTATAATTATTCTGCGCAGGGATAAATCGGAAAGTATTGAGTTACTGTTCTGACAGCTGCGGCGGAATAAACGGCAGACAAAGGCGTCTCCCTTGGGGATCCTTGTCTGCCGTTTTTTATTTGAAAAACTTTGTGGAAGGGATTGACTGATATGAGTGCAAACACGAGTACGGAGATTATGCTCAAAGATATAGGCATGGTTTATAAGACCAATGATAACAGAGACGTTACCGCTCTTACCGGAGTCAGCATTGATATACAAAAGGGCGAATTTGTTTCGCTGGTAGGTCCTTCGGGCTGCGGAAAGACAACGCTTTTGAGGATTATTGCGGATTTGCTTACGCCGACTTCCGGTGAAATCAGCATAGCGGGCGAAACACCGCGTCAGGCACGGCTTAAGCGAAGATATGGAATCGTATTTCAGAGTGCGGTCCTCTATGAATGGCGTACAGTCAAGAAGAACATTATGATGCCTCTTGAAATCATGCATGTTCCGGTTAAGGAGAGAGAAGAACGGGCAATGAAGATGCTTGAGCTTGTCGGGCTTTCGGAGTTTGCAAACCATTATCCCAATCAGCTTTCCGGAGGTATGCAGCAGAGGGTTGGTATTGCCAGAGCTCTTGCGGTTCAGCCGGAAATTTTGCTGATGGACGAGCCGTTTTCGGCACTTGACGAGTTTACAAGAGAGAAGCTTCATGCCGACCTGCTTAAGATTTGGAGAAAGACAAACAAGACAATCGTCTTTGTAACGCATAATATTCAGGAATCGGTTTTCCTTTCGGATAAGATTTGTGTTCTCTCGCCGCACCCGGGCAGGCTTTCCGCAGTTGTGGATATTGACCTGCCGAGACCGCGGACGATGGAAATGAAAAATACCGTTGAGTTTACAAATCTTGTTGCGAAGGTCAGAAACAGCTTTGAAGGAGTGTAATTCATTCCTTTTAAAGATGGTTTTGAAAGGAGAGATTAATATATGAACAAACTGAAGCGACTTACCGAAACGAAATACTTTATGACGGTCTTGTGGATAGTGATAATCATTGCGCTGTGGGAGATATTTGCATTTATAGTTGCTGCAACAAAGAGGACACCCGAAAACATTCTTCCGCACTTGACAGGGATTATGGAATCTGTCATGAGCGACCGAACCATAAACGGCGGACAGACGGCAATTCAAATGGTAATGGAAAACGCAGCCGCAACTCTGTCCAGGGCGGGAATAGGTTATGTGGTCGGAATTGTGTGCGGCTTTGTGCTGGCTCTTCTGATGAGCCTGTGGAAGCCGATAGAGAAAATAGCTTTTCCGTATCTGATGCTTATACAGATGATACCGATATTGGGTATGGCACCGATAATCAATGCGCTGACCGGCGATATCGCTGTGAGCCGTGTGGCAATTGCGGCGATACTTACCTTTTATCCCGTGGCGACAAATACCCTTGCCGGCTTCAAGGCGGTTCAGAGAGAAAAACACGAGCTTATGTATTCGTATGCGGCAAATAAATTTCAGATTTACACAAAAACAATGATTCCCGCATGTATACCGTATTTTTTCACGGGATTAAAGATATCCGCACCGATGGCGATAACGGCCTCCATCCTTGTTGATACCCTTCAGGGCGGAATAGGACTCGGCTGCTTGCTTTCTCAGGCTTTAAAGGGAGCAATGACGAGATATGTTTTCTGGCAGATTGTATTCTTCAGTGCAATTATCGGAATACTCAGCTTTTCGGTTATGGGACTTTTGGAATACATACTTTGCCCGTATAAACGGACATCCAAAAAGGAAAAGGAGTGAGCGGTATGACGAAAAGAAAACTTAATTTTGATTCTGCAACATCGCTGCTGTATCCGCTGATATTCGGAATCGTTATTTTGATGATGTGGCAATGCGGGGTCTTGCACAGCATATTCCGCACAGATGAGTACATTCTGCCGTATCCGACGAGAATTTTTCGGATTATTATTGAAAATTTCGATAAGATACTCGAGAACGTAAATTCGTCCGTATTTGTTATTATCATCGGTTTGGCGGCAGGCTCGGTACTCGGATATATCGCTGCAATCGGCGCAACGGTTTCACCCAAGTTCGGCAAGGGCGGTCTTACTGTGATTTCGGCATTTAACGCAATACCCATCGTGGCTATGGCACCGGTTATAATGAACTGGACGAAGGATGTCAGCTCAGATGCTGAGGTCAGAAGCACGGTTGCGAAGATAATTGTGGTCACACTTATGTGCATGGCTTCCATGAGCATTAATGCCCACAGGGGACTTAACGAGCTGAAGCCATTCTCGCTTGACCTGATGAAGTCGTATGCAGCGGATAACAAAACCGTGTTTCTTAAGCTGAGATTTCCGAACAGTATTCCGTACATCTTTACCGCACTTAAGGTAAGCGTCCCCGGAAGCGTTATTACAGCGCTTGTCAGTGAATACTTTGCGGAATACAGGGCAGGCGTCGGAAGACAGATAAGAGAAAACATTCTTATCGCACAGTATTCAACGGCATGGGCATATATCGTTGTTGCCTGCCTGATAGGCATAATATTATTTGCACTGCTTTTGGCAGCAGAGGGTATATTCTTGAAACGCAGAAAGTCATAGCTTTCGCGTTCAATTATATAAATATTTTTTAGAAAGAGGTAATGAATTATGAAACTCAGAAGAACAATGGCATTGATGGCGGCAGCAGCATTGATCGCAGCTTTGCTCGGCGGATGCGGCTCAGAAGAAACGTCTACGAAAACAACGGAAACAACGGAAACCACACAGGCAACGTCAATGACGGATGAAGAGAGAATTGTGGCGGCGGCAAAGGAAGGCAAGGTCGGAAACTGGGGTCTCGGAAACGAGTACGAGATTCAGGCGCTTTTGACGAAATACGGACAGAGCACAGACTACCTTGTACAGTCCTTTGATATGGATGGCTTTGACGACGGCTCAATCACCTTGGCATCGGCAATGACCTATAACGAGCTGGGACTTGTGGTAAACGATTATGAGGGCGGCTACAAATACGGCGACAGCGTAGGTATAATCGACATGAACGACCACGGCGTTGCTATGCTGGAGGATAACATTTTCTGCAAAAAGAGCTTTGCGGAGCAGAATCCGAACACGGTAAAGGCATTCCTGTCCGCATCGTTAAAGGGTTGGGAATACGCATGCAATAACACCGAAGAGGCGGCACAGATCGTTTACGAAGCAGGATCCTCTGTTTCGTCCGATCATCAGAAGTACATGGCATCTGAGGTTGCAAAGCTCATAAAAACCGATACAAAGGGCAATGCTGTTTCCGATTACGGAAAAATGGACCCCGAGGCAATGCAGCAGACGCTTGACCTTGCAAAGAAGTACATAAAGCTTGACGATTCGGCAGCAAGCGAAAAGCTCGGAACACTTACTCTTGACGATATAAGAGATACCTCATATCTTGAGGCGGCAAAAGCCGGAGACTTCGGCACTCCCGAGAAGACAGACGTATCGATTCAGCTCAAGTGGCTTCCGCAGGCACAGTTTATGGGTTATTATGTTGCAAAAGCAAAGGGTTACTATGATGAAGTCGGTCTGAATGTAAATATTGTATCCGGCGGCGGAGACATCGGTGAAACAACAGCGGTAAACAACGGCACGGTAGATTTCGGTGTAACCTGGGTATCTAACCTTATTTCGGCAAACTCAGGCGGAATGGATCTGCTGGAGATCGCTCAGATTTATCAGAGATCCGGACTTGTGCTCGTGTACAAGAAATAAGCTTTGAACTTTGAAGCACATATGGGCTTAAGCCTAAATAAAAAATAACAGGCTCTGTTATCGGGTGGGAGCGATGCTCTCGCCCGGTAACCGGATAGCTCGGAAAGGGGATTTGTACTATGGACTTATTAATAAAAAACGGAACCGTTGTGAGCGATTCGGAAAGCTATAAGGCGGATGTAGCGGTCTGCAACGGGAAAATCACGCAAATCGGATTGAATATTATTCCGACGGAGAACACAAAGGTAATAGATGCAGAGGGAATGATGGTGCTTCCGGGCGCAATAGACGCTCATACTCATTTGGCAATGCCTTTCGGCGGTACTATATCCTCGGATGATTACTTTGCCGGGACAAGAGCTGCCGCATGCGGCGGAACCACAACCGTATTTGACTTTGTTTTGCAGGATTTCGGCGAAACCATGGTTGATGCCGTAAAGCGCAGAGATGCCCTTTGTGCACCGGTTGCTGCCGTAGATTATTCATATCATGTTGCGGTAAAGGATGTCAGCGGAGACCTGCTCGATTCCATTGAGGATGCGGTAAGGTTCGGTGTTCCGTCGTTTAAGGTATTTATGGTATATGACTTCGGCGTAACCGACGGCGTATTCTACAAGGTGCTGAAAAAGGCAAAGGAGTGCGGCGCACTTATCGGAGTTCACGCAGAAAATAACGAGATGGTCAATATGCTGACCGAACAGTATTTAAGCGAAGGTAAAACGAGTGCTTGGTATCACTATAAGTCAAGACCGGAATTTGTTGAAGCAGAGGCTGATATCAGAGCGATACAGTGGGCAAAGGCATTGGATGTACCGCTTTATATAGTTCATCTGGCGAACAAGGAAGGTGTTAAGGCTGTGACGGCGGCAAAGGACGAGGGGTATAAAATATATGCCGAGACCTGTCCGCAGTATCTTGAATTTACTTGTGATGTATATAAGCGTGAGGACGGGCGAAACTTCGTTTGTTCCCCGCCCATGAAGGGCGAAGAAAGCCGAGAAGCCTTGTGGAAGGCTATCAGCCGCGGCGATATTGATACAATAGCAACAGACCATTGTCCGTTTCAGTCATATGAAAAGGATTGGGGCAAGGACGACTTTACAAAAATTCCGAACGGCTGTGCAGGTATTGAAAATATGTATCCGTATATGCTTTCGGCAGCAAACGAGGGCAAAATCACTTATGAGAAAGCTGTTGAGCTATGCTCGGCAAATCCGGCAAGGATATTCGGCTGCCGTGATAAAGGAAGCATTTCGGTCGGAAAGGACGCAGATATCGTAATATATAATCCCAATACCGAATTTACCATAACAAACGATAAAATGCATTCCGACTGCGACCATACCATTTGGGAGGGAATCACGCTGAAGGGATACCCGGAGCAGACCTACTCAAGAGGAAGGCTTGTATATGACCACGGCGAATTTGTAGGAGAAAAGGGCTGGGGCAGCTTTGTAAAATGCTCTCTTAAATAAATATTTTACAGCATAGATGAAATGGTTACAGCATAGATGAAATAATTTACAGCATAGATAATAAGATTACAGCATAGATGAAATGATTATGGCATAGATGAAAAGAGATGAGATAAATGAAAATAAGCGAGGAAGCGGCAAGATGCCTGTTGTGCAATGATCCGAAATGCACCTCGGCTTGTCCGAACGGATTTGATCCGGGACGGGCGGTCAGGGCGGTAAGATTTGAAAACAGCGAATGTGCCGGAGAATTTGCCGACAAGGCGGTGTGTGCCTCTTGCGCGGGATTTTGCGAAAAAGCCTGTATACATTATGATTCTCCCGTTAGGATAAAGGAAGTTGTTTCAAGACTCCCGGAGAACGAATACACAGACTCCCCCGATTTGTGCATTGACTTTATGGGCGTAAAATGCGAAAATCCGTTTTTTCTGTCATCTTCCATAGTGGCAGGCAATTACGAAATGTGCGCAAGGGCCTTTGAAATGGGATGGGCGGGAGCCGTATACAAAACAATCGGGTTTATAAAGCCCGAGGAAACCTCCCCGAGATTTGATGCAATACGAAAGGAGAGCACACCGTTCATAGGCTTTAAAAATCTTGAGCAGATCTCAGATCACAGCCTTGAAGAAAATCTTAAAATCCTGCGCAGGTTGAAGAAAGACTTCCCGACAAAGGTGCTTATCGTTTCGATCATGGGCAGCAATGACAATGAATGGTCGGAGCTTGCAAGGCTTTCCGAGGATGCGGGAGCGGATATTATCGAGTGCAATTTCAGTTGTCCGCAGATGGTCGGCGAAGGCTTGGGCTCTGATGTCGGTGAAAATCCGGAGCTTGTAAGGCACTACACAAAATGCGTCAAGGATGCGGTGAAAATTCCCGTACTTGCGAAAATGACCCCTAACATCAGCAGAATGGAGGTGCCTGCCGTTGCCGCAGTTCAAGGAGGTGCGGACGGTATTGCCGCCATAAATACGATTAAATGTATAACGGGTATAGATATTGAGAAAATGACGCCGTACAACTCGGTCAGCGGAAAAACGGCAGTTTCCGGCTATTCGGGCAAGGCGGTAAAGCCGATCGCACTGCGGTTTATCAGCGATATGGCGAGGTGCGCGGAGTTAAAAGGTATTCCGCTAAGCGGTATCGGCGGAATCGAAACATGGCGTGATGCGGCAGAGTTTATATCTCTCGGCTGCACAAATATTCAGATCACGACCGCAGTGATGCAGTACGGCTATAGAATAATAGATGATTTGATTTCAGGTCTTAAGGCATATATGAAGAGAAAATGCATCGGCAGTGTTGCGGAGCTTGCGGGAGCGGCTCTCGATGCCGTATCATCGCCGGAGGAGCTTGACAGGGTAAGCATTGTGTATCCGAAATTTGACAGATCCAAGTGCATAGGCTGCGGAAGGTGCTATATCTCGTGCACGGACGGAGGTCATCAGGCGGTTATGCTGTCCGATGACGGACTGCCGTACGTAGACGGGACGAGATGTGTCGGCTGTCACCTTTGCTCACTCGTATGCCCGGTCGGTGCCATCGGAAAATCAAAGCGGGTTCACAGAAACAGGTTGTTATAATTACGGGCGGCTGTGAAATACAGTCGTAACGGAAAATCAAAAAGGTAAAATACAAAATTTATTATAAAGAAAAACAGAGGCTTATGTTTAGCTTTAAATTTACTACTTAAGATTTTCCGTTTTCCGTTGTAATTATTTTGAGAGGAGGTTCAAGCAATGTCAATAACACTTAAAAAGCTTTGCAGTGATACGGAAACAAAGTACAGCCTGAAGCTGATAGCGGGAAAAGGCGGCATGGGAAACGCCGTGAGGTGGGTTCACATGGTGGAGGATCGTCAGGTTCCCGACTTTCTTCACGGCAGCGAGCTGATTTTCACAACCGGTATAGGGCATATCGGCAGGGACTCGCTTTTAGAATATGTAAAGCGGCTTAAGCAGCATAATGCGGTCGGGGTTGTTATCAACATCGGACCGTATCTGACCGAGGTTCCGGAGGAGGTAATTGAATATTGCGACAGAGAGAACTTTCCCCTCTTTACCCTTCCGTGGAAGATATATATTATTGATATTACATACGACTTTTGCAGAAGGATTATCGAAAACGAGAAGCTGGAAACCACTGCGGCAGAGGCGTTTAAAAGTATCGTTCAAAATCCCAAGCAGGGCGAGAAGTTCTTCCCGTTTTTGGAGCAGCAGGGCTTTGGCAGAGCAACCTCGTACAGGGTTTTTTCGATAAAAATTATTCGCAGCAATAAAAATATTACTGAAAAATTTGAGGAGAACAATCACATAAAGCTGTGGAACATTCTTGCCAAGTCAATGTTTTATCCATCTGCGATGTTTGTGTCCGGAGGACGGATTATTGTAATACGTCAGGACGTCAGCGATCAAGCCGCGGCTCAGCTTACAACCATAATGGATGCGATTGCGGAGCAAAAGGGCATCGGATATTATATGGGAATATCCACAGAGGGTATCGGTTATAAATCAGTGTCAAGGCTCCTGCGCGAAGCAGATTCGGCAAGAAAGTCGGCGCGGGTCGACGAATGCAGTCATGCATTTTATAATAATCTTGGCATAAACAAAATAATATTCGGCGTTTCGGACAAGAAAGTGCTTCAGACCTTTGCTGATGAGAACCTAAAGGCGATATGTGATTATGATGCGGAGTATAATACGGATTACGGCGAGATACTGTATCAATATCTCATGTGTGACGGCTCCGTCATGGCTGTCGCCGATAAATACGGATTACACAGAAACACAGTTAACAGCAAAATAAAAGCAATAAAGTCCCTATTTGACATTGAGCTTTGCGGCGAACGAAAAATGGAGCTTCTTCTTGCTTTTGAGATTAAAAAAATTTTAATGAAACAAACGGAGGAAATCTGAAATGAATGAAAAAGCTTTGGAAATTAAAAAAAATCACACCACCTATAATTTGCAGTCGTGGTCAAAGCAAAAGGGCTTAAATCCTATCCCTATAGAGAAGGCAGAGGGCATTTACATGTGGGACTTTGACGGAAACCGATACACGGATATGTCCTCTCAGCTTGTAAACCTTAATGTGGGTCACGGCAACAGACAAATTATCGACGCCATAAAGGAGCAGGCGGAGAAATACTGCTATCTGTCGCCCGCCTACGGCTCAGAGTCGAGAGGTGAGCTTGCAAAAATGGTTATTGAACGCATGCCTGACAATATGGGAAAGGTTTTCTTTACAAACGGCGGTGCGGACGCTAACGAAAATGCAATAAAAATTGCGAGGATGTATACAGGAAGACAGAAGATTTTTTCCAGATACAGAAGCTATCACGGCTCCACCTACGGTGCGGGAAACCTCACCGGCGAACCGAGAAGATATCCCCTCGAGCCGGGTGCACCGGGCTTTGTTAAATTCTTTGATCCCTATGTATATCGGGAAAAAATAGATTTCGAGTCTGAGGAGGCCGCTGCCGACTATTATGTATCAAAGCTCCGCGAGCAGATCATATATGAGGGTGCCGATAATGTTGCCGCCATCGTAATGGAAACGATAACAGGCTCAAACGGCGTTATTATTCCCCCAAAAGGATATCTGCCGGGAGTGAGAAAAATCTGTGATGAATTCGGCATAATGATGATCTGTGACGAGGTTATGGCAGGCTTCGGCAGAACCGGTAAGATGTTTGCTTTTGAAAACTTTGATGTAAAACCCGATATTGTATCCTTTGCAAAAGGCATAACCTGCGGATATGTTCAGCTCGGCGGAGTATGCGTAAGCAAGGAAATCGCCGCGTACTTTGATGACCGGCTTCTCTCCTGCGGACTTACCTACAGCGGACATCCTCTTGCCTGTGCGGCCGGTGTTGCCTGTCTGAAATTCTATGACGATGCAAAGATTCTCGATAACGTTGCCGAGTCGGGCAAGGTGCTTGGCGAAGAGCTTGAGGCTCTGAAGGATAAATATAAAATTGTCGGTGATGTGAGATACATAGGATTGTTTTCGGCGATAGAGCTTGTGCGTGACAGAGCCACCAAGGCTCCGTTGGTAGAATACGGCAAGGACCCCGAGGGGATCATGAAATCAATTATCGGAAAGCTTGCCGCCAAGGGCTTTATGACCTATTCTCACGAAAATATGATTCTCATATGTCCGCCGCTTATCATTACACCGGATCAGGTCAGAGAAGAGATGAAAAAGGTCGATGAGGTTTTGGCTGAGGTTAATACAAGCTTTTAATTTTAAGACGGAAACCGAGAAAATTCAAGATTATACAGGGAGGTATTCATAGTGACAGAGCGATATAAGGATGTTGAGTTCGGAACGCTTTCGGATTACATTACTCCCGACAGATTTCGGACAATCGATGAGAGTATGCGCAGTATTCCCATGGGCATAACGGAATTTGCGGCAGAGATACATTTGAAGGATGCGGCAAAGCAAAGGCTCAGCTTTAAGGCACCGTGGGACGGAATTATATACGGGTGTGCACGAGATCGCAGAGAATTAAAGAAAAAGCTGGGGCTTAAATCGGAAATTGAAACAGCATATATTGTCGACTGGGATGACAAATTCCTTTTTATGCTTGAGCTTGAAGACTCAACGGAAAAGCCGGTAGCGTATGTAGGTTCCGACGATGTGATAAAGCTTCTGGAAAAATGCAGAAAAATTCCCGAGCAAAGAATTAACAGAAAGGATTGATTTATTATGTATAAATGCAGTGAAGAAAGAATGGCGGACAAAATAAAGACCTTCAGCCGCTTCGGAGACGCAGGCCATGGCGGAATAACAAGATATTCGCTGTCCCCCGAGGCGATTCAGGCAAGGAACGAATTTATTGGCAGAATGAAGGCTATCGGTGCGGAAATTGAAATTGACGATGTGGCAAATATCTATGCAACTCTGCCGGGAAGCGATGAAAACGCAAAAAGAATTGTTATGGCATCTCACGTTGATTCCGTAAGAAACGGCGGAAATTATGACGGTATACTGGGCGTAATGTCGGCTATGGAGGTTCTTGAAACCGTGGCGGAAAACAAGATTCCGCATAAGCATCCGCTTACGGCAATGATTTGGACAAATGAGGAGGGCTCTCTGTATCCGCCGGCAATGATGATTTCGGGCGTTGTGTGCTACGATTATCTTCCGGAGGATATCCGCCAGAAATTCAAGTACGAAGATATGATGGCGTCAAAGAGTATTCTCGACCCGACAAAAACCTTCGGCGAGGCTCTTGAAAAATCCGGCTTTAAGGGCGATAAAAAGTATAGAATTTCACCCGAAAAATACAAGTATATGTTTGAGACTCACATTGAGCAGGGGCCTATCCTCGAGGATGCCGGCAACGACATCGGTGTGGTTGACTGTGTGCTCGGAATGTTTAACTATCGGCTTAAGTTCTACGGACAGACCACCCATGCCGGAACCTTTCCAATGCCGAAGCGTCGTGACGCATTCTATGCGGCGGCACAGGCTCTTGAATATCTGCACACGGAAATAGATAAGCTCGGCTATTCTGACTTGGTTTATACAACCGGTGAGGTTGTGTGTCATCCGTGCGTGCATACCTGTGTGCCTGACTTCTTTGACTTCTCCTTTGATGCACGTCATGAGGATCCGAAGGTGCTTGAGAAGGTGCTTGAAATTGTTAAAAGCTGCGGCGACAGACAATGGGCAGGCTGTACCTGTGAGGTTGAAAAGGCATGGAATCGTGATACCGTATACTGGGATAAGAAGCTTGTCAGCTATGTGAAAGAGGCATGTGAGGAAACCGGGGTAAAGCATCAGTACATACATTCCGGAGCGGGGCACGATGCCCAGTTTGCTGCATATATGCTGCCAACGACCATGATTTTTGTTCAGTCAAAGGATGGACTTTCGCATTGCGAGCCCGAGTTTTCATCCGTAGAGCACTGTACCGAGGGCGCAACCGTCATGCTCAATGCGGTTCTTAAAGCAGACGCGGAATAAAATATTACAATACCGAGGATCTTCGGTCACGACAGAGGTTCTCGGTATCTTTATATAGAGGAGATATGCAAAATGAGCAGAGAATTTATTATTCCCAAAAAGATTATTACCGGAGAGGGTGCGATTGAGAACGCAATTCCGTATATCACATCAATGGGGAAAAAGCCTTTGATCGTAACCGGAAGGATAGTTGCAAAGTCAGATGCGTTTAAGGCTCTTGCCGAAGGGCTTGAAAGCAACGGCATTCCCTGCACCGTATTCACCGGGATAACGGGTGAGCCTACCGATATAATGATAAACGAAGGGCTTTCGGCATATAGAGAGAACGGCTGTGACTGCTTGATAGGTATAGGCGGCGGAAGTCCGCTGGACGCCGTTAAAGCCATTGCTGTCTCCGCTGTCTGCGGAGGAAGGCTGAGTGATTACATGGGAAGGGAGATCACAGGCGATTTTCCTCCTATGGTGGCAATTCCCACGACTGCGGGGACAGGCTCGGAGGCAACAAAATTTACAGTCATAACGGACGCCGCAACAGATGTTAAAATGCTGTTGAAGGGCGAGGGACTTGTGCCGGACATTGCTGTCATAGATCCGGAGGCAACGCTGACAATGCCAAAGACGATAACCGCTTCCACAGGTCTCGATGCCCTTACCCATGCAGTAGAGGCATACACCTCCAAGCTGGCGCAGCCGCTGACAGATACCCTTGCGCTGTCTGCGGTAAAGCGGATTTTCAAGTATCTTCCGGCGGCTTTTGAAAACGGTGATAATAAAAAGGCTCGAGCCGAAATGTCGGTGGCAGCTCTTGAAGCGGGAATATGTATTAACAATTCCTCCGTTACGATAGTTCACGGCATGAGCAGACCTATCGGCGCATTGTTTCACGTACCTCATGGAATGTCAAATGCAATGCTGCTTGAAAAATGCATGGATTTTGCCAAAGACGGCGCTTTGAAAAAATTTGCGGAGCTCGGAAGGGCAGCAGAAGTGGCGGACGCTCATATGGACGATCAAGCCGCCGCAGAAAAATTTGTCGGTGCATTGGGGCGGCTGTGCAGAATATGCAATGTTCCGACTGTTTCGGAATACGGTATCGATAAGCAAAAATTTATTGATGCAATCCCGAAAATGGCGCACGATTCCATAGCCAGCGGAAGCCCCGGGAACACGCAAAAAGCCGTGACCGAGGACGATATAAAAGAAATCTACAAATCACTGGTATAGATGAAGTATAATTAATTCAATTTTGGATTTAAAAAACAGAAGTCTGCAAAGGTATGCCGGAATATTACCGAATTGTAGATTATCGGTTATGACTGCATAAAAAGAATGTATAATTAAAATAAGCAACAGGACACTCGCGGAAAGTGGGTGTCCTGTTTTTAAAAAGGCAAGAAAATGCTTGACAAAATCAGCCGCCGATGATTGGAGGTAATTCCAATTCTGACTACTCACTTACCTCATTTTCGGCATCCGCCGACATATTAAAGTCAAACTTCCTATCAAAAGCTTCTATCCGCGCCCGTGAACTGAGCTCACAGGAAAATACTGTGGGGCAAGCTAACTTTTTAATATATTGTTATTCAGCTCACTGGCTGTCGGAATCATCTTCTTTGTCACAAACTTATTTTATTATATATTCGCTTTGTGTGAAACTTTATGATTGCCCGAAACTCAAAAATCCGTATTGTAAAAGGTTTGTGTAAATCAAAAGTAATATTTATACAAAATAGAGGAGCGCAGGTTCTTTATTCATATTGAAGCATAATCGTTACACGTTAAACTCCAGCTTCTTATCACAAAATACTCCGCTGAGGTCAGAGATGTTGCATACCTGAAACAGAAAAGTTTTTCCGACCTTGGAGCTGTCACAGAGAAAATAGCATTTGTCGGCACGGCTCATCATCACCTGACGAAGTTGTGTTTCCGCCTCGGAAAAGTCCGTGATGTTTCCGTCCAATGTGATGCCCTGTGAGGAGAAAAACATAAAATCAGCGTGCATTGTTGACACAGTTGTTTCCGCCTTTGCGCCTGCAAACGCCAGTGAGTTGTGCAGCAGCCTTCCGCCTGTGCCATAGGCGGTGATTTGCCTTTCTGCAAGCCGCATTAATGTTTTGATGCTGTTTGTAATCACCGTTACCCCCTGTTCCGGTGTTAAAAAATCCACAATGTGCGCTGCTGTGGAGGATGCGTCCAAAAAGATGGTGCTGCCCTTTGTAATAAGCCTTGCTGCGTTCGCGGCAATTGCTGCCTTGGTGTCACTGTTATATGCTTCGCGAACGGCAAGCGGAACCTCGCGGTTACTGTGAGTAACAATAGACACACCTCCATAACATTTGCTGACCCGTCCCTGTTCAGATAAAATTGCTATATCACGTCGAATGGTAATCGGTGTAACATATAGCTGGCTTGCCAGAAAGTTTATGGTGCAGTGCTTTTTCCTTTCTAATATCTCTATTATTTTATCTAGGCGTTCGTTTTTTATCATAGTGTTCATTCCTGTTCGTTTTATCATATTTTTCTGTCTTTTTATCATTTTGAGTATCAATGTTATGATATTTATTGATTACTCTAGTTTGTCATGTTATAATTCTATCTGTAAACCGCAATTTTGTCAATAGTGATTGCAGAATATAAAATGGAGTTTTTCAATTGAAACAGTTTATACGCATAAATTGTGGCGGACAAGAAATATTTTGACTATGCAGCAAGGCATGGCGCAGAGACGTGGGCGTTCTATGTGAGGATGAGTCTGATACCTATTGCAATGCTACGGCGCGCGGAGCGGTATAGCTTGACGCGAATGAGTCGAAACGGGCGATTGAAGGTATGAAAGAGATAAATGCGAAATAACATATTTTTATAAAAGGAGCAAAGAAATATGAGTATAATAACAATTGTAGGTGCCGGCATGATGGGGTCGGCAATGAGTATCCCTGCCGCTGATAACGGACACGAGGTCAGAATCGTAGGGTCGCCTCTTGACCGTGAAATTATAGACCGCGTCAAACAGGACGGCTATCATATTACCTTAAAAAGACAGCTTCCGAGTGTTATCAAATACTATCAGGTGGAAGAAATCGGTGAGGCATTAGAGAACTGCGACTTGCTGATCGGCGGCGTGAGCAGCTTTGGCGTAGAGTGGTTTGGTGAGGCGGTGCTGCCCGGTATTCCAAAATCTCTACCTGTGCTGTCTGTGACAAAGGGACTGCAGGCGCTTCCTGACGGGACACTGATTGCCATTCCGGATTATCTTGCCGCAAAGCCGGGCTGTGACGGACTTTCTTTAAATGCTGTGGGCGGACCGTGCATCAGCTTTGAGCTGGCGGATAGGCACGATACAGTAGTAGCCTTTTGCGGACATGATATGGATGACCTTGTAAAAATTAAGAATATGCTGTCTACCGATTATTATCACATCAATCTTTCTGACGATGTCATTGGGGTTGAAACTGCGGTAGCCATGAAGAATGCGTATGCGTTGGGCGTCTCGCTTGCGATTGGTCTGGCGGAAAGTAAAAACGGAATAGGCTGCAAAGAGGAGTACAATCAGCAAGCGGGACTGTTTGCACAAAGTACCCGTGAGATGTATCGCTTGCTGAAAATCGCAGGCGGCAAGGAGGAACAGATTCTCTATGGAGCCGGTGATCTTTATGTAACTGTGTTTGGAGGAAGAACAAGAAAAATAGGGACATTGCTGGGGCGCGGGCTGACCTTTGAACAGGCTTTGGACGAACTGCGGGGCGTTACACTGGAATCCGTCGCAATAACCAAGGTAGTGATTGAAGCCTTAATGAAAATGGAGGCGGCAGGGAAAGTCGATATTCGGCAATTTCCGCTGTTGATGCACATATATGACATGATAACAGACAAAACAACAGTCAATGTGCCGTGGAAATGCTTTGAGGAATGATAATCTGCTTGTTCGAGCTAAAACAGTAAAATACTTTTGAAACCCAAAGGGGTCACAGCGATGTGGCCTCTTTGGGTTTTTGAATACGAAATCAGCCGGGAAACCCCCTCGTTTCATTGAAATCCGCATCAACCTTGCGCTTTCGGGGGAGGATATAATGGGTATATATTAATATAAAAATTTTTATTAAACATATTGATATATACCCCAGTAGGGTATATAATGAGAATGCCCAATTTGGGTATGAAAGAAGGATACGGCTATGTCCGAGAAAGAAGTATGCGGATGCTGCAGGAAAACAACAGATCGTTCAGAGGAGGAATGTAAACGGCTGATACACCGTCTGAACCGAAATGAAGGGCAGATTCGCGGGATTCGCAAAATGGTGGAAAAAGCGGTATCGGGCGTGAGGGGCGTTACCTCCTGCTATGTCAGCCTGCTGACCAATTCCATGGGTGTTGATGAAAAGTCGCCTGCCTGATATTCCTGCGGCAATTCGTTTGAGCCGTGCAACGCTGCGGAACATTCACGAAAACCTGTTTTGGGCGTTTATCTATAACATTATCGGTATTCCTTTGGCAGCAGGGGTATTTATCGGCGCACTCGGCTGGCAGCTCAACCCGATGTTTGCTGCGGCGGCAATGAACTTGTCAAGCTTCAGCGTATCGGTGCCTGTTTTTATTGAACAATACAGGCAGAAAGTCCTGTATCAGCATTTGATAATTCAACAAAAGCCTGACGATGCGGCAATTTTCGTACATGAACGGATGTGTTCTAACAGGCTCTGCTTGAGTCCATGTGGTAAGCACTATCGGATTTAAGTCTGCGTTTGTGCCGGATTTAAGACTATGCCTTGCGTGCCGATGCAGCGTTTCTTGCGTATTCGGTTGGGGTTATCCCCACATAGTGCTTAAAGTGCTTGTTGAAGGACGACTGTGAATGATAGCCGACAGTATTTGAAATCTGCAGAACCGACAGTGTGTTTGCTTTAAGCAGTGATTTTGCTGCGGAAATGCGGATTCTGTACAGGTAATCCAGCGGCGCAAAGCCGGTTGCCTGTTTGAAAATCCGTCGGAAGTGCGTTTCGGAGAGAAAGCACATATCTGCCAGCTCCCTTGCGCTTATCTCTGTGTCATAGCAGCGCATAATGTACTCTATGGCAGGACCTACCTTTTCGTAACAGCTTTTGCTCACGATAGCGGGCGGCTGCGATCTCCGATAATTCCTCGAGACTTCAATAAGCAGAGCCGCACAAAGTGCAGCGGACATCTCAGCGCAGTCATCACGATTTTCTTTTTGTTC
This sequence comes from uncultured Ruminococcus sp., assembly GCA_902766745.1. Lineage (GTDB taxonomy): Bacteria > Bacillota > Clostridia > Monoglobales > Monoglobaceae > UMGS1820. Next base: position 18,002 of record CACXES010000036.1, read on the forward strand.
GCGGTATAGCCGCATAACATAGTCTATCACCGTTTTGGAATGTCGCGGCGAAAAAATGCGGCTCGGCAGGCTTCCCTCGTACAGGCGGCGGCTGACGGACGAGAAGATGTGGGGATTTTCATTTATAAGCAGGTTTATATCCACAAGTATGTATGTCCAGACGCTTTCGTCATTGATGTTGCTGCTGGAAATGTGAATATCCCCCGGAAATATCAGCGAAACATTCCCCTTGTTAAAGTGGTTGATGCTGTCGTTTATAACGAAGGTTCCGGAGCCCTTGGTGACGATTCCGATTTCAATAACATCGTGATAGTGCATCGTCGGCGGATTATTGCTTAGCGGCTGATTTTCGAATATATAAAAGTTCTCGTTCCGTGAATAGGGCATCTCTTCATAGCGGCTTGAGATATTATTGCAGCTTAAAATATTATTGCAGCTTGAAATATTATTTTTTATTTTATTCCGCATCATGATTATTGCAAGGCCTCCTTAAAAACAAGCTGTCCTTTGCCGTCCGCACAGACCAAGGATTCAGAACGGGCAAAGCCATGTAAGCTTGAAACCAGCCTCCGCTGAAAAATGGTCGAATTTGCGTACTGCTACCGTTGATTTCCGCTTGTTTATTCCAATATTTCTATGTATAATATCAATATAACATAAAATATGAAAAAAATAAAGACTTTTTCGGATAAAATTTCTGTTTAATATATAATCGGAAAGAGAGGCGGCTTTAAATGATATTTGATATAAGAGATTACGGAGCGGTGGGCGACGGCAGCACACTGAATACTAAAAGCATACAAAAGGCGATAGACGAATGTGCCGAGAGCGGCGGCGGACGTGTGCTTGTGTCGGACGGAACATATATGATCGGAACGATTATCCTGAGGGATAATGTGGAGCTTCATATTGCGGCGGACGGCAAGCTTTTATGCTCGCCGAACTGCGCCGATTATCCCGAAAGGAATGATGTGAGGCATGTTGAATCGAAAATGCTCCCCAGATACAAAAATGCCTGTGTGATATTTGCGGAGGAGTGCAGTAATATTTCGATAACGGGCATGGGGACGATAGATTGCAGCGGGGATTCGTTCATTAAAAAGGCAGGAGATTTTTGGATGCCATATGAGAGAATATGCGAGGATACGCCGTCCAGAGTTGTATTTTTTACCGGATGCAAAAATGTTCGTATTCTGGATGTAACAATGATAAATCAGCCGGCAGGCTGGTCATACTGGATTCACGATTGCGACCTTGTAACTATCAGCCGTATAAAAATTGATGCAAGGCTTGACTACCCGAACAATGACGGTATACATATAAATTCAAGCAGAAACGTTACCGTGTCGGACTGTATGATAAGCTGCGGCGACGACTGTATTATTGTACGGGCGAACAATTCTTCGCTTAAGGAAAACAAGGTCTGCGAGAAGGTCACTGTGACAAACTGTACTCTTACCAGCCATTCGGGTGGCATAAGAGTGGGCTGGATAAAGGACGGGATAATCAGAAACTGTACGTTTTCGAACCTTGTTATGACGGATACAACGGTGGGAATAAGCGTATACCTTCCCGGGCGGGGCGAAAAGCGCTGGGCGGATGAGGGACGTGAGCATACGCTCATTGAAAACCTGATGTTTAACAATATTGTTATGGATCGGGCGTACAGCTTTCCGATATATGTTTATGTAGAGGATAACCCCGAAACGTGGTGCGAGGCAATACGAAATCTCAGCTTCATAGGCGTAAACAGCAGAGGATTGGAGCTTCCCGTTATTAAAGGGCGCAAAGACTGTAAAATACGGGGAATACGTTTTTCTTCCTGTGTATTTGAAAAGGTGAGCAGAGAGGATAACGATGACGGTAAGCATCACGGAGCGATAATGCATGACGGCAGCGGCGAGTATCGTTCGGTCATGATAAAAAATGCAGAGGTAAGCTTTAACGATACTGCATTTATTACGGAAGAATAAGATAAGCGAGGGGAAAGCCAAATGAATAATTATGATGTTGCGGCATTTGTATGGCCGGCTTATACGGGCGATGAAAAGAGAACAAGGATATTCTGGGAAAAGGGAATGGGAGAGTGGCAGACGGTAATGAATGCCCGACCTGAGGATAACGGCGAAACATGGCCGAGAAAACCCTTGTGGGGGTACGTGAACGAGGCGGATCCCTGCGTCATGGAAATGGAGATAGAGGCGGCGGTGAGCCATGGGATAAATACCTTTATATATGACTGGTACTGGTATGACGGCCGGCCGTTTTTGGAAAATTGCTTAAATGACGGGTTTTTAAAGGCAAAAAACAACCATAAGATGAAGTTCTATCTCATGTGGGCAAATCACGATGCAAACACACTTTGGGATGTAAGAAATTCACATGATGTAAGTATGCCCATATGGACGGGAGCGCAGGATGAAACGGAGTTCAAAAAAATTGCGCGCAGAATTACGGAGAAATACTTTATTCTCGAAAACTATTACAAGATAGATAACAAGCCGGTTTTTATGATTTATGATATTGTGAATCTTGTGGACGGTCTCGGCGGATATGAAGGCGTGAAAAGGGCTTTTGCCGACTTTAATAAAATTGCGAGAGAATACGGCTTTGACGGAGTTCATTTTCAGTATGTAAAAATTAACGGTGATTTTCGGAGGCTGTGCAGGAGCTATGACACCGAATTGACGGAGTTTGAGTTGATTTCGGATTTAGGCTACAGCAGCATGAGTCACTATCAATTTGTTCATTTTATGGGCATGGAGGATATAACCTACGAAAAGGCGATCGAGTATATGCTGGAGGAATGGCAAAAATGCGATGAGAGAGGAATAAAATACTTCCCTCATGTGTCGCTGGGCTGGGATCCGAATCCGAGGTTTAAGAAGTATACTCCGAACGTAATACCCGATCCGAAGCCGGAATACATAGAGAAAGCATTTCAACTTGCAAAGGAATTTGTCGACAGACACAGTGAAAATCCGCCGCTGATAGTGGTAAACAGCTGGAATGAGTGGACGGAGGGCAGCTATTTTGAACCGGATAACCTATACGGCTACGGGTATCTGAAGGCGGCGAAAAGTGTGTTTTTAAACAGTGCGGCAGAGACGGCTGATGAATCGGAATGTAATAACAAATTCCAAAAAACAATTACTGATTCTGCGCCGCAGCTTAAACGTGCCGCATCTGTATAGGAAACAAGGGATAAGGGCTGTGCGGAAGGAGCGAGGAGAACGGGGATTTTGGAAAGGAGAAGCTTTGCTATGAAAGGAAAAGCTGTGAAAAAGAGGACAAACAGATTAATACCGAAATTTGCCGCCGGTATTGCGGCGACACTGGTTGTGATGTGTTCTTTCGGAGGGTTTCCGGGTCGTTGCGTTGAGGCGTATGAATGGAATGAAACGCCTGCGCTCCCGGTGGCGGAAGAGGTTATTTATATTAACGACGGCACGGGAATCGGACTCAGCGGCGGATTTTCCGTTGCGGACGGCGGCCTAAGCGGCAGCGGAATCAGTATAGGAAAGTCCTCGTACCTGACTCAGACGTTCAAGAGATTTGACACGGAAATTGCTGCAGGGGCAAAGTTTTTCCGACACGGCAGAGCAATGATTAGCTTTGATGTTAAGGCGAGCGATACGGAGCACGCACTGGTGTTTGCGATAAATGATGAAGCTGCAAGCAGTGCGGCTGTCGTGATGAACGGTGCGGGAAAGATGTATTTTAATATGAGAAAGGCGTGGCCGACGGCGAATTATCTGCCGGAATGCGCAAGGGATTATATTCCCGGCAGATGGTATAACATAAAGATTCTTGCGGATACCGAGAACAGGCGGCTGGTCTATTTTCTGGACAATGAATATTGGGGCGAGTACCGTCTTGAAAGCAGCAAGGCTCTGAATACAAAAATATACCCCGAGCTTAAAATAAAAGAGATATTTTTCAACTATCACCCTGATTGGAAGATGGAAAACGGTGTGCAGACCTCGGCCGACGGCAGCGGCGAGTTTTTGATAGACAATATCTGTTATGCGCTGCCGAAATACGAGGATTATGACATAGAGTGCAGCACCGGTGTGACCGGCAATATTATACAGGGAAAGACGGCAAGACTGACCTACACCCTCGGCAATGATACCGACCGAGAGAAAAATGTTGAGCTTAAAACCGATATTATAAGTGCCGACAACAGACGGGTGGCGTCCGTGACGAAGAGAGTATCGGTGCCGCCGAATTCCGAGGCAAAGGCGGAGATTGAAGCGGAGGTCGATAAATACGGCTTCTACACTGCCTATACATATCTGTATGACAACGGAGAATTGAAAAATGACTGTGTGACGAGGTTCTCGTCTGTGATGAAAAACGAAAGGCTTAATCCCCAAACAGGATTTTCGGCGCATCCGCTGACCCATGCAAGGGGAAGCTTTAAGGAAACGATTGACGTGACGAAGGCTCTCGGAAGCTCGCTTTTGCGTGACGACTATCCCATGTGGCAGATGTATATGGAGGACGGAGTGACGAAAAAGGCGTTTTATGAACCCTTTGTCGGTTATCCGACCATGGCGCAGGAAAGCGGCTTGCAGGTTTTACCAGTTACCGGGCCGGGCCCCGACAATATGGGCGGCGTAAGCTGGCCGCCGACGTATGAAACAATGCAGAATACAAATGTACTTGAAATGTGGGGGAACTACCTCCGCAGCCTTGCGGAAATGCTGAAGGGTAAGTGCGATGAGATAGAGGTCTACAACGAATGGCCGGGACAGGCAATAAATAAAACCAAGGCGACTCCGAAGGCGTATGCCGAACTGTTAAAGGCGTCCGCCAAGGCTCTGCGTGAGGGGAATCCCGATGTAAGGGTTGTGGCATTCTGCTGCTTTTATTCCGATACGGAGTGGATTGATGAGGTTTTGACCGAGCTGGGCGAAAACCCGGGGCAGTATTTCGATGCAGTGTCAATACACCCTTACATGAACTACTGGACGGATTTGCCCTATCCCGATGCAGACTATGTTCGGGGTATGGAAAACGCATGTGCCGTACTTGAAAAGCACGGCGTGGGAGATAAGCCCTTATATGCGACAGAGGTTGGATTTTCCACCGAGTATACGGCGAACGGCGAAAAGACGATAGATGAGAAGAGAAAGTCGGATTACTCCACAAGAATATTGCTCCTTGGCGAGAAGTATTTTTCAAAGACCTGGCTGTACACCATAACAAAAAAGCTGGGTATGACGGTCGGCTATGAAATGGGAATAGGCCATACTGTTGCGTGCTATCAGAATGAAATTCCGTATGAGGCGTATCCGGCGGCGGTTTCGCTTGCGGCGTACAACAGCATTATGGGCGGAAGCACATACATCTCGGGTACAGTGAACGGTATGTCGGAGGAGACAGAGGATTACGATATATACATAAACAGGTATAAGCTTGCCGATGGCAGCGACTGTATCGCAATGTGGCAGATAAAGGGCGACGCAACCTACAGCATTGACTTCGGACGGGATTCGGTAAGGGTCGCTGATTCATACGGCAACGAGAGAAAGCTCTATGCGGCGGACGGATATGTAACAATGAGGATAAGCGAAGAGCCTATGTATATTATTGCCGAATCCATAGGTGAGCCGAGCTTCAGATGCGAGAGCCTGATAGATGCGGCTTACAGCACAAATACGATTATAAACAGCGATTTCACCGTGACATATGAAAACAGGGTAAGCGGTGATATCAGCGAGGAAATCTGCGGTTCTGACAATATGACGGTGTTGAGCAGTGTCAAGGACGGCGATAAAACCCGTGTGCACGTTAAAACGGGAAATAACAGAGGTGATTTTTCGGCTTACTCGTTCAGGGATGAAAAGGCACCCGAGACGGTTAATATAAAGCTTAAAAGGAACGGCAGAGTTATATTTGATGAAAATACAGACGTGCTTTATGATGATGCGGCGGAGGTGAAGCTTGAAATCGTTCCGTACAGAAGCGGAAGATGGCAGGCGGTGTGCAGCGTGAAAAATAATAACAGAGCCGCGGCGGTATCCGGAGATGTTGTGTTGTACGATGACAGCGGAAGGGTTATAGGCACAGCCAAGAATGTGAGCCTTGCGCCGGGACAGAAGAAGCTGGTCAGATTTAATCTTTCGGAAGAATCGGTGGACGGAAGTCTTGCCTTGACGGCGGAGACGGTGCTTGATAACGGCGCAAAAATCAAAAGCAGCACATCTTCTGACTTTTCGGCAGTCTTAAGGTCTGACGCCGCACCGAAGATAGATGGAAGGATAGATGACGGAGAGTGGAGTGTCTATACCTCGCCGATAATGCTGAATACTGCGGACAGTGCGAAGCGCTTTGCCGGTTGGGGCGGGCCCCGGGATCTGAGCGGTGAGGTATACCTGATGTATGATGATGAGAACTTCTATCTTGCGGCAAAGGTGAAGGATAATATTCACTTCGGAAATGACAGCGGAGGACGGATTTGGGCGCAGGATTGTATTCAGTTTTCGTTTGCGCCGGAGAATAAGTCAACATCGGCTATCACGGAATTTGCCGTTTCGCTCTCCGACGGAGATGGTCAGATAGGTGAGGTGCAGGTCGTAAGGTATTTGTCGGCGGTATCGGATGCGGAGGATTATGACATCAACAACCTCGGTGGCACGCAGGCGGCAGCGGTCCCGGGCAGTGACGGAGATGTTACATATGAGGTTAAGGTGCCTTGGGGAGAGATATTCCCTGAAAGCTATAAGACGGATGGAACAGTGTGCTTCAGCCTTTTGATTGCCGATAATGACGGCAGCGGCAGACGCGGCTGGCTTGAGTTCGGCAGAGGAATAGGCGACGGCAAGGATTACGGTTGACGGAATCGAATACAAGTCAAGCTCAGCGGCTGCGGCGGCTTTTCCGCAGTGCGTTGTCAGCAGTGATACGGTGACGCTCACACCTCAGATTATAAAATACAGGGAAAACACTGACGGATTTATAACGGAAATAGACACCTACAATCAAGGAAGCGAGAGCGCCGAAAGCTCGCTTGCAAGGACGGTCGGTCAAGAGAGCGAGGTTATGAAGTTCAATGCAAGGATTGGGAAAAAAGAGGTTTTATCGGCAAACACAAAGGTGTATCATGTTCCTCAAGACAGCAATGTGATGTCGGCAACGGAAAAGGATTTTAAGATTCTGGGAACTAACAGTATAAACAGCAGGTACAGCTTTAAGCTGGAGTGCTACCGACTGAGGGGCGGCAATGAATATGCGGATATTGTGGTTTACAGACGCAGCTTTGATGATACGATGGAGAACGATTGGTGGAATTCGTCTGTATTTTTGGTGAAGGAGAACTATGAGATGTCGGATGCGGATTCGGAAGGCTTGAGAAGGATCACGGGCTTGATAAACGGCGGCGAAGGCTATATTGATGTTTATGAGTCGGAGCTTGCCGACACAGTGAAGATTTCGCCGAAGGATATCAAAGAGGGAGATCTGATAAGATACAGAACCAATTTTAACGGCAGGGTACATGATATAGAATTATTATACGACCCGAGCGGCTATGACTTTTCCGACTGGAAAAATTATAACGAAGCGGTATCCTTGTTTGATCCGACCTATGACCAGTATTTTCAGCTATCCTTCGGCTATGTAAGCGAAAGCAGTGTACATAATGTCGGATGGGGCTACAAAACGGGAGCGCAAACCGACGAATTGGTCGATCTGTCATCGGTGCCGTGTATGTTTTTCGACAGGAATGAAAGAGACGGGAAACGGGTATATATTGAAAAAACCGCATCGGTGCGTGACTACAAAGCCTTTGGGGATGAGTGTGACAGAATAATAGTTCATCTCAAGAACGGGAATCCTGCCGCAGCGGTAATTTACAGATAAAACCCGGATGCTTTTCGGATCGGCGAGAAAGTTTTGCCATACATACACCCCTGCGGAGAGGTTCGCAGGGGTGTAAATTTAGGGTGAGAGTATAAAAACGAACCGTGATTTTGAAAGGCAAATTTATGTCCTATCTGTGTTAAAATGCTCGGCAATCCGTCAGGATTACCTCAGACTATGGTGAGAGTATAAATCGGCAGACAGGGGATTTTCCGAAATACCTAAATGTTTTTCAGCCTTTTGCGAAATTTATTCGGTGTCATTGATTTGTATTTTTTAAAGTTTTCGATAAAGTGACTTGCCGTTGTAAAGCCGGTTTCCACAGCGATTTCGGTAATGCTTTTGTCTGTCGTCACCAAAAGCCTTTCCGCCTTCTTCAGACGAACGGAGGTAAGAAAATGCTTAAAGCTCTGCCCCATATATTCATTAAAAACACTCGAAAAGTGGTTATAACTTAAGCCACACGCCTTTGCAACTTTGCTTTCGTTAATGCTTTCGTAGTTTTCGCTTATGTAAATTATTGCTTTTTTGATTGTGTCGGGAAGATTCCTATCCATATTCATGATTCCGTTTTTCTTCCAATATCTTAAAATCCATGAAAAGATTTTAAGAATGTTTGCTCTTATTGCAAGCTCATAAGCATAGTCCTTATTCTTCCATTCTTCGATTATCTCAATACAAAGCTTGCCGATTCCGGACTCTTCGGTTTCCTTCTTTGAAAAAACTGTCTGATGACTGTTGTCAATTAAAAACGGCATAGCATATTTATATTCGGTATATGCATGCTCGTCTGCATAGAGAATGTTGGGCGAAAACTTTACGCAGATATATCTGCTCGGCTGCGAAAATATAAGGTCGTGCATATCGTTGGAATTTATAATTATCAGGTCTCCGTCCGTAAATTTATATGCTTTACCGTTGATAAAAACCCGCCCGTCGCTCTCCAGTGAATATAAAAATTCCACATAATCGTGATAGTGATAGCTGATTTTTTTATCTTCCTTTGAAACACCTGCTTTCATATCAAGGCAGTGAATCCAGCTTTCAACTCCGTTAAGTATAAATTTTGCTTCTAAATGTTTTTCCATAGTATCACCGTAAATTTCCGATATTTTTTGTTAAAATTATTATATCATAAATAATCGTATTATGCTATACTTTTATAAAATTTTTTATTGAGGTGTTTTCCTATGGATAAATTAAAAGTCGGAATTATAGGCTTGGGCGGAATATGCAGGTATGCACACATGCCGGCATATCTTAATATGGATAATGTTGAGGTATCTGCGATTTGTGATATTCTCCCCGAAAAAATCGATAGTTTTAAAGAGCAGTACAATATGTCGGATATACCGTCTTTTACCGATTTCAACGACCTTTTGAATTTTGACGGTCTTGACTTTGTCGATATATGCACGCCGAATTATCTCCATTCGATAATTGCCGTTGCGGCAATGGAAAAGGGTCTGCACGTGTTTTGCGAAAAGCCTGACGCCGTTTCGGTTGAAGAAGCGGAAAAAATGAAGGCGGCATCGGAGAAATATTCACGTCATCTTATGGTTATGCGCAACAACCGCTATCGCCCTACGGCAAAATACTTAAAGCAATTCATCGAGGACGGAAAGATGGGCGAGGTCTACTGCGGTCGCTGCGGCTGGCAGAGGCGGCGAGGTATCCCGGGAAAGGGCGGCTGGTTTACAACAAAGGCTCAATCGGGCGGAGGTCCGCTCATCGACCTTGGCGTTCATATGATAGACCTGTCAATATGGCTTATGGGAAACCCCACTCCGGTTGCTGTTTCCGGTTGTACATACGCAAAATTTGCTGACAGCGGTGTTTCCGATTCTGTCCATTCAAGGTTCGGTAGCGCCAAGGAGGACGGCACATTTGACGTTGAAGATTTGGCAATGGGCTTTATCAGATTTGACAACGGTGCGTGTCTGCAAATTGAATTTTCGTGGGCGTCCAACGTTGAGAAGGAGCAGCTTTTTGTGGAGCTTCGCGGGACAAAGGCGGGGTCAAAGTTCAGCAGTAACACAAATCGTCTGAAAATATTTTCTGAAGAATACGGGAATCTGGTGGATTCAGAGCCGGTAACCGCCGATGACAACAAGGGTATGCAGCAGCATGAAGCAAATCTGCGTCACTTTGCCGATGTGATTTCAGGTGCTGCTGAGCCGGATTTTGTTCCCGCACAGGGTGTCAACATGATAAAAATACTTGAAGCTATGTATAAATCTGCCGAAACCGGCAAGGAAGTACGTTTTTAAAAAGATATAATTAAAAAGAGATAATGAGGAGAGGATTAACGTGAAAGTTACTGTATGGAATGAAAATCAACACGAAAAAAGCGTGCCGAGAGTTACCGAATTATACCCCGGAGGCTTGCACGAGTATATAGCGAGTTTCTTAAGAGATGACGATGTTGAAGTGCGAACCGCTACATTGGATGATGAAAACTGCGGACTTGACGATGATGTGCTGGATGATACCGATGTTCTCATATGGTGGGGACATATGGCGCACGAAAAGGTACCCGATGAGGTTGTCGACCGTGTGCAGCAGCATATACTCGGCGGCATGGGTCTTATCGTCCTGCATTCGGGTCACTTCTCAAAAATTTTCAGAAGGATGCTTGGAACCACCTGCTCGCTCAAATGGCGCGACGGCGCAAGAGAGCGAATTTGGACAATAAAGCCGAATCATCCTATTGCGGAAGGCATCCCGGAAACCTTTGCGCTGGACTGCGAGGAAATGTACGGAGAGGCATTTGATATTCCCGAGCCGCAGGAGGTTGTTTTTATGGGATGGTTCAACGGCGGCGAAGTGTTCCGAAGCGGATGTACCTTTATCCGCGGAAACGGAAAGATCTTCTATTTTCAGCCCGGACACGAAACAAATCCGTCATTTCAAAACGAATATATTCAAAGAATTATAAAAAATGCGGTAAAATGGGCGTGCCCCGTTAAGAAAAACATAGAAATCACCTGCCCGGAGTTTAAGGCGTTGGAGCAGTAGTTTATGATTATTTTAGGCTTGGCAATAATAGAGATATTATTGCCAAGCCTGTATTTTAGTATCAGCCGGATATCGAGCAGACTCCGATTTGCTTGCAAGGAGCAGAGCCCTACACAGATTGCAAGTGAGCGCAGGGGATATTTGCGCTCAGGTTATAAATCCATGACCTCATACATTTTAGGGATAACGGCGTTTTCGACCCCAAAGTCTGAGGGATCTAAGCTGTCAAAAAGCCCCCAGTGCAAGGGAATTGTTCTTTTTGCACCGACTTCCTTTGCAAAGCTTGCGGCATCGGTCATATTCATATTGTTGCCCTTGCCGTTAATGGGCAGAAATACCGCATAAATATCCAACGGCAATTCTGTAAAAATATTCTTATTGTACAAGGTATCGCCTGTGACGTAGTATTTTTTCTCTCCGTCGTCTATAATGATACCGATTGCGGTCGGCTCCGAATGCTCTGCGCTGACCGCACTGAATTTCAGCCCCTTTTCCGTCCACACGGTTCCGGGACGCATCAGAACGTAATTGTTATCGCCGCCGAACCTTCGCACCTCGGGGAATCCGTTTTCGCTGCATAAAACCGTAACACTGCTGTCCTCGGTCAGATAATGCTTTAGTGTATCCGGGTCAAGATGATCCAGGTGGTTATGTGTACAAACAATAATATTCGGGCTGATTTTCAGCATTTTCTCGTCCACCGGAACCCGTCTCTTGCTTTTTGGATTGAGTTTTTCACAGCTGTCGGACAAATACGGGTCTATTATCACCCGAAATCCGTCCTTTTCAAACAGCAGACCTGCCTGCCCCAACCATGTAATCTTCATATTTATTCTCCTTTGCGTTTGATATTTTATTAGCCATTTTGTAAAACGTGGTGTGTAAAATAGGGATAGTTTAATGTTTTATATGGCTTATTTTCTCCGCTTACTTCGCACAACAGCATCGTACAAATTATAAATCCGAAATAATTTTATTGAATAATTG
>CACXES010000037.1 GCA_902766745.1 uncultured Ruminococcus sp.
ATTCCGCAGACGGATTTTATTGCGTCCGATGATTCATCTGTCAGAGAATAAGTATCATTAAAAGGCAATTTATACGGCAGCTTTTTCAAATTGCAATATTTGGCAGCGCGGCTTATAATGAGAGCTGTTTCCTCTCTTGTCAGATAATCCGACGGGCAAAAGGTTTTTTCGGTTTTGCCCTTGATTATTCTGATTTCATACAGAGCTAAAATATACTCGCTGTTTGTATCTTCAAACGGTGATGTCTTTCCCGAAAATTTAGGATAAATCGGCGTTGATTTTCCGATTTCATCCGGAGCATTTGTAACACCGTTCATATAACCGACCGTATTGTATATAAGCTCACATAATTCTTGCCGTGTAACAGACGCTGTAAAATCGCCGCCGTACATTTTCTGCGGCATTATGTCATACAGAGGTGATTCTGCGTCTTTAATGTAGTAATATGCCCACTCGGAACATTTTTCATCAGAGTATGCTTGCTCTGCAAATGTTGCCGGCGCACACGAAACACATATTATAAATACCGATATGATAAGAAGCAGCTTTCGCATCTTGTTCTCACCCCGTTTTATCCTATTCTATAGCCTTTTGAAACAAGCTCGCATACCTTTTTCATACCAACCTCACGGCTTTCAAAGAATATTTCTTTTCCGCCGGGCGATTTTTTTACGGTTATAATTTTTTCACTTTGGTTAATCCATATTGACCAAGCCTGTTTAATCTCGTTTGTTGTCATATCCGTTTGTAACCCTTTTACCTTCTTCTCTTATTTTTAGAACAATCTTATTCCGCAATAGCGGCAAGCCGTACAAGAGTTGCGATGGCTTCTTCTTTAGTCAATAAATCCTTGGGGCAGAAATTATTGTTATCCTTGCCGTCCATAATACAAAGTCTTGTCATATTTTGAACGGCTGAAATTGCATATGGTGAAATACTTGATTCATCAGCATATGTTTTTGTAAAAGCGGTTGCTTTTGTAACTGACATTTTTTGTGCCATTCGCTCCAATATAGCAGCGGCTTCCTCACGCAGAATATTATCGCTCGGTGCAAATGTGTTATTTCCCTTTCCGTTTATTATTCCGTTACTTGCCAAAACATTTATTTCCGCTATATCGCTATCTGTAAAGCTTGATTTTGTCTGTGTTTTGTCAATATACTTGTCTATGAAACAATAGGCAATTCTGCAAAAGTCCTCTCTTGTGATATTTGACGAATAATTATTTTGCAGGTCTGCCGGTATTTTATTTTGGTTTATTGCTTCATTTATAAATGTCGATGCCCACGAGGAGTAGGTGAGTTTTTGAGAAGGAATAATTTCTGCATCAACGGGAGAGCCGTCATTTGTAATATCGTGAATTCGTATCTTAAATTCGCAAGTTTTATTATCATTACTCGAATATGTATAAGTATAAGAATCGTTTCCTTTAATACATAAACCGTCTGTTACCAATTCGTCATCTTTATAAATGTTGACAGATACCGTTCTTGGTGAGTGTATATTTATTTTTATCGACAGTTCCTTACCGTTATCGGGTATGTATTTGACTGTATGCGTAACGGTAGTGGCTGTAATGCGTGCTTTATAGAAAGCTACATCATCGGACGAGTCAATCACTTTATCCAATTCATCATATGAAGCCGCACATTGATATGACAAATATCCGCTCAACTCGTCAGTTCCACCCTTATTTACCGCAATATAATAATTTCCGCTTTCAAGCGGCTTATCTTTTTCACAATAAAATGTTTCTTGTTCTTTCGGATATATTTTGCCGTAAAAAACCGAATCGTTTAAGACAGATTCATCTTCGGTATTTTCTTTATATATTCGAATTTCCATTAAATTAACAGTTGTATTATTAACCGTCAATTTCCAATACCCGTAATTTTCGGATATCGGAAAATGAATAATCTGACCGTTTTCATTCGAATTAAAATTTACTATTGTCGGTTGTGTAATATCTGCGCTGCTTTCTGCCAAAGCGGCTGTGCCAAAAGCGGAAAGTGACATAATCAAGCACAGTATAGTTACTAAAATTTTTTTCATAAATCGGTTGCCCTCCTTTATTTAACAACATATCTGAAATCTACAAAGCCTGTTTAATTTTATCAATCCGTTGTTGAAATCACTCTGTCAAGCAGTGTAACAAGTTCTGCTCTTGTTACACTGTCATACGGATGGAAATATCCGTCAGCGTCACCTTGCATAATGCCAAGTTTGTTTGCAAGGTAAGTATATTCAAGCATTCTTTTTACATTTTCGGGGATTGTGCCGTGCATTGCATAAAGATTTTCATAATCATCATCTTTGAACGCCGCTGTTACATCCGCTTGTATATCCTGTATTGACGGAAGCTCGATATTTATTTTTTCTTTATCCTTTTTAATTTCAACCACCGCCTCTGCGACGTGCATACGCATAGCCGGTGTTTCGGGCAAAAAAGAATTTAAGCCTTTATCAGATACTTCTACATACGGAATATTTGTTTCATAAGATATTGGAAGCGGATATATGGGAATATATTTAGCACTGCTCTCCAAATATGAATAATACCAATTTTCTGCCTTAACATCGTCATAGTTAATCGCAGTCTTTTCTTGCAAATCAAATGCCAATGCAAGTATTTTTGCAAGCTCCGCACGGGTTACAGAGTTGTCGGGCTTGAATGTTCCGTCCAGATAGCCGGATATAATGCCTTTATCTTTCCACTTGTTAATGGTACCTTCCGCCCAATGACCGCTTATGTCATTAAAGGTTGTTTCTTTGACAATTTCATCATATGAAGCCGCACATTGATATGACAAATATCCGCTCAGCTCGTCAGTTCCACCCTTATTTACCGCTATATAATAATTTCCGCTTTCAAACGGCTTGTCTTTTTCACAATAAAATGTTTCTTGTTCTTTCGGATATATTTTGCCGTAAAAAACCGAATCGTTTAAGACAGATTTGTCTTCGGTATTTTCTTTATATATCCGAATTTCTATTAAATTAACCGTTGTATTATTAACCGTCAATTTCCAATATCCGTAATTTTCGGATATTGGAAAAGGAATAATCTGACCGTTTTCACTCGAATTAAAATTTACTATTGTCGGTTGTGTAATATCTGCGCTGTCTTCTGCCAAAACGCCTGTGCTGAAAGCGGAAAGTGACATAATCAAGCACATTATCGTTACTAAAATCTTTTTCATAAATTGGTTGTCCTCCTGTTTGATAATTATTGTATTCTATGGAAATAATCAATTTATTTCCAAGAAACATTTAAGCCTAAAGCCTCTGCAACAAATCTTAACGGAAGATAGGCTCTGTTATTTATAATTTTTGTGACGGTATCCATTTCAATTATTTTTCCATCGACAGATATTTTGTTATCGCCGACTTGGATAGTCAGCACCTTGCCGTCAGCATCTATGATTGTAATGACCTGTGTCTGCTGATTCCATACAATTTCATTGCAATTCAGCATTTCCGCCAAAGCTCGTATTGGAACTTGCGTTCTGTTCTTTTCATCAATAAACGGTTTCATATCGCCAAAAATCACAGGTTTATTATCCACCTCAATCTGCAATTCCGCACCGCTCACAATTACATTCACGGTACGAGGGGTTTCGCTGTCTTGCGGTTTTTCCGAAGGTATTATAGTTTTTATGGGTTTTGGAGTATTATCCGTAACCGTCAAAATAATATTGTTATTTTTGCTGTCATAAGAAACTTTATAGGAAAACAGCTTTTCCAAATCCTCAACGCTGATATAAAGCAAATTGTTTTCCGAACAAATCGCTTTATCCAAGGTTATTTCTTTTCCGTCAACAACAGCGTTTTTGGAATTTGCGGTAATTGTTATTTTTCTGTTTCCGTTCGATATGGTAACATCGCTTTCACCGTTCTCGGATAATACCGTATAATCTGTCATAGTCATAAATTCGTTCATCGGAACAATAACATCATCACCCTTAACAATAGGTTCACAACCAATCATAACTTCATAAGCATCATTCCAATCTATAATAAGAACATTTTGGCGGTTAGAGCTGTTTTTCGTCATTTCCGTGCTGTCTACATTATTCACAGCTAAAACACCTGTGTTTAATGCGGAAAACGACATAATCA
>CACXES010000038.1 GCA_902766745.1 uncultured Ruminococcus sp.
CCTAATAAAAACCCTCTGAAACAACATTTTGTTATCTCAGAGGGCTATATTTAGGCTTTACACAAAATCCGGGGTTGTCTCCATTATTATACTTTTACACAAAGTATTCTGAAAACGCATAAGCAAAGGGTTTCTTTGAAACCGAAATATAAAGCTAAGAACCTCAAGGTTTCTATCAACCTTGAGGTTCTTATTTGGAGCAGGCAACGGGAGTCGAACCCGCGATGGCGGCTTGGGAAGCCGCAGTTTTACCGCTAAACTATGCCTGCAATAAGTAAAAATCCCCGTTCTGACGAACGAGGATGTTGGAGCGGAAGACGAGATTCGAACTCGCGACGTTCACCTTGGCAAGGTGACGCTCTACCACTGAGCCACTCCCGCAAACCTCAACTGCTCGATTAGTATAACACATTTTATTTAATTTGTCAAGCCTTTTTTAATAATTTTTAAATTTTTCGTTTTCTATTCGTTTTCTTATATTTTTCCTTTGTATTATGATAGTAATGATATCGTATATAGGTTTAAAACTGCATATCGGTTATATTTTAATCGCAACAGCACTCTGCTTTGTATGCAAGAAGCGAAGCTTGTGACAAATTGCAGTCTGTGCAGGGAGTTAAAGACCTTCAGTGTTTCAGATGTAGATTATAACTCTATTTGAAATTATGAAACGGCCCCCACCTAATATAAGGCGAGGGCCATCTGCATTTAGATTATATATTTTTATTCAAAGGTATAAAACTGTGGCTTAAAAATCAACCTCGGTGTCATAATAGCAGCACTTGAGAAGCTTTTCCATCTCATCTACCGAAGGCTGACGGGGGTTAGAGCCTGTGCAGGCATCACCCAGTGCGTTTACGGCAATTTCATGCAGTCTCTCTAAGAATACATCCTCGGGCACAAATCCGTTTTCGGTAGGATAGCTGTCGGCACCGTAATTCTTGATACAATGGGGAATATTGAGTTTATCGTTCATACCGCGCAGATATTCGATCAAAGCAGCAACCTTCTCATCGTCGGATGCGTTCTTGTCAGAAATTCCCATATAGTCAACGATAACGCCATAGCGTTTCTTTGCTGTTTCATCTTTGGCATTGAACGCAATAACCTTCGGCAGGTACATAGCGTTCGCCGCACCGTGGATAATATGTGCGCCGTAATCAGCAAAAGCAGCTCCGGTTTTATGTGCCATAGAGTGAACTATACCCAAAAGCGCATTCGAGAACGCCATTCCGGCAAGACACTGAGCGTTATGCATGCGATCGCGAGCGTCCATATCACCGTTATATGAGTCAACTAAGTCATTCATAATCATTTCAATAGCGTGAATTGCAAGAGGATCGGTGAAGTCACTGTTTGCGGTTGAAACATAAGCCTCGACTGCATGAGTCATTGCATCCATACCGGTATGAGCAACAAGCTTCTTAGGCATTGTTTCAGCAAGCTCGGGATCAACGATAGCAACATCAGGGGTGATCTCAAAGTCTGCAATGGGGTACTTGATTCCCTTGCTGTAATCGGTTATGATAGAGAAGGCAGTAACCTCGGTTGCAGTACCGGATGTAGACGAAACAGCGCAGAAGTGAGCCTTCTTGCGAAGCTCGGGAATACCGAACACCTTGCACATATCCTCGAATGTACAGTCGGGATACTCATACTTAATCCACATAGCCTTTGCAGCGTCAATCGGAGAACCGCCGCCGATAGCTACAATCCAGTCGGGCTGGAATTCGAGCATAGCATTGGCGCCCTTCATAACCGTCTCAACGGAAGGATCAGGTTCAATGCCGTCAAAGATCTTAACTTCCATACCTGCTTCCTTTAGATAAGCTTCTGCCTTGTCAAGAAAGCCGAAGCGCTTCATCGAACCGCCGCCCACACAAATGATTGCCTTCTTTCCTTTAAAGCTTTTCAACGCCTCAAGTGAACCTTTGCCGTGATACAAATCACGAGGAAGAGTAAAACGTGCCATAAAAAAAATCTCCATTCCGCCGCCCTGCGCCGGCTTAAATTGTAATGGATTTTCTCTTATCCGCAGGGCAAGGAATGATAAGAGATTTTTGTGTCCATGTGCGTTTTCGAGGCAAATCCTCGAAAAATTTAGCACGGACAATTTAATCCGCCGAAGGCTTTAACGCAAAAGGAACTTTCACGTTAAGACACCTTCGATTTTTATATTAAGCAAAATTCCTTTACTTTCCTATAATTATAGCACTATTGTTTAAATAAGGGAATTATAAATAATGTATAACTGTATTATCAATTTTGATATCATTGCTGCGCATCAAGACCTTTTAAAGCAGAGCGTTGCTCCGATATACAAAGCCATGCGGCAGAAATCAAGACTGTTTTAATTATTTGCAATTAATGGGTTGTTTTTTTCCGAGAAATGTTATATAATAATAAAGATATATTCAATTCGAAAAACGCAGGAGTGATATAATGGCAGAGCAAACAAAAAAGGGTCCGAATTTTATTAAGGGTGCACTTATTTTGGCCATAGCCAATTTTATTGTAAAAATAATAGGTGCTATGTTCAAAATTCCGCTGTTTCGGCTTATCGGCGATGACGGAAGCGGATACTTTAACGTTGCGTATCAGATTTATACGTTTATGTTCATAGTTGCGACGGCAGGGTTCCCGACGGCAATTTCAAAGATGGTATCGGAGAGTATTGCCCACGGCTCTGAGACGGACGCAAACAGAGTATTTAAGGCTGCCTTTCGTTTCCTGGCGGTAGTCGGTCTTTTGGGAACGGCGGCAATGCTCATATTTTCCGACGGACTTGCAAGGCTTGTAGGGATTGACGATGCGGCGACCGGAATTGCCATAATCGCCCCCTCCGTGCTCTTTGTATCGTTGGCGTCTGCATACCGCGGCTATTTTCAGGGACGGCAGAATATGTATCCCACTGCGCTCAGCGAGGTTGTGGAATCGGTTGTAAAAATGGCGGCCGGGCTTGTCGCTGCCGGGCTTGTAATGAACCTTGCCGTAGACGGCAGCATAGGTAAGATGATTGACTTTGCTGCGGGAAAGGTTTCCTCTCCGCATCTTCAGACGGTGTTTGCCTCGGGAGGGGCAATCTTCGGTGTAACCCTCGGAACACTGCTTTCGGCGTCTATACTGTCGGTCATATATATCGTACATAAAAGACGAAACAAGAAGCTTCTCTCGGGGAAGATATCAAGTCCAGACAGGGCAATTTTAAAGCAGCTTATCATGATCGCAATACCGATCACTGTCGGTGCCTCGGTGTCGAGCCTTACAACCCTTATAGATATGGCGACAATAAGCCACCGTCTGGTGATAAACCCTGAGGTGTTCGACAAATATTCGTATATGTTTGCCGAGGGAACACAGTTTTTCGCAAAAGCTTCGGCAGAGGGCTGGAGCGGAGCGGCACTCCTTGAGCAGAAGGCGGCGACATTATACGGAATGTACACGGGAAAGGCACTGACCATGTTTAATCTGCCGCTGACCTTGATCGTGGCACTGGGCACCAGCGTTGTACCGGCAATATCCGCAGCAGTGGCTAAGTCCGAACGCCGCGAGGCAAAAACTATCACCGAAAGCACAATACGCATTGCCATGCTGTTTGCCGCACCATGCGCAATCGGAATGGCGACGCTGTCGGACGGGATATTAAATCTGCTTTTCGGCGACGGAAACGCAGCGTCGGTTCTGTCTGTTTTATCGATAGCAATAATACCCGTTGCGATTGTACAGGTCACAAATTCGATTCTACAGGCATACGGCAGAGTGTACAAACCGGTAATTCACATGATAATAGGCGGTCTCGTCAAGGTTGCGGTCAACTTCTTCTGCATACCCTATCTCGGGATAGACGGAGCTCCCGTCGGAACAGGCGTATGCTATCTGATAATAGCGGTGTTAAATATAATATCAATCATAAAGACCGCCGGTATCGAATTTAAGTGGGGCAGCTTCTGCATCAAGCCACTTGTGTCGGCACTTATAATGGGCGCTGCGGCATATCTGATGATTAAGGCTCTGCCGACCGGCGGCATATGGTGCATAATCGAAATAGGTCTGTGCGTGTTAATATACGCTGCGTCCGCACTGGCAGTTCGGGCGGTACGCAAAGAGGATGTCGTTATGCTGCCCAAGGGTGAGAAAATTGCTAAGCTGATGCAGAAATATAAGCTTTTGAAATAACCTATTAAATAATTAACCAATAATGAACGGGAGATAATTATAATGAAACCTACAAATGAGAAGTATACCTTCAGCGAGCTTGTGGATATAATTGCGGCGCTCCGTGCGCCCGGCGGCTGTCCGTGGGACAGAGAACAGACCCACGAGAGTATCAGAAAAAGCGTTATCGAGGAGGCGTATGAGCTGGTTGAGGCAATAGACGGCAAAAACCCGTCAAAAATTGCCGATGAAAGCGGAGACGTACTCCTGCAGGTGGTGCTGCACGCACAGATTGCCAAGGATAACGGCGAATACGATATAAATGACGTAACGGATGCCATAAGCCGAAAAATGATACACCGCCACCCCCACGTTTTCGGAGATGCATCGGTCAAGGACAGCGACGATGTATTAAACAAGTGGGATGCGATAAAGCGTGCCGACAGAAGCCAGCGCAGTATTGCAGATGAACTTCACGGTGTTTCGGCGTATATCCCGACCCTGATGAGGGCGCAAAAGATTCGCAAAAAAGCCATTAAGGCAGGCTTTAACCACACTGCGGCGGATGTTTCAGCAGAGACGGAGTATGAGTTCGGACGGCTGCTCTTTGACATTGCTGCGGCGGCGGGTGAACACGGAATAGATCCGGAGGTTGCGCTTTCGGGATATATAAATAAATTCATTTCGGATTTTGAGAAATTTGAGCAAAACAAAAAAGCTGAAAAAGAAAATACTTGAGCAAAAAAGAAAATACTTGAGCCAAAGGAGAAAGAACATGAGACTTGATAAATATTTAAAGGTATCGCGGCTGATCAAGCGGCGCACTGTTGCCAATGAGGCATGCGACGGCGGCAGGGTGAGCGTAAATGGTAAAATTGCGCGCGCCTCCTACGATGTAAAGGTCGGCGATGAGATAACCATACAGTTCGGAGCAAGACCTTTGACCGTCAAAGTCTTGGAGGTCAAGGACACCGCATTCAAGGATGCAGCGGCATCCATGTATGAAGAGATTTGAATAAAAACACATGTACAGATAAAACTTAACGGAGAACCGTTATGAAGGATATAATGTATTATCTAACCTTCGGCAGGCGTTATTTGGCTGTCGGGGCTGTCGCTTTTATCGGCGGCACATATACAGCTTTAAATCAGGGTATTACGGCGAAAAATGCCGCAGGGATTTATATCTTTGCGGCCTTCTTTGCTTTTGCAATAATTTTCGCCTTTGTCGGGGCAGCAATCATATTACGCAAACGGCGCGAAATACGCAGCCGGGTATTTTGTGTGCTTTTGATTGCCGCTGTCTTTATCTGCGGCCATATTCTTGCGGCTTGGCGAATTGAATGCTTCGATTCCGATGCGGCGGATTTAGCCGAGCAGCAGGTACTGTACTGCGGCGTTTTAAGCGAGCCGGAGATAAGCTCAAGCGGAAAAAGCTTCGGATTTCAATGCGAGGTATTAAAAGCCGTACGAGACGGAGAGGAAAAGACCTACGAAAGATACCCTAAGATACTTGTGTATATTGGGGCAGACGAGCCGCTTCCCAAAATCGGGGATGTGATTTCGGTCGATCATATTTTATCCTTTGACGGCCACAGGAGTGGATTTGATTATACAAGCTATATGCGCCGGAAGGATGTCTGCTTTTCCTGTTACAGCGGCAAGACAGGCATCTCCGATTACGGTGGCTTGGAGTATAAACAGCCGTGGCTTATGCGTGTGGGACAGTCGTTTCGCCGTGAAATACTAAATAGCGGCAGAGCCTATCCATATAAGACTGAGGAGCTGTCACTGCTTCAGGGGATATTGATCGGCAGTACCGAGAGCTTTTCTGAGGAGCATTATGACCGCCTTGCCGATTCGGGATTTATGCATATAGCCGCTGTATCGGGTCTGCACATATCGTATCTTGTGATGTTTCTGAGCGTAATTCTCGGAGCCTTAAGATTTCCTAAACGGCTGAGTGCTCTGCTGATTGCGGCATGCCTGATACTTTTTGCTGCGGCGGCAGGCTTCACGCCATCTGTCTGCCGCACAGTGATAATGATGTCAATATTCCTTGCCGCCTCAGGGATAATGCGGCCGTATGACGGAATAACCGCCCTTGCCGCAGCAGCTTTATCACTTGTGATATGCAACCCGTACAACTTAAACTCTGCCGGATTTATCCTGTCATTCGGCGCAACCTTGGGAATACTGGTGTTTTATAAGCTTATGTATAATACGGCACTCTCGGCATTTCCGAAGACGGAAGGTCGGATTTACATAACACAAGCTCGGAGTATAGCATCAAAGGCTCTGCACGGTTTGATTAAATTTTGCTTATCCTCCGTCTGTGTTTCGATTTCGGCATCGATTGGACTGCTTTATCCAATGATGAAGATTTTCGGAGCTATTCAGTGGGGAAGTATAATCGGCAATATCGCAGCAATACCTCTGACAGCTGTTGTGTTCATCGGAGGTATGGCGACCGCTGTGCTGTACTCGGTTTTGCCCGCTGCGGCTTACTTTACGGCGGCATATTTTGTAAACCCGTCACTTTGGCTCATAAACAGGCTGTCAGAGGTCTTTTCCAACCCGATATTCAGGATAACAACTGCTGCGCCGTCAAAATCATTCTTTATAGTCTATATTATTGTCTGCATAGGCTTATATCTTCTTCTTATACCCTGCGAGGATGAGAACACCGCAAAGATTAAAGGAACTGCGGATTAAAAGCCAAAGCAAAGTGATTATACCGCTTCGAAATTGTCTCTCGGGGCGGTATTTTCGCATCCGAACCCGCTGTCTAAGCGGCGTGATACATCCCGCTTAGGTTATATCTCAGCAATGTACAGGAATTTTTCGCCGATCTCATGCATATTATGTCTTTAGCGGAGGTGAAAATTATGTTTTATACAATAAAGGGCAGGGCGTTAGTATATTTATTCTCGCTGCTTTTGGGAATAGGCCTGTGTGCTGTGTGCATTTCTGTTAAGGAAGCCCATGACGATGTGGGAAAATGTATAGATGCCGCTGCCATGAGCGAAATGACAATACTGATAGATGCCGGACACGGTGGCTTTGACGGCGGTGCGTCGGCAAACGGCATTTCGGAGAAGGACATAAATCTGAGCGTTGCAAAAAAGCTTCGGGAAAGGATCGAGGGCGGAGGCGGACGTGCGTTGATGACCCGAGATGAGGATGTATCGACTGCGGATGAAGCACGCACGGACGGAAGCACCGCAAAGAAATCGGACCTTAAGCGTCGAAGAGATATGATAAAGGAAAGCGGAGCGAATATATTCATCAGCATTCATATGAATAAATTCCCTCAGGAACAATATTGGGGGGCGCAGGTATTTTATTCCAAGACACCGGAGGATAGCAGACGGCTCGGCGAGGCAATACAGGCGGCGCTTCCGAGGGTTTTAAACGACGGAAATACACGTGTGGCAAAGGCGGCGGACAGCGGGATCTATATCCTGAAGAATGCCGAAATTCCGTCGGCGATTGTGGAGTGCGGCTTTCTCTCCAATCCGGAGGAGGCGAAAAAGCTTAACACCGAGGAGTATCAGTCAAGGCTCGCAGATGCGATATACGAGGGAATTTGCGACTTTCTGAACAACGCAGCCTAAAACAGTTTGCCCGTGTCACTTGCGCACGGGCTTTGTTATGTAAAGCGCAAAAACCAATATTTCAAAAAATAAAATTATTTGAACAAAAAATATTGACAATACTGAAAAGTCAGTGTATAATAGCATTATGTGTTTAGAATTCGGGGCGTGGCGCAGTTTGGTAGCGCACTTGGTTTGGGACCAAGGGGCCGCAGGTTCGAATCCTGTCGCCCCGACCACAAAAAATAGCGTAATTACGGGAAAATCCCATAGTTACGCTATTTTTTATACTTTTATATATTCGATATAATTATATATATTTAGGTGTATTTCTATGAAAATGTCAGTCAAATAACAGTCAAGATGTTGTCAGATTTTTAATCATAAAGTCCGGCGCGGTATTCTCTGACAATGGTACGCAAATCGGAATATGTGAGGTTCAGACCTTCCTCTTCCCCTTTCAGTATTCCTTTATCAACCGCTTTCCGCACCGCCTCATGCGCCCACTTGGGCATATTATCGTCGATGTAGTTGTAAATCATCGGATTTTTCATATCATGCAGCTCAGTGACAAGAATTTTTACCGTCTCGGTCAGCTGCGAAATTTCGTTCTTTAATTCCTCATACTGTGACATTGATATTTCCTCCTCATCGGTTATTTTTTTACCCGTAATGCCTTCGCATATTGCCGCCGCTATATTTGACGCACCGACTTTTTTGTATTGCTTAGCATCGCTTTCGGTGTCCACAAAGCACACCTCTACAAGAACCGCACGAGCCGTAGTATACTTAATGACATACAGGTGCGAACCGTCTTTTATTCCTCTGTCTCGAAATCCGAGCATTGCGATATTACGCTTTATCTTATCAGCGCACCCGGCATCCCCGGAACCGTATGTCCAGCACTCGACTCCTTGTCCTTGCCCGGCATTGAAGTGTATCGAC